>JBBRZT010000300.1:0-4662 GCA_038236395.1 Candidatus Acidiferrales bacterium
CCCCGCTACCCTGAAACGCTCGCTGACCTGGGATCGAGGACTAGAGATGGCCAAGCACAAAGACTTCACGGTAGCCACGGATGTGCAGGTCTACTTCTGTGATCCGCAAAGTCCCTGGCAACGCGGCACCAACGAAAACACCAATCTTCTGTTGCGGCAATATTTCCCGCGAGGCACTGACCTGTCTGTCCATTCCCAAGCGCAACTCGACCAGGTCGCGCTGCGCTTGAATCAACGCCCCAGAAAAACCTTAGGCTTCGAAACTCCCGCGAGTAAACTGCAGGCCAGTGTTGCGTCGACCATCTGAGCCGGCACGGGTAATCGGACAAGTGGAAAATTGACGTTTTAGGTTTCAGCCACACCAAAAGCATGACAACTGGTGATCGCCCGTGGGTTTGAAACCGACTGACTCTGCCGAGCGCATGGTATTGTATCGGGCGGCCTTTACCACCCGACCCGCTATGCCCCGGTTCCTCAAACATTTCGAGCCTCACACTCTACTTCGCAACGCGCATGTTATGACCATGGCCCCGGTCTTCTGGCGAAGAACATTTACGCTTCCGCCTCCCGAAGACCGCCTCTTTCAAGTTGATCCCGAATCGCGCTTGCTGGGGCATTGCCATTGGCAGCCAGGAAAGCGCTCCGGCTCCCCGGTCATCGTCATCGTCCATGGCCTCGAGGGCTCCGGCGACTCCGACTACGCGCGCGGCATCGCCGAGGCCGCCTTCAAGAAAGGCTTCCATGCCATCCGCATAAATCAGCGCAACTGCGGCGGCAGCGAAGAACTCACCCCCACGCTCTACAACTCCGGCATGAGTTCCGACTATCGCGCCGTCTGCGAAGAGCTCGCCAACCGCGACGGCGTCAACGGAATTTTCTTTGTGGGTTACTCCATGGGCGGGAATCTGGTCCTGAAAATGGGCGGCGAATACCGCGAAAATTATCCTCCCGCCCTGCGTGGCATTTGCGCGGTGTGCCCCGCGTTGGACCTGGCCGCTTGCGCCGCCGCTCTCGAGCGCTGGGATAATTATTTCTACCAGCGCCATTTCGTCACCGCTCTGTTGGCTCGCTATCGCCGCAAAGCCACTCGCATGCCCGAGCGTTACGCACAAAACGGTTTTGATCGCGTGCGCACCGTCCGCCAATTCGACGACCTCATCACCGCCCCGAATTTCGGTTATCGCGACGCCGCGGAATATTACGAAACCGCGTCCGCCAATCGCGTCCTGAAATATCTGCAGGTTCCGACCCTGCTGATGATTGCCAAGGACGATCCCTTCGTGCCCTACTCCTCGATCCTCGCCGCCGGCGCCGAAAAAAATCCCTTCATCACGCTGCTCGCTCCTAAGTTCGGCGGACACTGCGCCTTCGTCTCCAACAAAAAGGGCCCCGCAAGATTTTGGGCCGAACAATGCGTCGTTGATTTCTGCTCCAGCCTCAGAATCTGATCGCGCCGCACAGTCACGTTTTTCACATTCCTAAAATATTCGTAACCCCGCATGGCCCTCCAGAATTTACGGGCCTTCTTACGCAATCTCGAATGCATTTGAAGAACCTGTATAAACAATCTCCAGTCGTTACCTTCCTCCGGCCGCGTTTATCTTTAACTTAGCTAAAGTATTCGAAAGTATGTCCGTAAGTAATTAAAAAAAAGCGTGTTATAGGTTGAGTAGCCGGTGAGAAAGATTTGATTTAGCTAAGTCCAAATTGGACTCCCATCTGCATCCCTCCTTCCAGGCTGCTATACCAACGTGAAAATTCAACAACCGCCAGGGATAACTTTTGTTCGTATAACGGGGATTTTTGTATGACGGAGAACCTGCCGTTTCTTCGACACATTTACAGTCATCAGCGGCAAACAAATTTTCAGTCACTCGGAGGGGGAACAGTAATGAAGATCTCGAAGATCAATAATTCGCGGACGAGAAATTCCCTGAAGCCGGTTCTAAAAGGGATTTTCCTTTTGTCACTCGCAACGATCCTTATCCTTGGATTCGGAGATTCTGCTCAGGCGCAAAGTACCACCGGCGCCCTGCGCGGCCAGGTCCTCGATACTTCTCAGGCCGCCGTTCCACTCGCAGAAGTATCGGTAACCAATCAGCAGACCGGAGTGGTCGTCAACATCACCACCACTTCCGCCGGAACCTACGTCATTCCCAGTATCATTCCCGGTCTCTATACCGTCACGGTCCAGGCTAAGGGCTTCAAGTCCACCACCAAGAGAGATGTCAACGTACTCGCCAACCAGGAAAATCTCGCCGATATTTCTCTGGAAATCGGCTCCATCGCCGAAACGGTTGAAGTCGTTGCCGGTGCCGTTGAAGTTCAGACCACCACTTCAACGCTCAACAATACTTACGAATCCAAGGATGTCATTGGCTTGCCGCAAGCTCCGGGAGTTCTGAACGGCAGCCCGCTGAATTTGGCTTTACTCGCTCCCAACGTGATTGCCACACCCGGCGGAACAACTGGTGTGGGTGGTTCCGTCGGTGGCACTCGTCCCCGCGACAACAATTTCACCATCGATGGAGTTGACGACAACAATTTGGGAGTCACCGGACCGAACTCCACGGTCATACCGGATTCCGTGGCGGAGTTCACGCTCATCACCAATCAATTCAGCGCCGAATACGGCCATTCTGCCGGCGGCCAATTTACTCTCGTTACCAAGACTGGCACTAACAATTGGCACGGTTCCGGCGAATGGTACAACCAGAATCGCAATTACAACTCCTTGGACAATCTCACCAAGTTTGGAATCGCCAGCAACGCGATCTCTGGCCAGCCGCCTTTCGATAACAACCGCCTCGGCGGCACCCTGGGTGGTCCGATCGTCAAGAACAAACTTTTCATTTTCGGCGCATACGAATTCACCTATCTGCACGGCCAGGGCAACGCCACGGCATTTACCGGGCCGACCGCGGAAGGATTGGCGATACTCAAGGCCGATGCCGTGGACAGCGCGGTTTCCAATCTCTTGGACAATTTCCCCGTCGCCGCCAGCGCCGACGCTCCCCCGGCCAGCTGGGCCATCGTCAACGGCACTCCCATTCCCACCGGCAACATAACCATTTTCAGCCCCAACTATCAGCGCGAGCATGACGCCTCCGTCAGCGCCGACTACAGCAGGGGCAACCATCAGTTCGGAGCTCGTTTCTTGCTGAACCAGGCAAATTTTATTTTCCCGGTCAATTCCACGCAGGCGGAATTCAATCAAAACGAGCCGCTGCACAATCGTAAGATCGCTTTGAGCGATGTTTGGACCATCAACAGCCGCCTGATTAACGATCTGCGCGTGCAGTATTCTTATTTCTTCTCCGGTTTTGTTAACCCCTGCTCCGTTTGCCCCACGGACATCACCATCAACGATTTGCTCAGCGGCGTCACCGTTGGTCCCGCCGACGATCAAACCCAAAAACAAAATAGCTACCAGCTGTCCGATACCATTACCTGGAACCACGGCAAGCACAGCTTCAAATTCGGCGGCCAGTACAATCACTTTATCTATCCGCAGTCTTTTCTCTCCCGCAGCAATAGCGACAATCAATACTTAACTGCCGACGCTTTCATCAACGACCTGTTGCCCGACAACCCTGGAAGAACTCTGCGTGGCGCCGGTACTGGCAGTTTCCTCGGCACCCAGAGCGCCTTCTACGGCTTTGTCCAGGACGATTTCAAATTCACGCCCCGGCTGACATTGAATTTGGGCGTACGCTACGAGTACTGGACCAATCCCGTGGGAGCCAGCAACCAGGCCCTCAATTCCATCTCCGATGTCCCGGGCGTAATCGCTTTCCGCGATCCCCGGACCGATAAGAACAACATTGCTCCGCGCATCGGTTTTGCCTATGACCCCACCGGTAGCGGCAAGACCGCCATCCGTGGCGGTTTCGGCATCGCCTACGACGTGAAGTTTCAGAACTTCGCTTCGATCACCCTGCCTCCGCAGTTGCAAAGCGAGTTGAATACCGACTCCGCTTGTACCCTTACTCCCCAACCGGCGTGGTGCACCACCCCCGGCGGCGCCGGCTTCCTCCAAAGTGGCGGACTGCCTTCGGCCTACATTCCCCCGGCAAACCAGGCGGACGCGCGCGCTTTGACAACCTCCTTCGTCGACGACACCGTGATGCCCAAGATCCTTACCTGGTCGTTGGGCGTTCAGCACGAAATGTATCGCAACGCCACCATCGAAGTTCGCTATCTCGGCACTCGCGGCTTGTCGCTCCCGGTGCAATACCGCCGAAACCATATCAGCGCGTTTGACGCCGGCATAACTCCTCTGCCCACTTTCTTCCAGGCTTCCGACGTTCCCGCAACTTGGACGCCCGGTACCACCAATACCGACGATGCGTACAACAACTTTAATTCCAACATCTATGCGCAATATGGCTTCCAGGGAAATGTCACCGCCGATCCGCCTTTCGGCAGCAGCATCTACCACGCCGGTTCGGTTAGCTTTACCCAACGTTCGCATTACGGCCTGACCCTGAACGCCAACTACACCTACGCCCACACCATCGACAATTCCACCAACGAATTTTTCACCAGTCTTTTGAATCCGCGCCGCGCGCAGGACACCACCCAGATCAACGAGGATCGCGGCAATTCCGACCTGGACGTTCGCCACAAGTTCGCGCTGTCCGTCTTCTACCAGGTCCCCAA
>JBBRZT010000301.1:0-4660 GCA_038236395.1 Candidatus Acidiferrales bacterium
ACGACTGTAGCGCAGATTGTCCGACCCCGCAGCACGCGAGGCGGCAATTAGACCGCTCGCGCGTTGACAAGACTGTGCTGGTGCAACGAACAACTGCAAGCCGCTTGCTCTTCGCCCACCGGCGGAAACATGTGGTAGTACATCCCGATCACCATGGGAACAAACACGACGGAATTATAGAAAAGGTGCAGCTCCACTCGCGGAATGATCAATTGCAGTACACTCACCGGCACCGGCTTGCCCCAGAAATTGTGATGCATGGTGGCCTGGGTGATCAGCAACAGGTGTTCAAAGTGATGCCAGAACTGAATCACCAGCGCCACCGTCCACCATTTGCGCGAAGTTCCGGTAAAGCCTTTGCGCAAAACCCAAATGCCGATCAGCATCACCAGTGCATAAGAATAATGCAGCACTTCGGATTTGATCAGCCACGGATACCACAGGCCCAGAATTCCACCGGCGCGCGGTCGCGGCCAGCCCATCACATAAATCTGGTACGCCTGCACCAGGTGCTCTCCCCAGTGCCCGAGCACAATGGCCATGAAAATCAGTAGCGCGGGCTTGTGCCATTTCGAATTCAGTTTGTCGTAGAAAGATTCGCCGGCAACACTGGCATGAGCACTTTGAATACTTGGAGCGGTGACAGCCATAGTTCCCCTTTATAGCTGGAAAAAGCGCAACTTACGGCGTTCCGCGTAACATCCCACGCGCTCTGCGGACGGTCAATAGTAGGTTTGTATTAGTCCGCCTCGCCGCCACATTTTCAGGGTGCCCACACGCCGAATTTGCGTGTGGGGATTTTGGTAATGAACAGAGCGCATTTCGAAAATATCATCGCCAAAATATGATTGTTGATTGCCACCAGCGATTTGTTCGAGGGTTTTGTTGTCGGCGATCGCTTAGAACCGCCAAACGGCAACCGTGCCATAACTCAGCCTACTGGAATTATGTTTGCGACATCCACGAATCCACTGAAATCGTTTCTCGCGCTCCCACATTACAATCCGCGAGTGCCCGGCCCACACTCTAATCGCAGGAGGGATCAATGGCAGCGAGAAAAAAATCCGGTGGCCGCAAATACGGCAAAGCCGCCGGCAAAAGCGTGAAAAGCGCCATGCACCGCGAAAAGCGCGGCACCCTGAAACCAGGAAAGGGCGGCAAAGGTGGCACGGTGAAAAGCCGCAGGCAAGCCATCGCCATCGGCCTCGCCGAAGCCCGCAAAAAAGGGGCCAAAGTTCCAAGAAAAAAGTCCAGCTGAACAGAGCACGCAGCTTAGCTTCGATTCACAGGGCCGCTCATTCCCGAGCGGCCTTATTTTTTGCCGGTGTCCACAAACAGCAGATTCCCCGCCCAACACACGGCGGGCAAGCTCACCCACCAAAAGGCGGCGGGATTCGGAATGACTCGCTTGGCTGGTTTCGTAGAGATAGTTCCATGCAGGACGACCATGCAACTATCAAGCTTCGCCTCCGGATGCTTCCATCCCCTTGTCTCACCTCGTCATCTCTGCATCCGTGATAAACTCCGCGCTCTCTCGCGGAGAATCATGATGAAACTTCTCCCCACATTTATCTTGGCTCTGTCGCAAACGTTTGCCAATGCCGCTGCTCAATCTCAATCCACTCCCCCCGACGTGCCCGAGCCCGGTTCCGCAGAAGCCATCGCCGCCGCCACCACCGACCCACGCTTCGTCTCGCCGCTAGTCTCTTATCTGCCGCAATCCTCCACGGTCGTCTCCCCGCTGAAATTCTTCGGCCGCATCCCCGGCGCCCCCGGCGAATTTGTAGACAGCGCCAAAGCCTACGCCTACTGCCGCGCGCTGGCCGCTTCTTCGCCTCGCGTGCGCGTCTTCACCATCGGCCGCAGCGAAGAGGGCCGCGAAATCCTAATGCTGGCCATCGCCGATGAAGCCGGTATTCGCGATCTCGACCGGCTGAAAGCCGCCACCGCGTCACTCGCCGATCCGCGCCTCACCGATCAACCCGCCGCCGAAAAACTCATCTCCACCGCGCGCCCCATCTATTATTTCAACGCCGCTTTGCATTCCGACGAAACCGGCTCCACCGAAGCGATGCTCGAGTTGGCCTACCGCCTGGCCGCCTCCGAAACGGCCATGATTCAGGGGATTCGCAAGAATCTCGTCGTGCTCATCAATCCCGTCTCCGATCCCGACGGTCGCGACAAAGTCGTCGAATGGTTTTACAAATATCTAAAAGGAAAAACCGATCGCGCCACCCTCCCGCGAATGTCTCCCCCGCACTGGTCCAAATACGCTTTCGTGGATATCAATCGCGACACTCATCAGCAAACTCACGAAACCACCAAAGTGTCCACCGCATGTTTTACGAATGGCATCCCACCGTCGTACACGATCTCCACGAAGGAGTGCCCTTCCTGATGACTTGGAACGGCACCGGCCCCTACAACCCCAACATAGATCCGATCACCTACACAGAATTTCTCGAAATGAGTTTTCACGAAGTGCAAACCATGACCGCAATGGGCATGCCCGGCGTCTCCACCTGGAATTTCGGTGAAGCTTTCAGCCATCTTTATCTAGATTCTGTCGCCATGAACCACAACAGCGTCGGCCGCGGCTACGAAACTTTTGGCAACGGCTCCGCCGAAACGATGCGCCGCACGCTTTCCAATCGCGCTCTCACCAGCGAATGGTATCGCCCCGTTCCGCCGCCCTCCGCCGATGTGCTGTGGTCCTCGCGGGACAATCTCAATTATCAGGAGACCGGCTCGCTCGTCGTGCTCGATTACGCCGCGCGCAACTCCAAAGAAATGCTCCGCAATTTTTACAAAAAACGCTATGACTCCTGGCGCAAAGGACTTGACCAGGCTCCCTACGCTTTCATCATTCCCGCCGCGCAGGGCGACACCACTCGCGTGGCCCAAATGCTCGGCCGCCTTCTCGCGCAACACATCGAAGTCAGCCGCGCGCAAAATCCGCTAACTCTTAAAGATGGAAATTATCCCGCAGGCACTTACGTCGTTCGCCTCGATCAACCCTATCGCAACTACGCCGTCGATTTGCTCACTCCCCAGGATTTCCCCAAAGGAGGCGGCGAGCCTTACGACGATGTTTCCTGGGAGTTGCCCGCCAACTTTCATCTAGACGCCATCCCCACCGCCGACGCGTCCATTCACAACGCTGCGCTCACGCCCTTGAAAGATGAACCGCATCCCGCAGGAAATATCTCCGGCGCAGGCCCCGTCTTTCTGCTTAAAGACACAGGCCAGGAAGGATTATTCGCCGCGCGCTATCGGCTTTCGAAGTTCAACATAGAAATCGCCGAGCATGAATTTCGCGCCGGCGAAACTAGCTTCCCTGCCGGCTCCTGGATCATCAGCTCGCAAGACGGCTTGCTCCCCGCTCTTCGCGATACCGCCTCGGAACTTGGCCTCGATTTCACCAGCGCGGCAGCCGCGCCTGACGTTTCGCGTCACACGGCGAAAGTTCCGCGTGTCGGCGTGTGGGTTCCCTGGGCCGACACCGACTCCATCGGCTGGATCCGTTATTCTCTCGACCAGCGAAGAATCCCCTATACCTATCTACGCGACGAAGACATCCGCTCAGGCGCGCTGCAAAATAAAATCGATGTTTTGCTTTACGGCCACGTCGATCTCGAGCTTGCCGAACAAATCCAGGGCCTGCCCAAACGCTGGGGCCCCATGCCCTTCAAAAAAACGCCGCAAACTCCCAGCTTCGGCACGCCCGCCGAATCCGACGACATTACCGGCGGCATCGGGTGGCCCGGCCTCGCCAATCTGCAATCCTTCGTCGACAACGGCGGCCTACTCATCACCCTCGGCAGCGGATCCATGCTCGCGCTCGAAGGAGGAATCGTTCGCGGCGTCCGCCGCTCGTCAGGCGGAGTCCCGCGAAGCGCTGCGGGCGGCGGCTCCGCCGCGGCAGCCGCCGCGCAGGATTCAGTCACGCGCTCGCCCGGCGCACATATTCGCGCCACTTTCGCGCGGCCCGATCACCCCATCGCCTACGGGTATCCCGTACGCACCGAAGTCTTCCGCCAAAACTTCCCGCTCTACGACGCCCCACGCACCTGGCTGCGCATGGCTTACTGCACGACCTGCCTCGACGGCCCAATCGATCGCAGCGGCATCGTCCTCGAATGGGGCGACCGCGAGGGCGCGCCGCTCCTGGTAAGCGGTCAAGTCTGGGGCGCAACAGGACTAATCGGTCGCCCCGCCATCCTCGATCTAGTCTCCGGCAAAGGCCACGTAGTCGCCTTCAACTTCAACCCTTTCCACCGCGACATGAACCGCGGTGACCAACGCCTGGTCTGGAACGCCATCCTCAACTGGCAAAAAATTCTAAGCCTGCAGTCATCCGCATCGATGATCCGCGAAGACACCGAATAGCATGTTTGGATTTTGAATCTGATATTGAATCGGAGTTGAATTTGATTCTGGGTGCCCCACACGCCGAACTTGCGTGTGGGGATTTGCTCAGCAAGAAGCTAACAATCGATTCGTCGACGTTTTTCGTTCCTCGACACTCTTACGACCGCTAATTGAATCTCACATACTCAAAATTCAAAGGCTGCCCATTAATCCCGCGAATCGGCGGAGCAATCCAGTTCGCAAATTTCCCCGGTTCGACTACCCGCCCAATCATCAACGACTGCACAAA
>JBBRZT010000302.1:0-4646 GCA_038236395.1 Candidatus Acidiferrales bacterium
CTTTTTCTTCGTCAATCGCGTCAGCATCCCATCCGGAGGCCCGCTCAACGCTCCATCATCTTCGACAGTAAACACCGTCTTGTCCCCTACACAAATCATCGTCACGGTTTTCCCATCCTCGGTGTAGGTACAGGTAGTTGTGGCGGGACCAGCGGACAGAAAAGCTTTGCCGCCGGATTTGAACTCGATCTTCACGATGCCTCCATTGCCCTCGTAGGTGTTACCTTCCACTTTGCTGCCGCAGCCAATTCCGACGCCTACCAGGCCAATCACTGCCGCGGCCAGCGCATGCCAGCCACTAAATTTATTTTTCATGAACCCTCTCTTGATTTTCGATCCAGCAAGGCAGAAATCCCTAAACGCTTGCCGTGGAGGCTATCAGCTACGGCTTTCTAGCGCAATATTTCGGTTTGTGCGCTCGGTCGTGGCCATAGAGACAGAAAAGCCGCACTCTCCCCGGGAAGAGTGCGGCTTAATTTCAGTTTCCTGGTCGGGAACCTCACTCGTTACCCGTGCTACCTAGAACAACGCCGTAGCTCTCCGCTCCCACTTCTTGCTCTTCTCCTTCGCAATCCCCTCCACATCCTTCACGTACGCTCCCGCTTGCGTCAAAATATGATGCAGATCATTTCCCAGGCTGATGAACGTAAATCCCTTATCCAGAAACTCCCCCACCCGCGCCGTCCCAAACAGAAAAATCCCCAGAATCACCTTGTTCTTCCGCGCCTCCGCAATCAAAGTCTCCGTCGCCGCGCCCAACTCCGGCGACGTATACATCAACGGAAACTCATACTTCTCATACAAACCCATCGACATGCACAAATCGTTCTGGCCCAGGAATAAAATATCCACCCCCGGCACCGCCGCAATCTCTTTCATATTCTGAATACACGACGCCGTTTCCACCTGCAGCGCCACAATCAGATTATTGTTCGCGTTCCCCGCATAACCCAGCAGCCCGGCTTTATTCATGCTCCTCTGCGGAAAATAAACCGAGCGCGTTCCCGCCGTCGGATACTTCGTGCAGCTCACCGCCTGCCGCGCTTCCTCCGCCGTATTGATGTACGGCACCAGCACCCCGTCCGCGCCCAAATCCAGCGCCTGCTGAATCCCCGGCCGGTCGTTGTACCCGCCCACCCGCACCATCGACTTGGCCCCGCCATTCGCAATCGCCGAAAGCATCGCCGACAATTTCTCGTAGCCCATCGGCCCGTGCTGCGTATCCACCAGCAGCCAGTCGTATCCGCTGTGCGCCAGTTGCTCCGCCACCGTAGGACTGTGCGAATTCAAAAACAATCCCAGCTTCGGCTTCCCCTCGCGCATCTCTTTCTTGAATTCCACGCCCGTCACAGCATCCGCCATCGCCAATCTCCTTAGAATTTGAAATTACCGATATGTAATTCAGAAATTCGCCACAGTGTAGCAGGTACCCGGGCCCGCAAATACTCTACATCATAGCCAGCGTCCGACGGGTGTACAATGCAGCCGTTTCAACGCCAAAAGGGAGATCCGGGCCAAATGAAAAGATGTTCGAGTTGAACGAGGGAGGAGAAAGCAATGAAGAAGTCACTCGGTTTCGTATTTTTACTGTTGCTGGTCGTCCCTGCGATTGCCACGGCACAGAGCGCCTTCGACGGTACGTGGAAGACCGACCTCAGCAAGCTGCAAATGCCCAAAAAACCCGACGTGTACCTGCTGCAAGACGGGATGTACCATTGCAAAACCTGTGTCCCGCCCTTCGATATCAAGGCCGATGGACAGGACCAGAAAGTCACCGGCCATCCGTATTACGACACTGTGAGCATTCAAGTCGTGGATGATCGGACCATAGAAGAAACGGAAAAAAAAGACGGCAAGACTGTCATAACCTCTAAAACGATTGTGTCTGCCGACGGAAAATCGGCGGCCTTCGAGTTCAATGACAGTAGCGCTTCCAGTGCCGAACCCGTCACCGGTAAAGGCGAGCAGACCCGCGTGGACAAGGGCCCGGCTGGATCACACGCCATTTCGGGCTCCTGGCGAACTGTGAAATTCGAGAACATTTCCGATAACGGGCTCATGTTCACCTTGAAGGCCGACGGCGACACGTTGAACATGAGTTCTCCGACCGGCCAATCCTACTCCGCAAAACTGGATGGAACGGACGCCCCTTACCAGGGCGACCCGGGCACTACCTCCGTCTCGGTAAAACGCCTCAGCAAAAACGCCTTCGAGGAAACTGACAAACGCGACGGCAAGGTGATCGGCGTCGCGCAGTTCACCGTATCTGCGGACGGCAAGACCATGACCGTTGAGTTTGCCGACAAACTGCGCGGCACCTCCGGGAAATCGACCATGGTGAAACAGTAAGTTTCGCCCGCCGGACGCTAAGTGTTTTTCTTCAGTAGTAGCTGACTTGGAAGTAGGGTGTCCCACCCTCGGTTTTTTGAGGGTGGGATTTTTTATCACGCTGTCAAATTTCTTGATTCCAGGTGATTGCAGCACCCTGTCTTTGCGGGCGCGGTCTGTCACGGCACATTTATGGCGTTTTCAATTCGCGATCTTCACCTTCTCCAGAAAATCCAGATCCCCGGTCGGTGACAGCGCCAAATCCCCCAAATCCTTCCGGTGTACCGACACCGCGTCTCCAAACCACATTGGCAAATACGGCAAATCTTCGGCGGCAATCTTCTGCGCCTCGCTGCACAGCGCTTTCCGTTTGTCGCGATCCATCTCTACTCGAATCCCGTCCGTCAGCATATCCATCCGCGCGTTCCGGTAATGCCCGCGGTTGGCCCCGTCCGGCGGAAAACGCTTCGACGAAAACACAAATTCAAAAATGTCCGGATCGTTGTTGGCCCCCACCCAGCGCAGCAGATTCATCTGAAAGTTGCCCTTCACTGAATCCGAAAGCAGAGTCGCAAACTCCAGCGGCCGCACTTCCAGCTCCACGCCCACGCGCTGCCACTGTTCCTGCAGCGCCGCGCCAACCAGCCGCGCCTGCTCTTCCGTGGACACTTTCAGCAGCAAGTGCATCCGCACGCCGTTCATCCCACGCGGAAATCCCGCCGCGTCCAGCAAAGCCTCCGCTCGCGCCGTATCCAGCGAATACTGCGCGACGTTCGGTTCGTACGCCCAGTGATTCGGTGGCAAGACGCCCGTCGCAATCCGGGCCTGCCCGTGCAGCAAATAACGAATCAGCGCTTCGCGATCCGTGGCATATGCTAGCGCCTGCCGCACTTCGCGTTTTCCCACGATTGAGTCGTCAATGTTGAAGCCGAGATAATTTAGGTTAGTCCCTGCGCGTTCCGAAATGCCCAGTTCCGGCCGCCGCGCCAAGATCGGCACCATATCCGGCGAAAGGGAACTGATCTCCAGGTCCGCCGATCCCTTGCGCAATTCCAGCGCGCGCACAATCGCGTCCGGCACCACCCTCGCCCGCAGCCGCGTAATGTTCGGCGCGCCCCCAAAATAATCCGCGTTCGCCGCCAGCACGACCTCGTCATCCTGCGCCTGACTCACAAACCGGAACGGCCCCGACCCAATCAGCCGCCGCGAAAAATCCGCTCCCGCATTGGCGGGCACAATTCCAATCGCCGGACGCGACACGCTCCACAAAAACGACGCATACGGCGCCTTCAAATGAAAGATAACGGTACTCGCGTCCGGCGCATCCACGCCCGCAACCATCCGAAACCCGCCGCGCTTCGGCGACCGATTCGCCCCATTCAAAACAAAATCAAACGTAGCCTTCACGTCCGCAGCTGTCACCGCAGTCCCGTCATGAAACTGCACTCCATGTCTCAAATGAAAAATATAGGTCAGCGCATCCGTCGTCTCCCATGACTCCGCCAGATCTCCCCGCAGATTCATTTGCTCGTCGCGCGCCACCAGCGAACTAAAAATCAACCCATCCAGATGCTGCGACTGCCCATCCGTAGCAAACCGCGGATCCAAATTCGCCGGATTAGACTCAATCACCAGCACCAAACCTGATCGATCCGCCCGCACACTCCGCGAGCACCCGCCAGCCACAATCGCTGCCACAACGCAGCAAATGGTTGCTGCGGTCGCAGGGCTACTTCTTCGGCAACGCATAACAAACTTTCCCCAACACCGCAGGCCCGCTCGCCCCGGTAGCAGAAAAAACATTCCCCGCACGCCGATGAAACGTCTCATACGCCAACAAGGCAAACGCAAACGCCTCCTTTGCTTCTTCCGCCACTCCCAATCGCGAAGAGGGAATCACCTCCTCATTTGGCAACGCCGCACTCAATTGCGCCATGATCAATGGATTCAGCGCGCCTCCGCCCGACACAATTAGCTGACCGATCTTCACGCGCGGCAAAACAAACCGGTTCAGCGCATCCACCACCGAAAGCGCTGTAAAAATCGTCGCGCTCCGAATCAAATCATCCGGCTTGGCGCGAAACTTTCGTCCGAGTGCCAGCACGCGCTTCACATACGCAGAGCCGTAATATTCCCGCCCAGTCGATTTCGGCGGCGGCACCCGCAAATACGGATCGCGCATCAACTCATCCAGCAACGCCGGAATCGCCCGCCCGGCCATCGCTCTTCGCGCATCCTTATCAAATCTCTCCCGCCCGCTCGTAAAATGCGCCACCAACGCATCAATCAACATATTCGCCGGCCCAGTATCAAACGCA
>JBBRZT010000303.1:0-4643 GCA_038236395.1 Candidatus Acidiferrales bacterium
GCCGGAAGATGCGAAATAAATTTCGAGGCTCTCCGGGCATGCGTTTCAACCAATAATCATGAATCCCAATCTGAAGTGGAAAGCGCTGTTCATCGTTGCGGTCATTCTGGTGTGCGTATATGTGTTGATCGGCACGCCGACGTTTCCGACCTCGGCACACCAGATCAAGGATAATTTCAGCCACCAGATCAAGCTGGGGCTTGATCTGCAGGGCGGAACGCATTTGATCCTGCAAGTGCAGGTGCAGGAAGCTATCGCGCAGGAAACCGATCAGACCGTCGACAGGCTTATCAGCCAGTTGCGCGCGAAGGATATTCACTACGACGAAATCCGGCGGGTGGACGACACGCACATCCTGGTGCGCAACGTGGATTCGGCGCAGCTATCGGCCTTTCGGGATATCGTCAGCGCGCAATACAGCAACGTGTGGGACATGGCGCCAACGGCGGGCGACCCCAGCGGCTACACCTTGACGCTGCGGACCGGCGCAATCGCGCAGATCCAGGAACAGACGATGACGCAGTCGCTCGAAACTATCGAGCGGCGCATCAACGCGCTGGGGCTGACCGAACCGACCATTCAATTGCACGGGCGCAAGGACAACGAAATCCTGGTGCAGTTGCCGGGTGAAGGCGATCCGACGCGGGCCAAGGCGGTGATTCAGGCCGGCGGTCAACTGGAACTGCGGCTGGTTGAAGATCCGATGACGTATACGTCGCAATCAGAGGTGCTGGCTAAACACGGCGGCGTTCTGCCACCGAATACCGAGTTGGTGCCGGGCCGGTCGGAAGCGCGCACGGCTTCCGGAGCGCCGGATGTAGGCGAAGTCTGGTACGTGCTGAGTCGAGCGCCGGTGGTGACCGGACGGGATCTGCGCAGCGCCGTCGAAAATCGCAACACGAACAACCCGGGGCAGTTTGAAGTTACGTTTTCTTTGTCTCCAGATGCGGCGAAGCGCTTCGGTCCATTTACAGAACAGAACATACATCGGCAGATGGCCATTGTGCTGGAGCATCGGGTTTATTCCGCGCCGGTGATTAACGGACGGATCGACGATTCGGGGATCATCGAAGGAAATTTCAGCCAGGAATCGGCGCACGATCTCGCGCTGGTCTTGCGCGCTGGCGCCTTGCCTGCATCGATCAAATATCTTGAGGAACGCACGGTTGGACCGTCATTGGGCGCGGACTCGATCCGGCACGGCGTGCAGGCGTCAGTGCTCAGCCTTTTGGTGGTCATGGTTTTCATGTTGTTCTACTACCGGATTTCGGGCGGCAATGCGGTGCTGGCTCTCATCTTGAACCTGATCATTTTGCTGGCAGTGCTGGCGCTCGCTGGGGCCGTGCTGACGTTGCCGGGCATAGCGGGCGTGATTTTGACCATCGGTATGGGCGTGGATTCGAACGTTCTGGTGTTCGAACGCATCCGCGAAGAGTTGCGCAATGGGAAGGCGGCGGCTTCGGCGGTGGAGGCCGGGTTTGCCAAGGCGTTTCTGACCATTATCGACACGCACGTGACCACCGTGGTTTCGGCGTTTTTCCTGTTCCTCTTCGGTACAGGGCCGATTCGTGGATTTGCCATTACGCTGACTATCGGTCTGATCGCCAACGTGTTTACCGCGATTTTCGTGTCGAAGACCATTTTTCAATACCACCTGTCGAAGATGGACCGGCAGGCGGAGCTCAGTATTTAGGCCGTTTCTGCTGTACTAGGACCCTGTTACTACACGGTTCGCTGGATACAAAACACGTCGGTTATGGGCAAGACTCCGTTCGACGATTTTGCAGCCTACCGCGCCGGGAACAAACGGGAACCCCTTGGAGTCTAAGGAAGGGAAGCCAAAGAGCGCATGATCGAGCTATTCAAAGAGCCCAACATACATTGGATGTCCAAAGCCAAGTACTTCTCCGCGCTGAGCGGGGTACTGCTGCTGGTGGGGCTGATTTCGATAATTTCTCAGGGCGGCATTCGCTACGGGCTGGACTTTAAGGGCGGGACTAACGTGGATGTGCGCTTCGCGCAGCCGCCCAACATCGATCAGCTGCGCAAGGGTCTTACGGCGCAGGGGCTGGGCGGCAGTGAAATCCAGAGCATCAGCGACATTGCCAATCCCAACGCGAATGAAGTGGTCATCAGCCTGGAACAAAAAGGGAATGCCGACCAGGCGCTGGACGTCAGCAAGACGCAAATTTTGAACGCGCTGGGGAGCATTTACGGCACCGCGAATTCGAGCAAGCCGGATTTCAACGCCGCGACTCCCACGAGCCTTGCAGCGTTTCTCACGCAGCGCGATCCGCTGCTTTTGAGCACCAACGCCGGAGACCGGTATGCGCAAGTGGCGAAGAAAATTCTGGACTATCGCGACCGCGACAAAAACGGTGTGATGACCAGCTTCGACGATCTTTCCAAGGTGGATGGAGTAACCGCTCCCGTGGCGAGCGCGGTTCGCGACAACTATACGCTGGGAGCTTTTGCCATTCGCAACGTGGAGATTGTCGGGCCGAAAGTTGGAGCGGAGCTGAGGCGGCAGGCGGTTTTGGTTACCCTCTATGCTTTGGCGGGCATGCTGGTATATATTGCCTTCCGATTCGAGTGGGTTTACGGGGCAGCGGCCGTCCTGGCAGTTTTTCACGATGTCTTGATTACCCTGGGATTATTGTCGCTGCTGCATTTCGAAATATCGCTGACGGTGATCGCAGCTTTGCTGACACTGGTTGGATATTCGATGAACGACACTATCGTGATCTTCGATCGCATCCGCGAGAACAACCGCTTGCTGCGGCGCGAATCGTTTGCGGACGTGGTGAACAAGTCCATCAATCAGACGCTTTCGCGAACGATATTGACCAGTGGGCTGACATTTTTGACGGTGCTGGTTTTGTTCCTGCTGGGCGGGCAGGTGCTGCGCGCTTTCTCCTTTGCCCTGGTGGTAGGGATTGTGGTAGGAACGTACTCCAGTTTTGGTATCGCTGCGCCGTTGGTGGTGGCCTGGAATCGCTGGCGCGGCCAGGGTCTTGCGACAAGTTCCGGATCTGCAGCCGGTAAAACCCGTGCTGGTGCGGGCGCTTCAGGGCGTCTTGCTCCTGCCGGGAGGAGGTAGGAACCATGTTTGACGAGATGGTGGTCTCGAGTCCGAATCCAAAGAAGACGAACAAGCCATGGACGGTCATTCTGTCGATGATTTTCCAGACGGCTTTTTTGGCGGTGTTGATTTTGATTCCGCTGATTTATACCGAGGCGCTGCCAAAGACCATGATGGCAACACTGCTGGTTGCTCCTCCGCCGCCGCCGCCTCCTCCTCCGCCGCCCATCGCGCAGATCGTGCACGTGAAACCGCAAGTGCATTTGATGGATGCCGGGAAACTGGTGACGCCGAAGGTTATCCCGAAGGACATCAAGATTATTAAGGAAGACGCTCCAGACATGAGCGCGGGCATGACGGGTGGAGTCGTTGGTGGTGTCGCCGGCGGGCAGATGGGCGGCGTCATCGGCGGAGTGATCGGCGGAGTAGGTGCCGCGCCTCCTCCTCCCAAGCCGACGCAAACAAGAATTCGCCAGGGCGGCAACGTTACCGCCGCGAAACTGGTGAACAAAGTGCAGCCGCAATATCCGCCGCTGGCACGTCAGACGCGCATCTCCGGAACGGTTCGGCTGCACGCCATTATCGGCAAGAATGGCCAGGTCGAGCAGTTGGAAGTGATGTCCGGGCATCCGCTGCTGGTACAGGCAGCGCTGGACGCGGTGAGGCAGTGGAAGTATCAGCCAACACAGTTGAACGGCGAACCCGTGGAAGTGGACACCACGATTGACGTGATTTTCTCTCTTAACCAGTAAACGGTTTGTAAGCGCCGGTCAAGGGGCGGGCGTTGCGGGCCGAGTAGAAAGATCTCAGCAAACACTTTAAGGAGCATACGAATGGTAGCCACTTTGTACGTAAGCGCGGCCATATTCCTGCAATCGGCCACCACTAGCACGTGGAGCCTGCAGAGCATGTGGTCGACGATGAGCACTTTGCCTCGCGTCGTGGTAGGGATTTTGTTTGTACTTTCAGTTTATTCGTTCGGTGTGATGATCGACCGCGCGTTGATGTACAGCGCGGCACGCAAGCAGTCGCGCGTGTTCGTGCAACAGGTTGCCGGGGCGTTGAAGGAAGGCAAGCTGGATGAAGCGATCGCTATAGCCGAACGCAACAAGAAGAGCCACATCGCCAAGGTGGTGGCCACCGGGTTGTCGGAGTTTCAGTCCGCCTCCCAACAGGTGTCCGACTCCGACGTGGTGGAAGCAGCCAAGCGCGGCTTGGAGCGCTCGATTGCTATCGTACACGCCGAAATGAAGCGGGGGCTCTCGGCACTCGCGACCATTGGTTCCACGGCGCCGTTCGTGGGGCTGTTCGGCACGGTGGTCGGAATTTTGAACGCGTTCAAAGGCATCGAGACCAGCAAAGCGACGGGCTTGTCGGCAGTGGCCGGCGGTATCGCTGAAGCGCTGGTAACCACCGCATTTGGTTTGCTGGTTGCAGTGCCCGCGGTGTGGGCCTACAACTACTTCACCAATAAAGTGGAAGCCTTCGACGTGGAAATGGACAATTCCTCGATGGAGTTGATCAACTACTTCATCCTGCGTCGCGGCGCGAAGAAGTAACC
>JBBRZT010000304.1:0-4643 GCA_038236395.1 Candidatus Acidiferrales bacterium
GGCCTACGCCATTTTCAGCGAACTCACGCCTTATTCCGATGCCGGGATGCTGACGGTGTACGCCGGCTCGGCGAAAGAAACCGTTGGCCAGATACTCGATCTGATCGTGAGCGAATTCCGCGATTTGAAAGAGTCGCCGGTTACCGAAGAAGAATTGACGCGCTCGAAAAATCATCTGAAAGGCTCGCTGATGCTTTCGCTGGAATCCACTAGCGCGCGCATGTCGAACCTGGCGCGGCAGGAGCTGTATTTTCGGCGCTTTTATACGCTCGATGAAATCCTCGCATCCATCGAAGTGGTCACCCGCGAGCAATTGCAAAAGCTGGCGCAACAATATTTCCGCACGGAAGATACCGCCGTCACGGTCCTTGGCAACCTCAACGGCTTTGAACTCGAGCGCTCCCGCCTGGCCTGTTGACGCTGCTATTTTCAACAGTGATCCTTCCCGGAAATGGCAAAATTCTGTCATTTTTAGTCATTGTCGTTGACGCGCTGACTACTCTCTGCCATTATTCTCGAAATTCAGCTTTCGCTCTTGTTTCGCTGCGGTTTGTGGAGAGTTTCGATCGGCTTGCGGGTATCCATCCTGGCGTCTGGCAGCTCGGGCAACCTCACGTTACTCGAGACAGAGCGGACTCGACTCCTCATTGACGCCGGCTTAGGCAAACGCGAGACTCTGGCGCGACTTGCCGCTCTCGAACTGACCGTCGATCACCTTGACGGCATCCTGATTACTCACGAACACGCTGACCACTGCAACGGCTTGCCGCAGATGTTGAGTTTGTGGAAGGCGCCACTATACGTTTCGGAACCCACCATGGATGCGCTGCGGCGATGCTTGCCGGAGACTTTCGGGAAACGCATCGCGGGGATTGAAACCATTCATGCCGGCCAGCGGTTCATGGTTGGCGACATTGAAGTGCACGCTTTTGCGATTCCGCACGACGCCATCGACCCGATCGGGTTCACGTTCCGCTGCGAAGGCGCCAAGATGGCGCTGGTCACCGATCTGGGTTATATGCCGCAACTGGTGAAAGTCCATCTGCGCGACGCCGACTGTCTGCTGCTGGAATCCAACCATGATCTGGACATGCTGAAAGTCGGTCCTTACCCGTGGGTGGTGAAGCAGCGGGTGCTGAGCCGCACCGGGCACCTTTCCAATCACGCAGTGAGCGAATATCTGTGTGACCCGGAAGGCTTTGATGGCCGGGCGCGATACCTGGTGCTCGCGCATGTATCGCAGGAAAACAACAATCCCGACCTGGTGCGCTTGTCGGCCGAAGAGGCGCTTAACCGACGCCCGGCGGGTTTTGCTTTTCTAGGCCAACTCCTGGTGGCGTCCCAGCAAGTCCCTCTGAAGCCGCTAGACCTCTAATCTAGTCATCCACCCCTACCCCCTGTTTTTGCAAAAGAGCCCACAAACTATTGAAAACAAAGGATTGGTATGTCAAAAAGAAGACCAAGAGACAAAAAGAGTCACATAAGAGAGCGGCAAAACCTAGTCACCGACCCCTTTTCCGCGGTGCGCAATGCTGTGGATCTGGAGCAAGGGAACCAAGATTCCGGTTGGGCCGCGATGATCATGGCTAAGTTTACCAGTTAGGTATAGTCACTACAAGGAACTAAAAGGACAGGTGAGGACCTGACCTTTGATTCGAATGGAGGAGGCGCTTGATCCTACCGGAGGGCCGGCGCTGCGGCAGGCGTCGCTGACGGGGCGAACTTGAGGAGTTGGGGAGTGACGTCGAACATCATGCGGACGGATTTTGCGTCGGCGCGATCGACGCGGGAAACCTCCACGCTTTTCAGCAACTCGAGGTAAGCGTCGCGAGTCGCGCTGCCGATTGGTTGTTGCGTTCGCACGCCGCCCAGCCCGGCGCGCGCGAGGAGAACGACTCCGTTCAGGAGATCGGAAAGTTGCCGCGCACTTCTTTCTTCCGAGCCTTCGCCTTCCGCGATGATTCGCAGCCGATCATTTTGCGGCTTGGCAGCGACGCTGAGCCACTGCAGCTGCATCAGCAACGAAGACAGTTGTGGAGAGGTAAGCCCGCCTGCGGCTCGTTGCGCGAGGCTTTGTGCGCCGGGTTGCGATCCCATGGCTTGCGCGATGCCATCGTTGCGCAGGATAACGAAGAAAGGAGAGCCGGCCACGCGCTCGAATCGAGCATGCCAGTCAGCACTTTCAGAAGTTTTCGGCGGTTTCAGGAACGAGGAGAGGTCAGAGGCATTTGAAAACGCGATCAGATCGTTGCGGAGAAATGTGAAAGAAATGTGTTCGGGGCTTCCGGTAACCGGAAGTGAAAAAATCTCCGTTCCCGTTTGTTTCTGAACCGAGCCAGATTTCGCCGCGTAGTCTTTGATTTTTTTCTGATCGAAGCGGCCGTTGGCTACCGCGAAAAATACCTGCTGCGTCCCGTGTTTTTCAAAAGCCACGGCGATGCTGTCGAGATCTTTTTCGTAGTCGAAGCCGGTATCGTGGCGGAATTGGTCGTAGTCCGGGTCAAGTGCCGGCTTGGGAGCCCAGGCGAGTAGGTCGGCGAAAAAGGGCGCCTGGCGCAGGTCGCTGAGGTCGACGAAAAGTGCCGTTTCGGCGCTGCCGGGCATCAAAGAAAGTACGGCTTGGCGTCCCGGCAAAGCGGATCTAAACCAAAGAAAATAAAGGGCAAAGACGGCCAGTAGTACCAGGCTGCTGGCAACCCCCAACGCGGCTTTCTTTTTAGAATGCATAGTTCAGCGGGGCAGCAGATGGATTGCTATTCACGTTTACGTTATATCTCAAAGCGAGGGTAGCCGGCGCGCCTTAGTGAGCAGGGTTGGCGAGGTGGGAGCGGGGCTGGGATTTTCCACAGCGGTGGCCCCCAGCGTGCTGGAACTGCGCTTGCAATCGTGCGGGGCGTTCTGTTATTCTTACCCGGTTTGAGCGTGCTGGCGTAGCTCAGCTGGTAGAGCATCTGATTTGTAATCAGAGGGTCGGGGGTTCAATTCCCTCCGCCAGCTCCACCATGAAGTTGCAGGGGTTTTTCGGGGAATGAGGCGGAGCGAATCCTGGCAGTAAAAATCAACGGGCTGGTGTCTTTTGACACGAGCTCTATTTGTGTTTTTACTTCAAATTGATTCCGCAAGTTCTGGATCAGTAAACCCGGCTTATCAAGTAACTGGAAGACCTTTGTCGCAGCACCCGTCGAGAACGAAATCAGTTTGCGAGCGGCGGGACTTGCCACGATCTTTCCGGGACGGGTGGGTGAGTGGCTAAAACCAGCAGACTGTAAATCTGCCGCTCCTTGCGGGCTACGGAGGTTCGAATCCTCCCCCGTCCACCATATTCGCGGTGTGGGGCGCAGCGGTAAGAGCGGGCGAATCATTGTTGGCTCGTCGTATTGGGGAAAATAAATCGGTCGCGGGACACGGATTTGGCCTGGGTAGCTCAGCTGGTAGAGCGCGTCCTTGGTAAGGACGAGGTCACCGGTTCAATCCCGGTCCCAGGCTCCAGGAATTAATTTCGGCGGGAGAGTTTGCAGCGCGGGGCGGGGGTAACTCAACGGTAGAGTCTCACTCTTCCAAGGTGATGGTTGCGGGTTCAAATCCCGTCCCCCGCTCCAGAATTTGAAGGGTGAGAGTTTTTTGAAGCGCGGGAAGGAAGTGGGTTTGCGGGCCTGCCTACGGCAGGTAAATTCAACCCCCGTTCCCCGCTCCAAGGATTTGTTATGTGGTGCGCTTACGCGTTGCGGAGCAAGAAGGATGGTTGGCTTTACATCGGTATGAGTTCAGATGTGAACGGCAGACTGGAGCAACATAATCGGGGTTACAACCGGTCGACAAGTTCCAGAGTGCCGTTTGAATTATTTCATCTTGAAGAATGTGATTCGCGTGAAGAAGCTAGTAAGAGAGAAAAATTCTTGAAAAGTGGAAATGGGAAGAGATTTTTTGAGAGAGAAACTGGTACGGGGTTGAATGGTTGCGGGCCTGCCTACGGCAGGTAAATTCAAATCCCGTCCCCCGCTCCAGAAATTTTGCGGTTATCAGTGGCGGGAAAAAGCTTCAGTCACATTGAACAAAGGATAAAGGAACATGGCGAAGGAGAAATTCGAACGTAATAAGCCGCACGTGAACATTGGGACCATTGGTCACATCGATCACGGCAAAACCACTTTGACGGCGGCCATCACCAAGGTGCTGTCCAAGCACAATCCCAAGGTGCAATTCCGCGCGTTTGATTCGATTGATAACGCGCCGGAAGAGCGCGAGCGGGGCATCACCATTGCGGTGTCGCACGTGGAGTATGAAACGCAGAATCGCCACTACGCGCACATGGATTGCCCGGGGCATGCGGATTACATCAAGAACATGATCACCGGCGCGGCGCAGATGGATGGCGCGATTCTGGTGGTTGCAGCGACCGACGGCCCCATGCCGCAAACGCGCGAGCACATTCTTTTGGCTCGCCAGGTCGGCGTGCCTGCGATCGTCGTTTTTTTGAACAAGTGCGACATGGTGGAAGACGCGGAATTGCTGGAACTGGTGGAGCTGGAAGTTCGCGAATTGCTCAAGAGCTATCAGTTTCCCGGCGACAGCATTGCTATCGTGCGCGGCTCGGCGTTGCAGGCCTTGAACGGCGACGCCAAGTACGAAAAAGCGATCGATGA
>JBBRZT010000305.1:0-4621 GCA_038236395.1 Candidatus Acidiferrales bacterium
AGGGACGTTTACGCGGGAGCCGGGAGTGCGGCAATTTCAGCTGGGGGCGTTCAAGGCGGCGGTGGAGACGGGCGCGCCGGTGATTCCGGTGTCGTTGCGGGGGACACGGGAGTTTTTGCCGGACGGAGCGTTTTTGCCGCGACCTTCGGATGTGACGATTACTTTGTCGGCGCCGATTTTTCCGCGGAAGACGGAGGGTGGAGCGGCGGTGGCGGACTGGCATGATTTGATTCGGATTCGGGATGGGGCGAGAGAAGCGGTGGCGAAGTATTCGGGAGAGGAGTTGTTGTAGGGGTTGGCGTCTTCAGGGGCTGAACCCCGTTTATGTCGATTGCTAATGTCTCGCCTGAAGGCGCGACCCACAAAAGCGGTCGTTGCTTGTGGTTGCCAGGCTAGTAGAAAAATAAAAATCAAAAGCGAAAACGAAGAACCCAAATCAAAAGCCGCACCCTTTGAAAAGCGCAAAGGATGCGGCACCCCCTCTTAACCCTTCGACTGTTAGCAACCGCCAAAAAACAAAACTGAGAGAAACATCAAGGGTTTCCCCTGCGGATCAGTGGTTGAGTTTGTAGATTACGGTGATGTGGGTGTCGACTTCGACGGGGAGACCGTTGAGGATGGTGGGTTTGTAGCGCCACTGGCTCACGGCGTCGAGGGCCGATTGATAGAAGAAGGCGTCGCCTTCCAGGACTTGGAGAGAGCGGATGGAGCCGTCGTTGGCGATGATGGCGTGGAGTTCGACCGTGCCTTCGTGCCGCGTTTGGACGGCTAGCGCCGGAAAGACTGGCTCGACGCGATGAATGAGCAATGCGGGATCGATATGGGTGACGTGAACGACTCCGGGTGTGGGAGGTCGAGGGATGAGGGGTTCGGGTCGAGCGGTGTCGAGTGGGATGCAGCCGGGGCACTCCGGGCTCCGAGCAATGGGGCCACCAACGCCGGTTGGTTCCTGGATAGATTGTGCTGAAGTATTCGAGTTGGGGGCGGGGGGCGGGAGTACCGGTGGACAGGAGAGGCAGAAACTGAATCCGTTTGTTGGCGTGGGTTGGTGCGGGTGTGAAGCGGGACGCGCGGGGCTGGCGGGGCGATGGTAGGGCGGCATGGGCATGATGATGCCGAGGGGGAGTGGTTCTGTTTTTGACAAGAGTGGGACGAGGACTAATGCCGTGAGAACGGCAAACTGGAGGATGACGGAGAGTAACAGGGAGCGGCGGCGCAGGCGGCGGTTGCGGGTGATTTGAGCGGGGTCACCTTCGACGAGACAGGAGCGCAAT
Organism: Candidatus Acidiferrales bacterium; assembly: GCA_038236395.1. Taxonomy (GTDB): domain Bacteria; phylum Acidobacteriota; class Terriglobia; order Acidiferrales; family UBA7541; genus Acidiferrum. Next base: position 1,275 of record JBBRZT010000305.1, read on the forward strand.
GAGCCGAGATCGTTTTGTTGTTCGGGAATTTCTTTTGCGTTTGAATTTGAAGACACCACGGGCCTCCTCGTTTTTGCATGCTTTGAGATTGGCGGCGCCGGTTTTACTGACTAGGCGCTTCAGTTGGCCGGCGCCGCGCTCGCAGGGATGTGAGGCTCGCGCGTGCCTCACTTTGTTGGACACCGTGGGTGGGGGGAAGTTCCCCGATGATGTGGTTGGGGTTTTGGTTTTGTGGTTGCCAAGATCCGGTGATGAACGAACGTGGCTTACGCGATGATCGAAGTCGAGGGCTAAATCAAATGGAAGGCCTGGGCGATCCCACGTTACAATCCCACCCTCATAAACCTAGGTGGGGCACCCCAGTACGCGACCGCGACAATTTATTCGATTTGGAGCTACGGGAAAATTGAGAGTCAAAGGCCGCACCTTTTGAAAGGTGAGGAGGATGCGGCACCCTCTTCTTGATGATTGAAGGATCGACAACCTCTAGAGACCCGCTGCGGCGGTTCGGGCGACTGCGCTTCGCGGCTGTGCAAAATCCCCATACGTAAATTCGGCGTTTCGGGCACCCGTAAACCTGAGCCGGATCCCGATCATGTCGACGGACAGACCTAATTTGAGGAGCCCACGTTAATAAGTGGCTTTTATTGAGTGGAATGCGTGGCTGTAACCGGCGGTTGTAACAAAGTGGGGGGCTGGCGCATCACATCTCTTGTGGACGTGGATCCCAAGGAGGGCAATGCCATGGACCGGCGTAATGTGGAAGTAGTGGGTGTGCGCCGAACGGGCTGGGCCGCTCTGGACCGCGATCCGCAGCGCGACACGGTGGAATATACCTGCCCGCACTGCGGTGTGCGAGGCCAGAAGAACGCCCGGCGCGAGCGAGCGCAGTATCATTTCACGGATGGGTTTTTGCAGGATTTGCAGGGTGAGGCGACACGCTGCCGCAGTTGCAACGGTTCGTTTCGGGTGGTGCCGGTAGTGTTGCTGCACGATCAGGACGAGACGCGGAGGTTCGAGGCGGTGTTTTCGGAGGAGCTGCCGGCGACGCCTGTGGCGACGGCGGCGAGTTCACGACGAGCGGCTTAATTTAATAATTTAACAAATACAAGAATTGCAGCGGGCGCCTAAAAATGGGCGCCCGTTTGTTTTTAGGACGGCATGCCAAAAAAAAAGCGCAGCCGAGATGGCTGCGCCTTTCAAAACGCTAGAATGACTTGCTGTTGATTTAACGATGATTGTCGTGGTCGTGGTCACGATCCTTTTCGTGGTAGTGCTCGTGATCTTCATCCTTCCAGTCGCGATCGGTGTGCCAGGTCTGCGAGTCGTCATCCCACCATTCGTGGTAGGTGGTGTAGCAGTGCTCGCGGGCTTGTCGGAGGTCAACGCGCGCGTGCTCGGCTTGGGAGCTCTTGTAGCCGTGATGCTCGATGGCTTCGTGGAGCTTGTGATCGGCTTTGGAAATTCGCTTTTGACAATTAGTGTTGTGGTCGGCGCGACTGGGGGGTGCGCCTATGGTGGCAAAGGCCGTGAGGGCGGCTGCCAGGAGTGCGGTCTTACCGAGATGATAGGTCCAATGATGCGGCAGGTTCATTTAGTTGTCTCCTTGTGAGGAAATCCTCGACCAGGGGAGGGTACTTTTGAGAGGCAGATGGGAGCTATACAGCGATGCACTTAGAGGTGCTTAGACGATGCGGTAGGGCGTTTGATGCGCGATTGAGCATCAGGACTGCAGAAATGAATCAACCTTCATGTGATATTTTTCGAGGCCGGTGCGGATGTGGTTGAAGGCTTCGTCGACGGTGTCGGCGAACTGCAACATTTTGAATTCGCTTTCGTTGATGGTGCCGCGATTGACGAGGGCTTTCCAATTAAGGACTTCATCCCAGTATTTGCGGCCGTAGATGAGGATGATGTTGTTCTCCGCGAGCTTGTGCGTTTGCATGAGCGTGAGCATTTCCATCAGCTCATCGAGAGTGCCGAAGCCTCCGGGAAAAACGATGAGGGCTTTGGCGATCTGTGCGAACCAGAGTTTGCGCATGAAGAAATAGTGGAAATTGAAGCTGAGCTCGGGGCTGATGTAGGCGTTGGCGAATTGCTCGTGGGGCAGCTCGATGGAGAGTCCGATGGATTTGCCGCCGGCTTCGGTGGCGCCGCGATTGGCGGCTTCCATGATGCCGGGACCGCCGCCGGAACAGATGACGAAACGGCGCGGGCGCGGGCCGAGTGTCATGGACCAGGCGGTGATGCGGTGCGAGAGCTGGCGGGCTTCTTCGTAGTAGCGAGACATTTCGAAGAGACTTTTGGCGCGATGAACGGCGGCGCGATGTTTGGCGCGATTGTCGGGCTTGATTTTTTTGGCGGGCGTGTCTTTCAGGCGGCGGTAGCGCGCGAGAGCCAGGTCGCGCGGGAGAATGCGCGCGGAACCGAAGATGACGATGGTGTCGGCGATGCCTTGTTTTTTCAGCTGGACGTAGGGGTGGATGTATTCGGCGAGGATGCGGAGCGGGCGAGCGGGTGTGCTTTGCAGAAATTCGGCATCTTCGTGGGGCGCTTTGGGCGCGTGGCGGGGTTTGAGTTTTGGTAGTCGCGCGGGCATAACTGTTCACTCCAATGCGTACAACTGATTTTTGCTAATGCGGGGAATGGCCGCGGCAACGTCTGCGGGGTCGAGCGCGTCGAATCCGACAGTGCGGCGCTACTAGTCGCTACTGGTATTGTGTGCTGGCTGGGGACGCAAAAGAAGCGGAGAGTGAGAAGAGTGTTACATGGCGGATGGAGATTGATCGTGGCGGGGCGCACGGCGGCGCGCTGTGGGATGGCGCTGATTGCGTTGAGCCGCGCGGGCGCGGGGGGATTTGCGCAGGCTCCTGAAGGTCCAATTCCGCCGAAGCCGGGGGTGGAGGTGCAGCAGGCGCCTCCCGAAGTGCAGGCGCGGTTAAAGGTGCGCGTGGCGCTGGTGAATACGCCTGTGACGGTGCGCGATGTGAGCGGGAAGATGGTTCACGATCTGGATGCTAAAAACTTTTTGGTGACGGATAACGGGGTGGTGCAGGCGATCACGCACTTTGATCTGGGCGGCGATCCGCTTTCGGTGGTGATATTGGTTGAGACGAGTTCGCGGATCGATGCGATATTTCCGGAAATTCGCAAGACGGGGATTTTGTTTACGCAGACGGTGATGGGGCCAAGCGGCGAGGCTGCGATTGTGGGATTCGACGACTCGGTGGACAAGTTGCAGGACTTTACCGGAGACGGCGAGGCTATTGAGAAAACGATTGGCGGGATGCGGCAGGGGACTTCGGGATCGCGGCTGTACGACGCGATGGCGGTGGGAGTGGAAATGC
>JBBRZT010000306.1:0-4618 GCA_038236395.1 Candidatus Acidiferrales bacterium
GCGCCGGCGCTCTTCATCCTGCAGCTTCAGCAACCGCGCGGAAAGCTGCCGCAGCGAAAGCTCGCTGACGCGCAGCGCTTCATTGGTCTCCACCAGTTCGGTAAGTTCGGTGGCCACCACGCAAATGGAATGCCCGCCCTGTTCGCGAACCGGACTGAGGGTTAATCGAATGGTCCTCGGTCGCTGCCCTCCAGTGTCCAGCCGAATTTCGCCACGCACCATCCGGCTATTGGCATCCTTAATCAACGTGCTCAGCAAACCGTGCTCGCCCACGGAAATGGAATCGCTCAACGAAGTGCCGATGAATTTTTCCAGCGGAACATTAAAAATCTCGGCAAAACTTCGGTTGGCATAAAGTACCGTGCCGTCATCCGCGAGAGTCGCGGCGCCCTCATCAATCGTCTCCACCATCAAACGGTAAGGATGCTCCGCCCCCTGCAGGGTAAAAACCTGGTCGCCCTCCGGCCCGGACACCAGCACGGCATCCACTTCGCCCATGCGGATGGCCCGTAGCGTCTCTTCCAGTTCGGCTACCCGCGCGCGTAAATTAATCGCACCCGTTCGCCGAGCCACCTTTTTTTTCTTCTTCTTAGCCACTTCGCTACTCCAACCTGAGATCCAACCCCAGAATCACGCGCTTCTGGTCCGAAAAATCGCCCACTAGCCGCCGCAAAGGCAGCGGCATGGACTTGATCAACGTTGGCGCGGCGATAATTTGCCCGGCCGCAGCCATCGCCGGTTGCTGATAAATGTCGATTACTTCCAGCTCAAATTGACCGGGCAGATGTTTGTTGCAGAGCGCCCGCAAATTTTCTACCGACCGCAGAGATCGCGGTGTTTGCCCGGTGACGTACAGGCGCAGAATGTAACGCCCGGATGCATTCTTGCGCGATGTGCGCCGGGTTTTCGCGGCGGTCTTTTTTTTCGCTCGAGTTTTTACGGCGCGCTTCACACGTTCAGGCCCACCAGAACCCGCTGCGTATCCGACAAGTCGCCGATAATTTTGCGAATAGGCTGCGGCAGGTTGCGCACTAACGTTGGAATCGCCAGTATCTGGTCGTTCTGTGCCAGTTGCGGCGTCTTCACCAGGTCGATTACATGCAGGCGGTAACGGCCCCGCAGGTGTTCTTCGCAAATCTTCTTCAAATTGCGCAACGCCACCAGCGATTTCGGCGTCTGCCCCGCCACGTACAATCGCAATTCCAGCGTAACCAGAGATTCCGTGACCGCCACGCCATTCTTGTTGACGCCCTCTCGAGCGCTCCGCAGCTTGGTGTTTTTCGGTTTCAACTTGGAGGTTCCTTTCACCGTTTCTCGCCCGGGATGTCTGCCGGGGTCACTCCACGAATCTTGCCCATCTTCGTCTGCTCCAGCGCCGCCTGCTCTCGGCGTTCCATCTGCTGCCGCTTCACGCCTGCAAATTCGGCCTGTCCACTGGCCAGTTCAGAGCGCAAAGCGGCAATCTGCGATTCCAGAACGTTCCGCTTGGCGGAAAGCAGTTTGCGCTTGTCGTCAATTTCCTGCTGAATCCGCGACTCCTCGGCTTTTTCGCGAGCTTCCTGCGCCAGACGCGCTGAGCCGGTAAATACCGTTCCCGCTCCCGCATAAACAGGAAGCAGCCGCACGCCGTTGCGGCTCAACAAGAACTCGCGAATCTGATTCGAGTGCGCCATGCCCCTCGATTTCAAAACGTACAGGCAGCGGTTACGCTCGCCGTTGAACTCCAGGTCGCGCATAAGAATCCAGGTATCCGCCAGCGACGAAATCCCCACTTCCGTTTGCTCTTCCGCGGCGCGATCTGAGGTGAGCGTGGTGAACAACGCGGTGACCTGCCTGTCTTTCAGAAAATCCAGCAGGCGCATCAGCATGGCCTGCACTTCGCGAACATTGGTACTGACCAGGTTGGTGATCGGGTCTACGATCACCACTTGCGGCTTGAATTCATCCACTAGGTCATGAATGCGCAGCAGGTGCATTTCCAGTCCATGCTGCGTGGGCCGCCAGGCGCAAAACTTCAAAAGTCCTTTAGTCATGTGCCGGCCCAGGTCAATTCCCACCGAACGCATATTGCGCGTCACCTGCGCGGCAGACTCTTCGAACGCGATATACAAGGCGCGCTTGCCCGTGCGGCACGCTTCGTTCGCAAAATGCGCCGCCAGCGTGGACTTCCCGGAGCCCGCCGTGCCGGAGACTAGCACCGACGATCCCTTGTAATACCCTTGGCCTTCCAGCATGGCGTCCAGATCTTTCACGCCCGATGAAATACGCTCTTTTGAAACTTTGTGCTCCAACCGGATGGAAGACAACGGCAAAACTGAAAATCCTTTTTTGTCGATCAGGAATGGGTATTCATCCGTGCCGTGCGAAGACCCACGATATTTCACGATGCGCATCCGCCGCGTGGAAATCTGATCGTTCACGCGATGATCGAGGGCCACCACGCAATCGGACACATATTCTTCCAGCCCGAAACGCGTCAGCGTCCCTTCGCCGCGTTCAGCGGTAACCACGGTCGTCAGCCCGCGATCCTTCAGCCAGCGAAATAATCGGCGAATTTCCGCGCGCAACATTCCCGTATTCGAAAAGCCCGAAAACACCGCCTCCAGCGTGTCCAGCACCACCCGCTTGGCTCCAATGGAGTCCACCGCGTGCTGCAGTCGAATGAACAATCCTTCCAGGTCATACTCCCCGGTTTCCTGGATCTCGCTGGGCTCCACTCGCACATAATCCAGAAACAATTTCTTCTGCGCCACCAGGCGTTTCAATCCGAATCCCAGCGACTCCACGTTGCGGGTCATTTCGTCCGAAGTTTCTTCAAACGTCATCAACACGCCCGGCTCGCCGAATTCCGTCGCGCCACGCACCAGAAATTCCATCGCAAACATGGTTTTTCCGCAGCCCGGGCCGCCACACACAATGGTGGGACGTCCAGCGGGAAACCCGCCGCCGGTAATCTCGTCGAAGCCGGTAATCCCCGTGCGCGCTTTCTTCAACTGCGGAAAGGCGTGCTGCACGTTTCGTATCCTGGTTCGCTTCGTGGCGCGACGCATGGGTGCGATTTAATTCTCCCTGTGAGCAAGCTTCTAAAGTGGAAGACTATTATGGACGGAAATCAACGTTATAACAAAAGTGTTAGTGCGAACCCAACGAAAGCTCCGGGCGGGATTGGGCGGGAGCTACAGCATACTAACAATCCAGTGTGACCTGCCCGCCCGCTTTTAGCAAATCGACGCGGCCGGCGCCCGCAACCATCAAACTTTTCAAGGGACGCCGTTTTTCGCTCCTGAATCTTGTTTTTCCGCGGGCCCGCCCAACTCGGGAACACATCGACGCACGCAAATTCTCGCGGTACTATCCCAGCCCGGAACGCACACGAAGAAGTCAGCACGGAGGAAACTTCTATGAACTGCATGCGAATCAAGATGGTGGCCCGGGCGCTCTTCTTAACTGCCGCGTTAACGGGCGCGCTCACGCCTGCAATACGCGTCAACGCCGCACCACCACAAAGCGGCACAGCTGCCGACGCCAAAGACGATCCGTTCGTCGTCGAATACTATTACAAAGTAAAATGGGGGCACGCCGAGGAGTTCCTGACGCTCTTCAAGAAAAATCACTACCCGGTGTTGAAGAAAGAAATGGAGCTGGGCCGCATCCTGCGCGTCAGCGTGATTTCCCCGCGTCTCCACGGCACCGAGGACGGCCGCTGGGATTACCGCGTGACCATCGTCTTCAAAAGCGGCGCCATCGCCAACGATAATTTCGACAGCGAAGCGCTGGCCCGCCAGCTTTATCCCGACCAGGATACCTTCAAGAAAGAAGAGCAGCGCCGCTTCGAAATTTTAGACGCCCACTGGGATTTGCCCATAAAAGACGTTCAACTCGACAAGCGCTAAGCCGCGCCTCGGGCGCTTACAACCGCCGCATCAGGAATGCGGCGTGGGCGCCAGTGCGGCAACTTCAATTATCGGGTTCGGCAGTTGACGCATCGTCTGCACAAAAATTTCCACGATGCTGCGATCAAACTGCGCATTGGCGCAGCGCTCCAATTCCTTCAGCGCATCCGCCGAAGGCCGCCCCTTCTTGTACACCCGATCGCTGGTAATCGTGTCATACGCGTCGGCCACCGCAATGATCCGCGCGCCCAGCGGAATATCACGCCCCGTCAACGCGTCCGGATAACCCGAACCATCAAAAAATTCGTGATGATGCAATACCATCTCACGAATGCGCGCCAGCGGCTTAAGCGGTTCCAGGATCTTCGCGCCAAAAATCACGTGCCCCTTCATGGTCTCCCATTCCTCGGGATTCAGTGCGCCGCCCTTGTTCAAAATAATCTCCGGAATGCCCACCTTGCCGATGTCATGGAGAATCGCTCCCAGTCGGACTTCCTCCACCTCGGCTTCCGTCATGTTCATCGATTCTGCGATCAGCGCCGCATAGGCGGAAACTTTTTGCGAATGCCCCTGGGTGTAATGATCTTTAGCGTCGATCGCGAAGGCCAGCGACGTGACCGTGTCCAGCACCGCTTGCGGCAGCGCCTGCGGACCTTCCGCAATCGCCACCGGTTTGTCCGTCACCGGTTCCGTCAACGCCAGCGATTCCGTAAATTGTTTCAGCC
>JBBRZT010000307.1:0-4587 GCA_038236395.1 Candidatus Acidiferrales bacterium
GAAGCCGGTGAAAAGCGTGCTGTCATTAAACGTCGTCTGGCCGTCCAGGTACACCTCAGTGGTCCACCAAGCAGTGGCTCCGTATTCGAACTCCACCCAGAAAGCGTGGAAGTTGTTGCCGCCGCGCTGGGTGCCGAAGGTAGAGAAATATTCAATTTCGAGGTTGCCGGGCTCTTCGAGGTAGTGGTCGTAGGCGACGATGTAAGGGTTTTCCTGAGCGCGAGCAGCGGGAGCAACCAAAGAACTGCAGCTGAGGAAGAGAATGGCGAGCGGGACTGAGCGGAACAAGGCTTCTCCTTTGCAAATGGTTTGCAACTACAGAAACAGAGACTAAACTAGTCCGGATTCAATTGCAAATCGTTTTCAACTAACCCCTTTGGCATTTTGTATTCCATCCGACAATCGACCAAGTGTCCAGCAATTCCCGCGTGCCCTGCGCGTTGACTTGCGGCTTAACAGCGGCCTAAGATGCGCGCAGTGTTTTAGCTATCTCAATGCTTGCCCGAGTCGGCCGCAGGTGGCCGTGCCGGTCCTCCGTGGCGGTGTCTGTGCCAAGTGCCTTGGTGTCGCATTACCGTCTTTTGGAGCCATTGGGCAGCGGCGGGATGGGTGTGGTGTATCGCGCGGAAGACACCACGCTGGGGCGCACCGTGGCGCTGAAATTCCTTCCTCCTCAGATTGTTCATGATCCCAAGCAGGTGCAACGCTTTCGAGAAGAGGCGCGCACCGCGTCGGTCCTGAACCATCCGAATATCTGCACCATTTACGAAGTCGCCGAAGAACAGGGCGAGTTGTTTATCGCCATGGAATTTGTGGAAGGCAAACCGCTGTCGGAATCCATCCGAGAAGGCGGGATGCCGGCTTCGAGCGTGATCAGGTATGGACGGCAAATCGCCGGGGCATTGGAACACGCGCACGCACGCGGCGTAATCCACCGAGACCTGAAACCGCTGAACATCGTGATCACTCCGGACGGCGATGCGAAAATTCTGGATTTCGGGCTGGCGAGACGGACTGATCCAAACGATGTGAATCGCAAAACCCTGCAGGCGGCGACGGCCTCATCGGTTGGTCTGGCTGGAACCATGCCGTACATGGCTCCTGAGCAGCTGGAGGGACAGGAAGCGACAGCGCGAAGCGATATCTGGGCATTGGGAATTGTGTTGTATGAAATGGCGTCGGGAGAGAGGCCGTTCAAGGGCGAAAATCTTTATCGCTTGTGCACCGGAATTATTCAGGAAACCTTTCCGCCACTGGGCGAAACCGTACCTGTCGGATTGGCGACGGTGATCGGAAGGTGTCTGGAGAAGGAACCGGCGCGACGATACGAGCTGTCCGGCGAAGTTCGCGCGGCGTTAGAAGCGTTGGAGCCGTCTTCGGCGGTCGGAATCATAACCAGGCCGGTGGGCGGAAAAAAACGGGCGCTGGTTGCCTGGGCGCTGACCATGATTTTTCTGGCGGTGATCGCGGCTGGAACGATATGGCTGGCGAAAAAATATTGGAAGCCGAAAGGCATCGCCGGAGGCGAGCGCGTACAAGTGGCAGTATTTTCGCCGGATCCCACGGGGCAAGCAGACGAGGGCGCTTTCGACAGTGGGCTGGTGGAAACGTTGACATCCAGCTTGACTGGTTTGTCGGGGCGGCATCCGCTGGCGGTAATACCGGCCAGCGAAATGCGGGCGCATCACGTGCAGACGCTGGAAGCAGCGCGTCAGGAATTCGGCGTAAATTACGGACTGATGTTGAATATTCAACGGGCAGCAGGGAAAGTGCGCGTGAATTATTCGCTAGTGGATGCGCGTTCGCACCAGCAGATTCGCGGCGGCAACGTGACTGCCGAGGCCGCCGATCCATTTGCGCTGCAAGACCAGGTGTCAGCTCGGGTGGCGGAAATTCTGGAGCTGGAGCTAGAGCCGCGGGAAAAGAAATCACTGGCAGCACACGGCACCACCGAGCCGGCAGCGTATGACTTCTATCTGCGGGGCGTGGGCTACCTGCAAAATTACGACCGGGAAGAGAATATCGACAACGCCATCAGCGTATTTCAGCGCGCTTTGGAAAAAGACAAGGAATTTGCGGGCGCGTACGCCGGGTTAGGAGAAGCGTATTGGCACAAATTTGAGCAGACGCATGACAAACGATTCGTTGACGAGGCCACGAAAGCGTGTCAGAACGCGGTGACGAAAGCAGCGGAGCTAGCGCAAGCGCATACTTGCCTGGGCCGGGTTTATCAGGAAACCGGGAAATACGAAATGGCGGTAAGCGAATACGAAAAGGCTTCGAAGAGCGAGCCGACACTCGACGGCGCACAAGCCGGGCTGGCACGAGCCTACGAAAGCTTGAATCGTTTGACCGAGGCGGAGCAGTCTTACAAGACGGTGATTGCTCTACGGCCCGATTATTGGGCGGGATACAACCGGTTAGGAATATTTTATCTGCGTCACGGAAAGTTTGACGAAGCGGCGCAGATGTATCAGCAGGTAATCTCGCTGGTTCCGGACAGTTTTACCGGCTACACCAATCTGGGCATTACGCGCATTCAGCAAGGCCGCTACGCCGAGGCTATCGATCCGCTGGAACGCTCGCTGGCCATCCGCAAGACGGGAAACGCCACGTCCAATCTGGCGATGGCCTATTTCCAAACCAAGCGGTATGGCGATGCGGCGCACATGTTTGAACAAGCCACTACGCTGGATACCCAGAATTATGAAATCTGGGGAAACCTGGGCGACGCGTATTACTGGGCGCCGGGAATGCGGGAGCGCGCTCCGAGCGCGTATCGCAGAGCGCTGGAGCTGGGCGAGGAACTGCGGAAAGTAAATCCGCGGGACGCGCACATGTTGAGTTACCTGGCGGGCTATCACGCCATGCTGGGTGAAAAGGAAAAGGCCCGGAAACAAATCAGCGAAGCGGAAAAGCTGGCACCGCGGGATCCGGAAGTTTTGTACTACGCGGCCATGGTGTATGTGCAGGCGGGAGAAAAAAACAAAGCGGTGGAGGAGCTGGAGCGCTCGGTGGCGGGGGGATATCCCCGCGCGACAATTCGGGACACGCCAAACTTTTCGGTGTTGGAGAACGACCCCCGGTTCAAGGCCCTTATAAGTGGTCAGAGAGATCAGAAAGGAAAATCACAATGAGTACACGAAAGTCCGTAGGCAAATTTACGGTGGGTTGGGCAACCATCGTGTTGTTAACGGGCGCGGGTTGTTCAAAAAGTGAAAATGTTGCAATGCTCCCCAGCGCCTCGCACCACGATCCTAACTATTCGCATAATCTGGCACACGTGCGGTGCAAAAAGCAAAACGGGGGCGGAAGAATCGATGTCGAAGTGAGCGTCAACGACGATGCTTTGAGCGATGACGACAGGATAGTATTCGTTTGCGAGGGCGAAAAAATCCGATGGGTCACCAACAATAACAACATAAAGTTCACAGTTGATTTCAAGAATAAGGCGACTGCCGCACACCTGTTCACATCACCGCATGACACGACGCTGACATGGGATCCAGACAACCCGCAGGGGCTAACGAACGAGACGAAGAGCGAAGTTGTCGATACCGTGAATCTTAAAGAACCGGTGGACTACAGCTACTCTATTGACATCTTCGACCGGCAAGGGCATCTGAAAAAACATGTCGATCCGCATATTATCCCGGTTGGAAACTAAGACTCAGGGGCTGCGGAGACGTTCCACGAGGGACCGCAAGCCGACGGTTTCCTGAAATAAACGGATGGCGGCAATGCCTGCGGCTCCGGCCGTGAGACAGGCGGGGGCGTTTTCGATTGTGACGCCGCCGATGGCCAGCACTGGAATGTCTACGGAGCGGCAGATTTCAGCGAGCAGCGGCAGGCCTTGCGGAGCGCCGAACGCTTCTTTTGAAGGCGTGGCAAAAACCGGGCCAAAAAAAATGTAGTCTGCGCCGCTTTGTGCAGCAGAAGCAGCGTTTTTCAAGGAATGGCAAGAGACTCCCACTAGAAAATTTCCCCGCACAGCGCGGTCGGGCTGAGCATCGAGCCATTCCCGAACTTCCCGCACGGGCAAAGACCGTTCTCCCAAGTGAATGCCGGCGGCGCGCTCAGAAAATGCGATGTCCAGACGGTCGTTGACGAGGATCTGCGTCGCGAATCCGGCGCGCTGATTTCTCCCGCTAGTTTCCGCAAGAGCTTTGCGGGCGATGGAGGAGAGTTCTTTCGCGGATAAATCTTTTTCTCGAATCTGGATCCAATCGACGCCTGCCGCTGAAGCGGCCGCTATGCGCTTGAGCAACGCCCCGGAGCGAGCCTCGTTGCGATCGCCGTCGCTAACAGAAGCGAGACTCTTTCTGTCGGTGACATAACAAAGGATCGGCGAGGTGAATGGTTTACCGCGATGGAACACGAGGAGAGTCCGGGCGGCGTGGGCGAATCAAACCAAAGGCCAGAAAAATATCCAGCACTCCGATTCCACTGACCAGCCCGCGAAACGAAGGATGCAGCAGGACCGGCAGCAGCGACGGGAAGTGGCTCAGGAAATAGTTCTGTTCCCAGAAGCCGGTCCACGGGAGATACAGGAGCAGAGCTCCCATCTCAAAACAGAGAATGATCGAC
>JBBRZT010000308.1:0-4562 GCA_038236395.1 Candidatus Acidiferrales bacterium
ACGAACGCCCGCACCAAGAAGGGGCCGCGCCGCGCGATCGCGGGCAAGAAGAAGGTTACGAAGTAAATGGCTACCGGAAAGAAGACCAAGCGCGTCATCGAGGCCGAAGGAGTCGCTCACGTCAGCGCCACCTTCAACAACACCACGATCACGATCACAGATGCCCACGGGAACACAATTTCCTGGGGCTCGTCAGGCAAGGCAGGGTTCAAGGGCTCGAAGAAATCCACGCCGTTCGCCGCGACTGTCGCCGGCGAACAGGCTGGAAAAGAGGCCGTGACACTGGGCGTTCGCCGCGTGCACGTTCGCGTTCAGGGTCCTGGCTCCGGCCGCGAGTCAGCCATTCAGGCACTCGTTTCCGCCGGACTTCAGGTCAAGTCAATCAAGGATGTAACGCCGATTCCGCACAACGGCTGCCGTCCGCCAAAGCGCCGGAGAGTCTAGGCCATGCGCTATACAGGACCAAGCTGCCGCCAGTGCCGCCGCGAAGGAACCAAGCTGTTCCTCAAGGGCACGAAATGCTTTACCGAGAAGTGCCCGGTCGAGCGTCGTCCGTCGCCCCCAGGGCAGCACGGCCAGTCACGGCGCCCGAAAGTCGCGGGTTACGGCTTGCAGTTGCGCGAAAAGCAGAAGATGAAGCGCACCTACGGACTCCTGGAGCGCCAGTTCCGCCTGTATTTCGAGCGGGCCGAGCGCGCCAAGGGTCCCACGGGTGAGAACCTCATCATCATGCTCGAGCGCCGTCTGGACAGCGTGTTGTGGCGCGCCGGATTGGCCTCCTCTCGCGCGCAGGCTCGCCAACTCGTCCTCCATGGCCACGTCCGCGTCTCCGGCAAGAAGGTCAATATCCCTTCTTACCTGGTCAACGTCGGCGAAGAAATCGCCATCAAGGAGCGCATGCACGAAAACGCCATGATTCTCGAAGCCCGCAACGTGGCCCAGAGCCAGAGCGCCGTTCCCTGGCTCGAGCAGGACCGCGAAGCCTTCAAAGCCAAGGTCGTGGCCTTGCCCAAGCGCGAAGACGTGCAGACGCCGCCTTTCACCGAGCAATTGATCGTCGAGTTGTACTCGAAATAACTCCGGCCCGGCCGTTTCTGGCCGGCTCGCAACTTTGGTGACGTTTCGATACACCCAGTCATCTAACAGTAATTGCGGTATTGGGGCCCTCGCCAGCCCCGGAAGGAAGGAACAGCATGTGGAAGGGCTTTCAAAAACCAAAGCGTCTCGCCTCTGAACTCGAATCGCTCACCGAAAAGTACGGGCGCTTTTCCGCGCAGCCGTTTGAGCGCGGTTGGGGTACCACCGTAGGCAACGCGCTTCGTCGTGCGCTGCTCAGCTCCATCGAGGGCGCGGCCATCACCGCCGTCAAAATCGAGGGCGTGTTGCACGAATTCTCCTCGATCGCCGGCGTGGTCGAAGACGCCACCGATATCATCCTTAACTTGAAGCAGGTGCCCATCAAGCTCAACACCGACCTGCCCAAGACCATTTATCTGAATTTCGAGCACCCCGGCCCGGTCACCTCCGCGCAGATTGAAGAAGACGCCGACTTCGCCGTCCTCGACAAGAGCGTTTACATCGCCACCGTTAGCGAAGGTGGCCGCCTGCAGATCGAAATGCGCGTCAAGAACGGCCGCGGCTACGTGGCCGCCGACCGCAACTACGACGAAGACCTGCCCATCGGCTATATCCCGGTCGACAGTGTCCACTCCCCGGTGCGCAAGGTGAACTACTCCGTCGAAGCCGCTCGCTTGGGCCAGATGACCGACTACGAAAAGCTGATGATCGAAGTCTGGACCAACGGCGCCATCACCCCGCAGGATTCCATCGGCCTGGCCGCCAAGCTCGTCAAGGACCACATGAGCATCTTCATCAACTTTGAAGAGCCAGTGGACAGCATCGAGCCGCTGCCGGACACCGCTCACGATCCGCGCCTCGAGCATCTCGACCGTTCCGTCGAAGAGCTGGAGCTTTCCGTGCGTTCCTACAATTGCTTGAAGAACGCCAACATCCAGACCATTCGCGAGCTCGTCCAGAAGAGCGAAAACGAAATGCTCAAGACCAAAAACTTCGGCCGCAAATCGCTCAACGAGATCAAAGATATACTGGTGAAGATGGGCCTCGCGCTGGGCATGAAGTTCGATGAGCACGGCCGCATCATCTGGCCGCCGCTCCCCAGCCAGACCACCCTCGCTCCCTCGGAGGAAAATCTCGGACTGTAAGCCAGTCCTGGGACCCGGTAAATCATGCGCCACCTCAAGTCAGGATCGAAGCTCGGACGCAACCCGTCCCATCGCCGCGCCACTTTGCGCGCCCTGGTCACCAATCTGTTCGAACACGGCCGCATCACCACCACGCTGACGCGCGCCAAAGCTGCGCGCCCGGTAGCCGAAAAAATCATCACTCTCGGCAAGCGCGATACGCTGCAGTCGCGCCGCCAGGCCGCCTCGTACCTCATGCTTCCCGCGATCACCCAGAAGCTGTTCAGTGAAATCGCGCCGAAGTTTTCCGACCGCGCCGGCGGCTACACCCGCATCATCCACGCCGGTAACCGTGTAGGCGACAACGCCAAGGTAGCCATCCTCGAATTGGTCGGCTACGAATTCAAAAAGAAAGAAAAGAAAGATCGCCCCAAAAAAGAAGAAGCCCTCGACGAAAAGAGCTAGCCGCTCAATTTCGGTCTCAGCCCAAAAGAAAAGCCCGCTTCAACACATCGAAGCGGGCTTTTCTCTATTTCGTTCGGTGGTCGAACACCAGCGGGCTGACCGTCTCGTTTTTATGATATTCTGCAATCTGAGGAGGACGTCATGACCAAAGCCGAAATTCGCGTTGCTGAAGAGCGGATTGTCAATGAAATGAAGCGAATAGCGCACGAAGTTCCGTCCGTGACGACTCCTAATTTGGAGTTTAAACGTGATTGGGCTTATGGTAACGCCGGTCTGGAAAATGAAAAGATTACGCGACAACAGGTGGACCAGACGATAAAGGAATAACCCGTCCTCCAGTCTAATATTCAGGGGTCAGCTTTTAACTGGCCCCGTTTTTTTTTGGAAAATGCAATGCCACCTGACGAAAAACTGCTCTGTTCTCCGGACGAAAAAGTTCCTCTCGAAATCGCTAATCAGGCAGAAGTATTAGAATTTTTGGCCGACTTTGTGGCAAAGGGACGAACCAGAATCACAGAGTCCGATGTTCTTGCCATTCACAACCTCACGATCACGGGAATCTATCCTTGTGCAGGCAAATTTCGAGACGTTACAACTGAAATCAAAATTATCGGAACAGACCATAAGCCATCCCACCCATCGCAGGTCAGAATCGATGTAAGGGATCTGCTCGAATGGCTCTACAACGGCGGCAGAGCATTTAGCCCTCTCCATCGGGCGGCATTTGTGATGTGGAAGATAAATGCAATTCATCCATTCAACGGTGGTAATGGTAGAGTGGCACGTGCGGTTGCTTATCTCGTTGTCGTTTCAGAAGCCGCGCCCGTATTTGCCGGGGAATCTCTTCCAACCAAGTTGAAAGCTCGAAAGCCGGAATACTTGGACGCGCTTCGCGCCGCTGATAAGGGCGACCTCTCGACGTTAGAACAACTGATCTTGGAATGCTTCGATTCTCAACTAGAAGATTTGGCGAGAAAACCGCTTGGAAGCGAATAGATTCGCTCCTCAGTCAGCACGGACTTCATCACCAAGTCTGAAAAGTCACTCAGTTCCGGCGTGACTTCGCCTACTCCGAAACCACAGCACCAGGACCGCCATCGCCACGAACGCCCCAACCGAATCCAGAAGGGAATCGTACGGCGACGCAGTCCGGCTCGCCACGAACGCCTGATGTATTTCATCCAGCGCTGAATAACCGGCGGAAATAAATAACGCCGTCAGCGCCCACGACCAGCGCCACCCTGGCCGGCCACCGCGAATACCCCGATACAGCAGCAGGCAAAACACGAAATATTCCGTGAAGTGAGCGGACTTACGCACGAAAAAATGTATCGCGCGAAAACCCGCTTCCGTCGTGTGCGGCATCAGCCAGAAAACCAGCGGCCTCAGAAATTTCCCGGTGTTATGCGCGGAAAAGGTATCCGTCGACAGCGAAAAAATCAGCCCGGCCCAGCACACCGCCGGAAGCCACGCCAGCAGCAGGCTGTATTTGCCGGGCATGCGCACCCGGCCTTCCATCTGCGATAGTTGCGGAGCAGGACGCGGATTGCGCCACGGTTGGGAATCAGCCACGAAAAAGTTTACCGCATCTCATTGTTCTATCCTGCCAGCGAACCCGCTCACTCCATGCGGTAATTCGGCGCTTCCCGCGTAATGATCACGTCGTGTACATGGCTCTCGCGCAATCCCGCGCTGGTGATGCGGATAAACTTGCTCTTGGTCGTCAATTCATTCAGCGTCGCGGCCCCCGCGTAGCCCATGCCGCTCTTCAATCCGCCTACCAGCTGATCGGTCAGCGCCGCGAGCGATCCCTTATACGGCACTCGTCCTTCCACGCCTTCCGGCACCGATTTCCCTCGTTCCGCGCTTTCTTGTCCGTAGCGATCCGCCGACCCA
>JBBRZT010000309.1:0-4516 GCA_038236395.1 Candidatus Acidiferrales bacterium
GCTGCGATAAAAGCAATGAGAGTCGATTGAAGGCCCGGGCGATTTTGTCCGGGCTTTTTTTGTTCGGATGGTCTCGGACGTGCTTACTTTTCTTCGTTTTCGGGGCGGCGATATTTTTTGGCCAGGCGGAATGGCCTTCGCAAGGACGAGAGAGAAGCGGCGGAATCCTGGCCATCCGTTTCGCGCCAATCTTCTTGAGTAGGGGAAAAGGTGAGCTTGAGCAAATATCCCAGGCCGGAGGCGACGGCTCCGCGCATGCGCATGCGAAAAAGCGCGCGGCGCAGCAGCCCCGGAAGCGAATGACCAGCGGAGGGCAGCCACTCGGCTATTTCCCTGGCGAGGCGCGCGGCGGCGGTGTCGGAACGTATGCGCGACTGAATATCTTGCGGCAGCGGCGCGCGGAGCAAATCCTGGGCGAGAATTATGCCGACGCGCAACATGCGGCCGGCTCCTGCGTCTTCGGCGGTGGCTAAACTTTCCAGCCAGTTGAGGTTCGTTTGCCGGGCCGCGAGGGCGGCGACATCGGCGACGAGGGTGAGGCGCTCCCACAGGTGCTTTGCGCCGTGGATGCAAATTAACACCAGTTCATGCTCGATGGATAAAACTGGGACTTCGTGTCCGTCAAGGAGCTCGTGCTGGCGCGTGGCAAAAAACTTTTCCACCGGTAAACCTCGCGGGAAATAGCGCATGGTCTGCTCGGTGTGAAGTTCGACGAGCAGCGGGGCCCCCTTTCGAACGAAAGAGTATTGACCGGGGATCTTAGCGGCGCGAATCTCGTCTGGAGAAACCTCGAAATCGTAGCCGGCGGAAATCATTAGTTCCGTGGCGCGCAGAATATCCCGCTGGCGCACGATGAGATCGAGGTCTCCGAAGATGCGCGATCCAGTATCGCCGTAGGCGCGCATGGCCAGCGTGGGACCTTTCACCAGCACGGTTTCCAGCCCGGCAGCGCGGAATAAATCCACCAGGCGAAACAACTCCGCGGTCATTTTCATGGCGGACAATACTTGCGCGCGGTGGTATTCACGGATTTTTTGCGCGATATCCGGCGGGGCGATGCTTTCGTCGAAGCGTCGCAAAGACCCACTCAGCGACGCGATGACGCCATGCTCTTCGGCCATGGTGAACAGCGCCGGCCAGGAAACTGCACGCAGCAGTTCGCGAAGGCGCGCGGAATCGTCGTGCGGCGCGGCGCATTCGAGGAGGGCGGCCCACTCCGGGGACGCGGATGCGAGGCTATTGGCCTTTGCGTGTTGAATGGAACCGCTGTTTGGCAAATTCGCTCCAACAATCCTGCTTAGTGTACGCGAACGGAATTATGTACTGCCGGGAAGACAATTGCGGGCGTGTCAGAATTGCATGCTCGCGCACGTAAGCCGCACATGGTGGCGCGAGCCAATTTGTGTTCGGCAGGGAGACACGCTATACAATTGCACCGTGCGAGAACTGGCCATTGCCATAGATCGCCTGGAAAAATATTTTCCGCCGGCACGCAGCGGGTGGCGCGCGATGGCGCAGCCGTTCGAAAAGGCCACGTGCCGCGCGCTGGCGGGCATTTCCTTTGAAGTACGCGAAGGCGAATCGGTAGGGCTGCTGGGCGCGAATGGAGCGGGTAAATCGACGCTGTTGCGCATATTAGCCACGCTGCTGCTGCCAACGCGCGGGGCGGCGCGGGTGGCGGGCTTCAATACCGCGAGTGAATCGCGCGAAGTGCGGCGCAGGCTGGGATATCACGCCGGCTCAGACAGTGGATTTTACGCGCGATTGACGGGGCGGCAGAATCTTCGATTTTTCGGGCGATTGAACCTGCTGACGCGCACCGATGCGGAAAAACGCATCGAGCAACTGGCCGAGCAATTTCGCCTGACGCAATCGATGGACCAGCAGGTGCGCACGCTTTCCACTGGCACGGTGCAGAGGTTGAGCCTGGCGCGCGCTCTGCTGCATGCACCGCCGGTGCTGCTGCTGGATGAGCCTACGCGCAGCCTGGACGCCATCGGGGCGATGGAGTTCCGGCAATTCCTGAAATCGCAGGTTCTGGAACGGGGAGAAACTTCCCTGCTCTTCGCTTCGCACACTTTGTCGGAGATTGAGCTGCTGGCCGATCGCGTGGCCATTATCGATTCCGGGCGGCTGCTGGCCTGCGACACGCCGGAAGCGTTGAAGCGCGACACGCGGACCTCGAACCTGGAAGAAGTATTTCTGCGGCTGACCGGTTTTCGTTCGCCGGAAGAGAGCGGCGAAGCCGAGGACGCGGGCGAATGAGCCGGATCCTTCGCGAAGTGTGGCTGTTTTTCTGGCGAGACCTGATCATCGCGCGGTCGTATCGAACGGTATTTGTGCTGGAGGCGCTGGAAGCGTTTTTTGGAACGGCGACACTTTATTATGTGGCTCGGCTGGTGGACAGCGCGGCGGTGCGGCAGGAACTGCCACAGGGTGAAAGTTACTTCGCATTTTCGCTGGTGGGCTATGTTTTCCTGGACTATCTGAACGCGGCGTTGAACACCTTCGACAATAGCCTGATGGAGGCGCGCGACAGCGGGACCCTGGAGCACGTGCTGGTGACGCAAACGTCCCTGCCGGTTTTTCTGGCGGGTTCGTCGATTTATCCCTTCGTATCGACGACGCTGCGCATCGCGGTGTGCATCGCGTGGGGCGCGCTGCTGTTTGGGTTTCCGCTGGGCCAGGCGAATTGGGTAGCGGTGGCGGGTGTGCTGATTGCCAGCCTGTTGTCTTTTTCGGGGCTGGGGATATTGTCAGCGAGTTATGTGCTGATGTTCAAGCGCGGCAATCCCGCGAAATGGCTGTTCCTGGGATTTACAGGTTTGACGAGCGGCACATTGTTTCCCGTGAGCGTGTTGCCGCGCGGGCTGCAATTTTTCGCGCAGCTGAATCCGGTGAAGTACGCGCTGGATGCCATGCGCGGGGCGCTGCTGGCGGGCTCCAGCGTGGAGGAGTTGTGGCGGCCGGTGCTGGTGCTGCTGGGTTTTGCGGTGGTGCTGCTGCCGTTGTCGATGGTGGTGTTTGCGTGGTCGCTGCGGCGGACGAAGGCTACGGGAACGCTGACGCACCGGTAGAAAGGATCCAGGGTGACAAGGTAAAAAAAGAAAGACCCACCCTCAAAAATCCGAGGGTGGGGCACCCACAATCTGATCGAGATTGAGGAAGAATTAGCGCGACAAAAAAGCTGGCTCCGATTGACGGAACCGGCGCGGGGCTCGAACTGGAAAAGAATCAGGGCTTTTTCTTGCGGACGTTTACCTTGGTATCGATTCCCGGTGAAATTTGCTGCAGCGCTTCGAGGCCGAGCTTGGCCTGCGCGCCGTAACTGTTGGGGCCGCCATTGGGATCGAGCTCAACGGCTTTCTGGTAAGCCTCGACAGTTCCGGGCTGGATGATGAATTCCAGTTTGTCTCCATTTTTCTTGGTCTCCATGGCGCCGACCAGGGCTGCGCCGAGCAAATACCAGGTCTGGGCGCTCTTGGGGTCGATCTCGCTGGCTTTCTTCAAGGGCTCGACGGCTTCCTTGAGGCGGCCTGCATTGTAAAGACTGATGCCGAAGTTGCGCCACGCGGTAGCGGCGTTGGGAGGATCGAGTTCCGCGGACTTGGTGTACGAAGCGCGAGCCTCGTCAATTTTTCCGGAGCGGGCCTGCACGTTGCCAAGATTGTTGTAATAGCCGGGAACGTCGGGCTTGGCGGTGATGGCCTGCTGATAAGCATTAATGGCTTCATCATTGCGGCCAGCGAGATCGTACGATTCCGCTAGCTTGGCCCAGATAATGTGCTTGTTCGGATCTTTTTCGCCAGCCGCTTGCTGCGCGGCATTCAGTTCCGTGACGGCCTGATTGGAAAGATCCACGACTTTGGCCTTGGCCGCGTCGCGCTGGTCAGCGGGAGCTTTTAGCGCGTCCTCCTTGGCTTTGCGTTCCTGGTCCAGCAGCGCATTGCCGGCGGTGAAGTGCGCTTTCATGCCTTCAAACTTGGTCTTCTCTTCTTCCTGTTTTTTGGCCTGCTCGGCGAATTGCGAACCTTGCTTGGCAAGAATATCCTTGAAATTAAAGTTTAACTGGGCTTCCTCCCCGCTTTGCACCTGAACTTTATCTTCGTATGGTTTGTTCGGTGCGGGAAGCTGCACAAATACGCTGTAAACGCCGGTTTTGAGATTATGAAACGCGTAATTGCCGTCTTTATCGGTTTTGGCGTCCGCCTTGGATCCCTGGTCGTTGACCGACTGAATACCGATTCCCACCCAAGGTTTGCCGGCCACGTCCAAGACTTGTCCGCGGATCCCGCCGTTTTGCGCGGCGGCACGTGGTACCGCCAGGGATAGCAACAGAGTCAGCGCGCAGGCGCTAAGCAACCAGGATTTCTTCGAATTCCTCATACTCGATTCTCCTTTTGCACGGCGACTTCCAGGCCGGAAGAGCGGGGACCATTATCACTACATTTGATGCCGGATTCAAAGGTCAAGGCCGCGCGGCCACCGGGCGGTAAGAGATAGGGTCAGCCAGCCC
>JBBRZT010000310.1:0-4509 GCA_038236395.1 Candidatus Acidiferrales bacterium
GCGGAAAATCCACCGTGGTTACCGCGATTGTGGAGCGATTGATTCAAAAGCAATACCAGGTGTGCGTCATCGATCCGGAAGGCGATTACGACGACTTCGGGCAAATCGTTACTTTGGGAGGCTCGGACCGCATACCGGGCGTGTCGGAGATTTTGGAGGTGCTTAAAACCGGCGGCTCTTCGATCAGCGTGAACCTGCTGGGCGTTCCGGTTGCCGACCGGCCTAATTATTTTGTGGGGCTGCTGCCGCGGCTGCAGGAATTGCGCGCGCGCACGGGGCGGCCACATTGGATCGTGATCGACGAGGCGCACCATTTGCTGCCGTCGGAGCTGGATTCAGCGAGCTTGAGCATTCCGTCAAGCCTGGGGAGCTTTGCGTTGATCACCGTGCACCCGAAGAGTGTTTCGCGGGTTTTGCTGGAGGCGGTGAACCACGTCATCGCCATTGGGCCAGAGCCAGGCCAGGTGATCGACGAAGTAAACGCGGGGACCGGTAAGAACTGGTCCGCGCCGGAGAAGGCTGTAGCGGCTGGCGCAGCATCGACTGGCGCGGGGGAGCGCACTGGACAGATGCTGGTGTGGCAGCTTCCCGAATCGAATCCGCCGACGGGCGTGATGCTGGAGCCGGCGAAGGCCATGCTGCGGCGCCACAAGCGCAAATATGCTTCCGGCGAATTGGGCGAAGACAAGAGTTTTTATTTTCGCGGCCCGGAGGGAAAGCTCAATCTGCGGGCGCAGAATTTGACGCTGTTTGCGCAAATCGCCGAGGGCGTGGACGAGGAGACCTGGGTTCACCATCTAAAAAAGAACGATTATTCGCAGTGGTTCCGCGAGGCGGTGAAAGACGACGGAGTCGCGGATGAAATTTCTGTCATCGAACATGACGGAAAGTTACAACCAGGTGAAAGCCGGACACGAATTCTCGAGACCATCCGCAAGCACTACACCAATCCGTCTTAAATCCAGCTTGGAGAGATAAGAGGGAAACTACTCCTGCGGTTTATTGCGGTTGGCGATATATAGCCCGACGCCGAGAACCAGCGAGAGGCCCCCGAGAATACCTGGCAAAGGAGTGTTTTTATGCACCACGGCGGTGGTTTCGCCGGAACTGATCACGTCCTGCTTGGGGCGGAAAGACAGAAAGACTTGCACAAGAATTAACAGCGCGCCCAGCGCGATGAAAGCCCATGCGTGAAATTTGCCGAATTGCATTCGCTAAGTCTCCGTCTAAAACAATATACCGCAGGGATTCAGCGCCGGCCAAGAACTGACTGTTTGGAGGAGGGTAAAGGGCAGAAAGACGGCCAATGTTAACGTTTTATCTCGGTGCCATTACAGGAAAGACCTGATTGTTGCGTGGCGGCATGGAGACTATCTTTCATCCATCATTACTTCTAAACCTCACAACGGATAGGTGCTTGGCCCCGAACACAAGCGCCTATCCTCCCACCTCCTGAAAAACCCTGAATTGAGATTTTTCGCTAACGAAACCACCGCCAACGCGGGTGCTTGCGCCTGAACGGAGCGGTAACATAAACTGGATTTGTCGCATCGCGCTGCCCTGCCATTTTTCGCCTCACTTGTCCCGCCGTTTGAAGAGGTTGGCACGGCCGTTATCACGAAATGACCTGGTGGGCGGTTGACTGTCTTTCTCGGCCTGGAGTAAACGGGCCCGTGACTTTCAGGAGGAAATAGCTTGGCCACGCCGCTGGAAAACTGGGTAGACGAAGCGGCGAAGCTGACCCGTCCTGACCGGGTGGTGTATTGCGACGGCTCGGAAGGGGAAAACCAGCAAATCCTGGGCGAAATGTTGAAGGATGGCGAGTCCTTCAAGCTGAACGAAAAAACCTTTCCCAACTGTCACCTGCACCGCAGCAGCCCCAACGATGTAGCCCGCACGGAACACCTCACATTTATCGCCGCTCCCGAAAAAGACGACGTCGGTCCGACGAATAACTGGATGGATCCCGAGGGCGCGAAACATAAGGTTGGAACTCTGCTGAATGGGGCGATGCGCGGGCGGACGATGTATGTCGTGCCGTACATCATGGGGCCGGCGGATTCCCCGCTGAGCAAGATTGGCGTGGAGGTTACGGACAGTCCCTACGTAGTGGCCAGCATGCGCATCATGTCGCGCATGGGCAAAGTCGCGCAGGAGCGGCTGGGGGCTTCGGATGATTTCGTGGCCGGGCTGCACTCGCTGGGCGATCTGGATCCGATGCGGCGGTACATCGTGCACTTCCCGGCGGAGAAACTGATCTGGAGCGTGGGCTCGGGTTACGGCGGCAACGCGCTGCTGGGCAAAAAGTGTTTTGCGCTGCGCATCGCCAGCGTGATGGCGCGGGACCAGGGCTGGATGGCGGAGCATATGCTGATCCTGGGCCTGGAATCCCCCGGCGGCAAAGTGACCTTTATGGCCGCGGCGTTCCCCAGCGCTTGCGGCAAAACCAACCTGGCCATGATGGTTTCCGCGCTGGAGGGCCAGGGTTACCGCGTGTGGACGGTGGGCGACGACATCGCCTGGATGAAAATTGGCGCGGACGGCTATCTGCACGGCATCAACCCGGAAGCGGGATTTTTTGGCGTCGCGACAGGCACCGGGGACCGAACCAATCCCAACGTGATGAAGGCCATTCATCGCAATACCATTTTCACCAACGTGGGGATGACCGCGGACTCCGAGCCGTGGTGGGATGGCATCGGCGGGGCGCCGCCCCCCGGCTTGATTACCTGGAAGGGCGACGTGTGGGATAGCTCGAAGGGTCCTGCGGCGCATCCCAACTCGCGCTACACCGTGCCGGCGCAACAATCGCCGAGCATTTCGCCGCAGTGGGAAGCGGCGGAGGGCGTACCTATTTCGGCGTTTATTTTTGGGGGGCGGCGGTCGCGGCTGACGCCGCTGGTGTATCAATCGTTTGACTGGCAGCACGGCACGTTCGTGGGCGCGACGATGGGCTCGCAGACCACTGCGGCGGCGACCGGCGAAGTTGGAGTCATCAGGCGCGATCCGATGGCCATGCTGCCGTTTTGCGGATACAACATGGCCGACTATTTTGGGCATTGGCTGGAGATGGGGAAGAAAATCCCGCACCCACCGAAAATTTTTCATGTGAACTGGTTCCGGCGCGGCGCGGACGGAAAATTTCTGTGGCCGGGTTATGGAGAAAACGTGCGCGTGCTGAAGTGGATCCTGGAGCGGGTGGAGGGCGGAGGCGCGGCTCGCGAGACGCCGATCGGCTATGTGCCCGGGCCGGGCGGATTGACGCTGGGTGGATTGCAACTGGCTCCCGGGGCGCTGGAAGAATTGATGCGCGTGAATCCCGATGACTGGCAAGCGGAGCTGGACGATACGCGGCAGTTTTTCGATAAGTTTGGCGCGCGGCTGCCGGGGGAAATACGCGATGAGCATGAGAAGCTTTCGCGGCGGTTGCAGCGCGTGGCGACGGCGTAATGCCTCAGAAACATCCGTACGACAATTTGCGCGAAAATTCAAGAAGAGCAAATTTCTCACCCGCCCAGGTAAGCACGCCCGCGTTAACGGGGGATTTGCGCAGGCGACAAGTTGGTTGTGGTCAGTTTCCGGTTAGCGCGTTAATCAGGCAGTGAAAAAGCGCGACGAAGCACTGGCTCGGCTCTTGCATGGCTGGAATATTATCGGTTGATTGATTGGGTCGGACTCTCGCCCGGCCGGAGGAAGCGCAAGGGTAGGCCGATTTAGTGCTTTTATTGCAGCGCCTTCCAAATCAAGAAAGCTATCGAGAGGGCAATCCCGCCGAAAAGGAAAAGAAGCCCATATCGATCCCACACGGAAAGCTTTGGAGTTTCTGTCGGAAACAGTCCCCTGACTTCGTCGTAAGAAATTTCTCGATTCTCCAAAGGGTTTACACAACTGACATACCATTTTGCAGAGTACGCTATCGGGAACCAATAGACATGAACATACTGCCAGACCACCGTGAGGTTCCGTCCGTCCGGCAAAGGCCAGTATTTAGTTTTTGTTCCCCAGCCGTGGAAGACCACGGTGCCGAGTATATCCAGTTTACGTAGGGATGAAGTATCTGATTCTTACCATACCGTCGTTGTCAAATTTATCGACTCTCAATAAAGGTTGGGCAATAGAACTGCGGTACGGGATTTCCAAGTGCCTGGTTAGCCCGGTGCATTCGACAGGTCGATGCAACACCATCTGATGTAAGTCTGCTGTGTAAAGGTGGTGTTGGCATGAGGCCAGGACAACGATTTGGACTTTCTGAGATTGAGAAGCGTGACGTTTGGAGCCGGTGGAAGGCGGGACAGTCGCTGCATGAGATTGGGCGCGCCTTTGACAAGCCGCATAGCTGCATTCGCTCGGTGTTGTTGCCTCGCGGCGGCATTCCTCCCGCCGCTCGTCGCCGTTCGCGGCTGGCGCTCACGCTAGCGGAGCGAGAGGACATCTCAAGAGGAATCGCTTCCGATTCGCCGCTTCGAGAGATTGCCCGACGACTGGATCGAGCGGCCTCCACGGTGAGCC
>JBBRZT010000311.1:0-4507 GCA_038236395.1 Candidatus Acidiferrales bacterium
ACGGTACCGGTCGGCGAGGGTAGTTCCAGGAACGTAACGAGCTTCGTAGCCGGAGGAAGAGGAAATCCTGGCACTGGGAGAGGTACTCCGCTTGGGCGGAATGGCTTCAGGCTCGAGAGTGGCCGCGGAGCCGATATCCACGGCGCTCCCGCAGGAAGGGCAAAAGCGCGAAGCGCCAGGGACTTCACTTCCGCAGGCAAGGCAACACATGATTGCCGCGGAGTATATCACTGCCTGCTTCTAAGCTCAGACTCTGTAGAGCGATCTCTACTGAGGAAACGAGATTCTGGATAGTGGACGAGGCAGGTGGTTGCCCGCCAAATCCGGACGCGGGCGAGACCGCACGCCAGGCGAGGAGTTGACTCGGGCGTGAATCGATCAGATTAAGTGGTTAAGCGCCGATGAAGCGCGAAGGGACGCAGTCGTCGCGGTCAAACTGCACGTCGTCGAAAGTGGCGGCTATGCCGAACCAGCCGGGAGTGGCGGCGGGATCGACGCGGAGCACGTGAGCCATGGAAGCCATTACTACATTGCCTTGTCCCATCGGGCGGCTGACCAGCACGATTTGCAATTCAATGGCGGCGTTGGCCGGCAGTTCGCGGGGGCAAAGGAAATAGACGCCGGTAGAGCTGATGTCGCGGGTGACCAGCGTGATGGGAAAAGTCTCGGGGACGCCGGCGACGCTGGAAAGCTTCAAGGGCAAATTCAGGGTGGCGCGCGGGTATTCGCGGTGCTCGGGATGGACGCCGACAGCGTGAGTGGGCACGCGGATGAAGCGGCGGGGAAGCTCTGCGCGCAGCAGCGGTTTGAAACAGAGTGTAGGGCCGGAGGCGGCGGAAGGAAGTTCAGCCGGCTTCGTGGATGGTGCTTTCAGTATTGCGAGATTGCTAGCGCTCATCTCCCCTCAGAGATGCTGCGACGTGCGACGTCCCGAAAACTGCCCCGAAAACTAGTAGACCGAACTGCAAGCCAACTGCCCGCCCGACTGACCCGGTGAATCAACCCATGAAGAGCGGGTTGCTAAGATGGCACTGTAGCCGGGGAGAGTCAACCTGTGGAAATTTTAATGAGTGTCTTAACCTGAAACAGATAGTAATGGTACTAGGTTCAGCGGCTGTTTGCGGATAGCGGAATCGTACGGGAATCATCAAGCTTGGTGTTGAACCGGCCGGCTTAGAGTGAATTCAGCGCGACCAATATGGCGCTGGACAACTGGCTGGGACATCGATACCTGTAAGGACTAACCTCAGTAATGCCGACCACCGCGATTGAAGACCAGACCTCCGCTGTAGCCGTAGAACGTCCGAAGCCAAAGGCGAAGCGGCCGTTGGTCTGGGTGCCGCTGGCTTTCGTGGCGGTCTACATCCTTTGGGGCTCAACGTACATTGGGATCCGCATCGCGATTGAGTCGTTTCCTCCGTTGGCCATGGCGGCGGTCCGACACTCCTTGGTTGGGCTGATTCTTTATCCTATTTTGCGCTGGAAGACTGGCATTCGGCCGACCCTTGCCCATTGGCGGGTTGCGGCCGTGACCGGCGTGTTGCTGTTGTGCGTCAGTAATGGCGGGTTGAGCTGGGCGGAGCAGCGCGTGCCGTCGGGCATCGCGGCGCTGCTGGTGGCCACCGTGTCGCTGTGGCTGGTTATCGTGGACTGGCTGAGGCCGAGAGGCGTGCGGCCGGTGCCACGGGTAGTTGCGGGGCTGATCATGGGATTCGCGGGGCTGGCACTGCTGGTGGGTCCGGCCAAGCTCGGCGGAGGGCGGCGCACCGATTTGCTGGGGACCGCGGTGCTGGTGGTGGTGTCATTCGTATGGGCGTGCGCTTCGTTGTATTCGAAACACCGGCCCGTTCCAGACTCACCGCTCCTGGTTGTCGCTATGCAAAGCCTGTCGGGCGGGGCCGGGTTGTGGATTGCAGCGGTGGCGTCGGGAGAATTTCATGCGCTGCATTTTGCCAGCGTGACGAGCCGCTCTTGGATGGCGCTGATTTATTTGATTGTGTTCGGGTCGGGAATCGGATTTACCGCGTATTTGTATATTTTGAAAAACAGTACCGCAACGAAAGTGGCGACCTACGGATTTGTAAATCCGGTAGTGGCGCTGTTTCTCGGATGGCTACTGGCCGCGGAGCCGATTACCCCGCGCACGGTGATCGCCGCGATGGTCATTCTTACCGCCGTGATTGTAGTGATTACCGCGCCGAAGCCCGTCGCGATGAAAGCCGTGACGCAAGTCCCCGCCACCGCCAAAACGTAGAGCTCCTTACGGATTTCAACAACCCCGACTTTGACGCGCGGTAGCGGATAGCTTTGTTTTCCGGCCTGAGTTAATTTTGACGAGTGGATATGAACAGTTCATCGGCACAAACGTCATCATCACAAGCGGGGTCGCGGATTTCAGCGCAGGCCGCCGAAAATTATTGGCGCGCCACGCTGGCGCGCGATGCGCGAGCTGACGGTGAATTTATCCTGGGAGTGCGCTCGACGCATATTTATTGCCGGCCATCGTGTCCGGCGCGGCGTCCGTTGCGCCGGAACGTAGTTTTCTTTCGCAGCGGCGCGGAAGCGGAGAAGCAAGGCTTTCGGGCGTGCCTGCGCTGCAAGCCTAACGAAAAATCCGGTGCGCTGCGGTTGGTGGAACGCGCGGCGCGGGAACTGGCGCAGCCAGGCGAAGAAATCGTCCGCGTCGAAGCGCTGGCGCGAAAGCTGGCGGTTACGCCGTCTGCGCTGCGGCGCGCCTTTCAGCAAATCACTGGGCTGGCGCCGCGCGACCTGGCAGATGCGCTGCGCTTGAAGCGCTTCAAAAGTTTGTTGCGCGCGGGCAAAAATATTACCGACGCGTTGTACGAGACGGGATACGGCTCGTCGAGCCGCGTGTATGAACGCAGCGACGCGCAGCTGGGCATGACGCCGTCGGCTTATCAAAAAGGAGGCGCGGGTATGAAGCTGAATTACACCATTGCAAAATCGCCGCTAGGGAAAGTGCTGGTGGCGGCCACCGAAAAAGGAGTTTCCGCGGTGTACCTGGGCGGTGCGGAAAGCGCGTTGCTGGCTGAATTGCGGGGGGAATATCCGTGCGCGGAGATTGCCCCGGCGGCCCAATCGTATCAACGATGGGTGGCGGAAATTGTGCGGCAAATCGAAGGGCGGCCGTCGAGCGTGGAACTGCCGCTGGATGTGCAGGGCACGGCATTTCAGCGGCGGGTGTGGCAGGAGCTGCAACGCATCCCGCGCGGCACGACGCGTACGTACACGCAGGTGGCGCAATCGCTGGGCCGGCCGCGAGCGGTGCGCGCGGTAGCCAGAGCGTGTGCCACGAATCCGGTTTCGATTGTGGTGCCATGCCATCGGGTGATTCGTCAGGATGGAAATCTGGCGGGATATCGCTGGGGTTTGTCGCGGAAAGAACAGTTGCTGGCCGCGGAGCGAACTGCAAAATAAAAAACGCGCCCTTGGAGATGAGGGCGCGTAAGTCTTTCAAGCAAAAATCCTCAGCAAAAAAACTACGGGCGTGGCTTGGTGCGCTGCACGCCTTTGGGCCAGTCCTGCTTGAACTGGGAATCACCGATTTTCAGATTCTTCATCATGTTGGTGTAGTGGAAAATCAGGTAGTCTTCCGAGCCGGACTCAAAAAATTTCTGCTGCACAGGCAGCCAGGAAGCTTCGTCGATCCACATCTGGATTCTGGCGATTTGCTTGCGTACCTGGTCGGACTTGGGGGTCAACTCCAGCATGACGGTTCTTCGGTGATCGAATTCGGTTTCGCCCAGCAAGGTGACTAGATAATTCTTCTTGATGTTTTCGCTCTTGCTGCCAAAGCCCAGCAACACATACTGATCGACCATCTCGCGGTTCTTGCCCAGGTCGTATTCTTCCACGCGATTGATTTTCGGGGTGAAGACGAAGAGCGAATCGCCATTGCGGAGAATGGTGCGGCGGTCGGGCTTCATGAATTCAATGCGCATCTTCTCGTCGCGGCGCACAAAGAGCTTGCCGGTTTCGCTGGAAGTGTCTTTGACCACGTCGGTGTACTTGATGTGCTCGATGTCGGCGGTCAGAGTGTGAAAATCGCGCGCGGACTTGTCCATCATGTCCAGCACGCCCTCGGTGTTCCATGCCGTGCCCTGGCCGGAGGAGACCGCTGCGATGACCAGCGCGATTAAAATTGCAGACAGAAAAGTAACGGAAAAACGCCTCAATCGTGGCCCCTGTGAAGTGAAGATTAGCCCCTGTAGCTTGGGAATCTAGCATAACAAAGAGATGCGCGAAGTGGGCGCCGCGTTTCATCGGCCCCGGCGCGCAGCGGTGCTCTCGGATTCGAGCCTCGAACCCCCAGAACTCAGCGGCGGATTTCGACCTGGTAGGCGATTACGGTGCCTTGCTCGTCGCGCACCGGCTCGATTTTGGATATGGAGAAATTTCCTTTGCGCAGATCGGGCAAAGCCTCGGTCAGCGCGCTGTGCAGATCGTTTTGCAGCGCCAGCTTGGTGGGCGGAGCGAGGACGCGGAC
>JBBRZT010000312.1:0-4484 GCA_038236395.1 Candidatus Acidiferrales bacterium
AACGCGCACCAGGAGGGCGCCAAAGGGCTGTGAACGGATTGGAGACAACGGGCCGAAGGTCTCTTGTATCCAATCTAGCGTGGGCCTAAAATGGCCGAAGCGTAGGGAGATTAGCCTTGCAACTCGACGATCACCTGAAGAACCTGCTCCGTGAACTGGGACACGCGATCAATGACACGGTGTCCGACTCCGACCGCATCACCGGCGCGATTGCGGGAGTCCGCGCACACGGCTACGACATCGTGTTGAAGCTGGACGCGACCATCGGACTGGCCAAGCGCGACGCGGCGTCGGCAGAGGCTGCAGGGTTGACCACCCAGGACCGGCGATTTCTGGAGTCGTTGCGGATTCAGGTAGATCAGGATTCGTTCATGGAAGAAAACGAAGGCAATAGGAAAGTTCCGGCGCGGCTGGCGATGACACCGCAGGATGTGCGATTTCTGAAGTCGTTACGCATCACCACGGATGAGATGGAATGAAGCTGCTGCTAAAATTTGCGGGCCTGGCATTGCCTGTAGCGATGGCGGGCATGTGGTGCGCTCCCGCCCAAGCGCAGACCCCGGCCACGGTGGCACCCATCATTATAGATACCGCGGTGCCTATCATCATCAACACGGTTAGACCCAAGCCGTCAGGACTCACGAAATTTGAAGGATTTGTGATGAACGCGAACACCGCGCAAATCACCGTGCGCGCCAAGGGAAACGATATGGCGATACGAACCTTCACCCTTTCAGAGCAAGCCGCGTCAAAAATGCAGACGATCGTAAACAAGGGCGGCTACCAGTACGGCGACAAAGTGACGGTTATGTATGACCCGACCAGCCTCAAGGCGGTAAGGCTCAAAGGAAAACCCTCGAAGTCCCTGTAGTACGCGAGCAGCACATGCTTCGTCTTCCTTCCGTAGCAGGCAGTTTTTATCCCTCCGATCCCGCCGAATTATCCGGACTGATTGCCGAATACACAAAAAAGCAGAGTGGAGCTGAAACCGTAAAGGTCAAAGCTTGCCTGGTTCCTCACGCCGGGTACATGTATTCGGGGCCCGTGGCAGGTGCGGTATTTGCGAAAATTCAATTGCCGAAAAAAATTGTGATTCTTGGCGTGCGTCACCGGCCCCCGGGTTCGCCCGTAGCGATTGTTTCGCGGGGCGCATGGCGGACACCGCTGGGCGACGCGCTGATCGACGAAACGCTGGCTGCCGCGCTGCGATCTGCGTGTCCTCGAATGAGCGAAGACGCCGTGGCCCACAGCAAGGAACACTCACTGGAGGTGCAACTCCCCTTTCTACAGGCGCTTGACGTGGGTTTTACTTTCGTTCCCATTGTGCTGGGAACGCTAAACTTTGAAACATTGGTGAGTGTGGGAGAAGCGATCGGCCGGGTGCTTGCCGCAGAAGAGCAAGACGTGCTGCTGCTCACCACTTCCGACTTGAACCACTACGAAGACGATGCGACCACTCGGGTAAAGGACGGCAAAGCCATCGAGCAGCTCTTGAAGATGGATGCACGAGGGTTATTCGATGTTTGCAGGAAGGAAGATATTTCCATGTGCGGGCTAGGACCGGCGGTGGCAATGCTCACCGCGTCGCAAGTGTTGAAGTGCGGCAAGCCGGAATTGGTCCGCTATGCTACTTCCGCGGACACGTCAGGCGACACAGCTGCGGTGGTGGGATATGCGGGAATGATTTTTTCCTGAAAGCTTCGAGCGGCGCGGCGGTGCAAAAAAAGACGGCCCCAGGTTGCGGGCCGTCGATGGATTTCTTCGCTGTCGACTAAAACCTAGTGTGAACGCGAAGTGGATGACGCGCGGGGAGCAGTCGCTGGTAGCGAGCGGGTTGTCCTTCCAGTCTGTGTAGTTGTTGAGCGCGGACCCGCGGATCTTTCGCTGCGTGAGCCAGAACCGCCCATGGAGGTCCTAGACACCGCCGGCGGAGGCGCAACGCGCGACGATGCGGACGGCGGTGAAACACCTCGCGCTTGCCTGGTGGACACAACAGTGCGTCCCGATGCGCCCGATGCCGATGTCGCTGCGGGAGCGCCTGCAACGTTCGCTGTTCGCCCGGCTACCGCGGCGTTGTCTTTCCCCTCGCTCGGTGCCAAAGTTTTTGCCGCAGAACTGGCAGCCGCGTTTCCATTTACGAAACGATGCTCCTTGGCGTCGTACACAATCGCCGAGCCTGCGGCCGAAGCAGCAGCGGCGTTGCTGGAGTTTACCGTGCGGGTCAAGCGAGCTGGCGTTGTCGAAGCACTTGCATGTGAAACCAAAGTATCGCGCGGTGGTTCCTTCACGACTTTCCACTTGGTATTGGCGGCGAGAGAGGTCTGATCGACGCCCGCGCGAGTAGTAACCGGCATGATGCCGTGCGCAAGGTTCAAAGGCGTTTTGCCGTGACTATCCAACGGGTGGCTGGGGACCATTGCCACGGTATTCCCGGAACGCACAAATGTTGCCGTCACCGGATGGAATTTCACCGGCGGCAAACCGCGGCCGAATCCCGTCGGCGCCCACAGCCAACCGATGCCTGGTTCAAAAACCCAGCCGCCATAATGATAGGGCAGCCAGCCCCACGGTTGATTTCCGATAAACGACCACCCGAGGCCATTCTGGAAAAACCAGTTGCCAGAATCGAAAGGCGACCAACCAATGCCAACTCCGTAAGGCTGCCAGCCATAGCCAAAACCGGAAAGAGGATAAAAGCCGCCGTAAGAATAAAGATCGCCGAAGCCGGAGCGATACGACGAAGAATTTGAATATTGCAGAGCCGCGTTGGTGGCCGTCACCACGCTGTCTTCGCGACCGGAAACCCAGCGATCGAATTCGTCGTTATCGGGAGCGCGGTCAATCGCCACCATGGAATCGTCACCGGCGTGCATGGTGAGCGACTGACCCTTGTTCAGAATGCTGGAGTCGTCCTTGCGCACCACGGAGACGCGGCCTTTGGAAACGGCGATGGTGCTGCCATCGTCGAAATTGTCCATGCGGAAATTCGAGCGCCTGCCGGCCTCGGCGGTGAAATCGCCGCCGGTGACGCTGAAATAATCGCTGCTTGCCGGATTGGCATAAAACGAGGCGGTGCCCTGGCGAAGAACCAGACGGGTAGTGAACGCGCCATCTTCAAGACTGAGATCAAAAAACTCCAGCACGGTATTTTCGTTGATAAAGGCCATGGCGCCATTTTCGAATTCAACTTCCGCGCGGCCGTCATCGGTGGCCAGCACGTCATGCTGGCGAATCGGAAGATTCAACTCGGCGCGTTCCCACAGGGCCTTGGCGTTGGCCAGCGGATCGCCCTTGGAATCGTGGAGGATGCGCACGTCGCCCTGCACCAGACTGAGTCGGATGATACGAACGTTGCCGGCCTCGGTGTAGACGGGCTGAAGCGCGGCGAAAGACAGGGCAAAGACAAAAATAATGGCGAAGCGAAGATAAGAGCGGAGAGTCATGGATTACCCCAAACCGGCTTTTGCGCCGGAAACTAAGGATATGTTCTCCCTTGGGAACGGGGGCGTCAAGGTCGCAAAACCCTTGCAAAACCGGTGCGCCCGCGCCTAATCAGTCGTCGTAACGGGATTCAGCGCAACTGGCCGGAGCGGCCGAAGGAGCTTCTCATATTGGCGCGGTCGAGGTTTTCACGCAGATTCATGAGCGTGAGAAACGTGCTGAGAATGCGCGCTTTCAAATCGTCGGTAAGCGGCAGGCCACTGGTGGCTACGCGCGCCAGGCGTTCGCCATGTTCGGTTATGTATTTCATGATTTCATGCTGCCGGTCGTGGGGAGCATTTCCCAGCGCAGTCTCCCGGCGCATCCCGGCGCACTTGTCTTCCACGGACAAGGTGAAGTGCAGCACGCACAGATGATACTCGGCGAGCGCCGGGGGCACTTCGGCTTTGCATCCCTTGATTTCGCAAGCGGCTGTCATGGTGCGCCCAGGAAGGCGTGAATGATAGGTAACATTCTCCGCTTCTAAAATCCAGCAACGCGTCGCTGCATGCGGCGAATGCTACACCAGCCCCTTCATGGAAGTGAGCGTTCGAACGCGCCTCCCAAAAAATGGAATTAATGCGTTGACATGTCTGGATGACGACTGTATAAAAATACAGACAGCTGTATATTTGCTTTTTGAGGACAACAGTGGGCGCGCGAAAAACATTTCGTCACGGACAAATTCTGAGACTGGTCACCGATGGATCCATCGTCAACCAGGAAGACTTGCGACGCCGTCTTGCGGCTCAGCGCCTGCGAGTGACGCAGGCCACGCTGTCGCGCGACATTCAGGAGTTGCGACTCGTCAAAACCCACGGTGGATACAAATCGGCTTCGACCGTTCCCGAGGATTCGGCTCCGCTTCCGCGACTCGCACGGGCGTTGGGCGAATTCCTCCAAGACATCCGTCCGGCGGAAAATCTGCTGGTCCTGAAGACTCCCCCGAGCGGCGCGCAGCCACTGGCGGCCGCCGTGGACGGCGCAAAATTTCCGGAAATTGC
>JBBRZT010000313.1:0-4460 GCA_038236395.1 Candidatus Acidiferrales bacterium
ACACATCCAGTTCCTGCCCTAGCATCGCCAGATTCCGCGCCGTCTGAATCACCCGCTGCTTTTCCTGCAGCATCGCCAGCCGCCGCCCTTTTTCCTCTTCGGGAATCGGATCGTTCAGCTTCAAAGAAGGAGTATTCGGCCGCGGGGAATACTTAAATCCAAACACGCCGTCGTACTGCGCCTCGTCCAGCATGCTCAGCGTCTCGTCAAAATCCGCATCCGACTCGCCCGGAAATCCCACAATAATATCGGTCGTAATGCTGATCGCCCGCTTCGCTCCGCGAATCAGTGCAATCTTCTCCAGATATTCCTCGCGCGTATAAGTCCGCGCCATTGCCTTTAACACTCGCGAAGACCCCGACTGCACCGGTAAATGAATGTGATCGCAAAGCTTCGGCTCGCTATCGATCGCCTCCACAATGTCCGCGCCAAAATCCCGCGGATGCGAGGTCGTAAACCTAACTCGCCCTATCCCCGCCACCGCGGCCACTTCCAAAAGCAATTCCGAAAATTTCATCCGCCGCGCAGTAGGGTCCTCGTACGAATTCACCGTCTGCCCCAGCAACTGCACTTCGGAGTAACCCAGTTCCGCCAGCTGCCGCACTTCACGCAAAATCGATTCACTCCCGCGGCTGCGCTCCGGCCCCCGAGTGTGCGGCACCACGCAATAAGCACAAGCCTTGTCGCACCCTTCGATAATCGTCAAATACGCCCGCCAGGGATTATCCCGCCGCGTAATCTCCGTCTCAAACGTCTCGTCAGTATCATTATCCAGCCCGGTGACCCGCTTGTTCCCCGCTTCCAGTTCCGCCAGCATCTCCGGTAACTTCCGATAACTCGCCGATCCACAAACCAAACTCACCCACGGCGCGCGCCTAAAAATCCCTTCACCCTCCTGCTGCGCCACGCAACCCAACACTCCAATAATCTTCCCCTCGCCCCGCTCCCGATACTCCCCCAACCGGGAAAACACCTTCTGCGCCGCCTTCTCCCGTATGCTGCACGTGTTATACAAAATCATCCGCGCCGCCTCAGGCGTCTCCACCTGCCTATACCCGCGCGAAAGCAGCAACCCCGCCACCTTCTCCGAATCGTGGTCATTCATCTGGCAACCAAACGTCTCCAGATAAAACGTCCCCGCGTCGCGATTATTGGAAATTTCCGCTCTCAAAGGGTCGGTTGGAATACTTACAGGATGTTGAAGTTGGGGAAGTGGTCGAAGAGGGGAAAGTGGTGAAACCGTGCCGCTCGGCGTCAACCCATCGCCCAATCGTCCACCCAGCGACTCCACGCCGATATCAAACGCTCTATTCATATCGTTTCCGCAGTCTACCATGCAAACATCGCGATCTTGCATGCCGGACCCGCGCAATTGGCGTTACGAATCCACTAGAGCTAGTCCGGAAGCACTCGTCATGGAATTAGGACAAGTCAACCTGTCACAAAAACAAAAAAATCGAGTCATTCCGAACCGCCGCTTAGCGGCGCGTGAGGAATCTGCTGTTCAGCTGATCTTGGCAGGATGCAGCTTCTCCCACGCTTGTCCACAACCTCGCTACAAGCCGCATTTCCCCCCAAGAATCCCCCTCTCCACCTCTCGTTGCTTCCCCTCCATGCGTATGCTACGGTTCTTAAGTCATCAAAATTCGCTGTAACTGAGGGGTAAAACCATTTTTCTGTTCACCACGGTCATCGTGACCGATCTCGGCGGCATTCTCCAACAAACTGGATGGGTAGCACGCGGAGTCCTGGCCCTCCTCCTCGTCTTCTCCATCGTCTCCTGGGCCATGATCTTCCAGAAACTCGGTTTCTTCAGCCGCGTCAAACGCGAAGGCGACCAGTTTCTCCGCATCTTCCGCGCCACTCATGGAGTCGCCAACCCCCAAGCCTTGGCCTCCGCCGGTTCTCCCTTCGCCACCGTCTACGCTTTCGGCTACCGTGAACTTCAAAGCCAGGTCGGCGCCAGCACCGGTTATCCTAATCCCGGCGGCAAACTGAAAAGCCTTCAGGCCGTCACAGTAAATATGCAACTAGCCGCCGCTGAAGAAGTTCGCCGCGCAGAAAAAGGCATGTCCTGGCTCGCCACCACCGGCTCCGTCTCGCCCTTCATCGGCTTGTTTGGCACCGTATGGGGCATCATCGACGCCTTCTCGGGACTCGGCGCCGCAGGCGCCGCCAGCCTTCGCGCCGTCGCCCCCGGCATTTCCGAAGCGCTTTTCACCACCGCCGCTGGCCTCGTCACTGCCATCCCGGCCGTAATCTTTTATAATCAATTCTTGCAGAATATTCGCAACCTTGCGCAGCGCCTCGACACCTTTACTCTCGAAGTCGCCGCGCAAATCGAAAAGACTTTTACTTAAACTTTCGGACGCGTGACCGCAATTGCGGCTCGCCAAGAAAAACCAACGATGGCTTCCATCTCAAAAAATACCCAATCTTCGCTCTCCGAGATCAACATGGTCCCCTTCGTGGACGTCGTGTTGGTCCTGCTCATCATTTTCATGATCACCGCGCCCATCCTGCAGTCCGGCATCGAAGTCGATGTCCCCAAAACGCACACCGTCAAAGAAATCGCCGAGCAGCGCCTGGTCGTCACCGTCGACAAAAACCAGCTCGTCTATCTTGGTAACGAGGCTGTCAACATTCACGAACTCGGCGCTAAGGTCCACGAACAGTTGAAGGAGCCGCAGGACGCGGTGTTCCTCCGCTGTGACGAAACCGTTCCCTTCGGCAGTTTCGCCGCCGTCGTAGACGCCCTGCGCATCTCCGGCATCAATAACATCAGCATCGTTACCGAGCCCATTACCGATCGCCCGCGCACCAAATAAATGCGCGCTCGAGAACGCAGAGAACAAAAAAGATGAGCGTAGCGCTCGCCAACACCAACACCGATGAACTCACCCTTCGCCGGTTCCTCGTCTATTCCCTCTTCCTCCACGGCGGGTTGGCTCTCGCGCTCGGTATCTCGGCGTATTACCAGTTTCACGGCGACGCCTGGGGCGGCGTCGGCAGTAGCGAAGGCAACGACACCAAAGTCACTCTCGTCAGCAGTGCCGGCATTCCCATGCC
The DNA here is from genome assembly GCA_038236395.1 of Candidatus Acidiferrales bacterium. Taxonomy (GTDB): domain Bacteria; phylum Acidobacteriota; class Terriglobia; order Acidiferrales; family UBA7541; genus Acidiferrum. The sequence continues at coordinate 3,070 of JBBRZT010000313.1, forward strand.
CAAGCCGCAGGTGTTCACCGACAGCCAGGCCATCGACCCCACCAAGGGTCTCTACAAAGAAGAGCCCAAGGCCCCTGAAATTGAGAAGCCCAAGGAAGAACTGGCCATCCCGAAATTTAAAGATGAGAAGCCGCCCAAGCCCGTCTCTCATCCCTCCAAAGTTTTTGTCGACAAGCGTCCGGCACCCACCAACGCCGTTCCCTTCGGCAAAGGCGGCAATCCCAATATTCCTACCGGCTACAATGCCACTCCCGGCGCCGCTTCCAGCGGTGTTGCCGTCCAAGGCCAGGGCGGCGGAGATTTCTCCACCCGTTACGGTTGGTATATCGAAGCCGTCCGCCGCAAAATCGGCACCAACTGGGATCAATTTACGATCGACCCTGGGGTTCGCGCCGAGCGCCGCGCTCACGCCGTGATGACTTTCGCCATTTATCGCGACGGCTCCGTAAAAAACGTTCGTCTCGAGCGCACCAGCGGCAATCTTTCCATGGATAATTCCGCGCAGCGCGCGCTAGCCAGCGCTTCGCCCATGCCCGCACTGCCCAGCGATTATTCAGGCTCCTACGTAACCGTGATTTTTGATTTTGATCTGTCCATGACCAAATAATTTGCCCATCCGCCGTCGCGCGGATGGAGTCGGGGGTTAAGGTGCAAGGTTCGTTCAAGCGTTTCAGTCTCAGCTCCATAATTTTCGCCGCGCTTCTCTGCGCTCCGTTCTCATCCCAAGCGCAAGAGGCCTGGTTCAAGACCGGCACCGGTCTCGGCGTCGAAAAACCGCGCCTCGCTGTCGCCGACTTCGCCCCGCGCGCCGACACCGCCAAAAATCATTCCGCTCTTTTCACTCAGGTCGTCCGCGACGATCTGCAGTTCAGCGGCATCCTCGATTTCGTCAGCCCCAGTTTTTATCCGCCCCAGCCGCCTTCTCAACCGTCCGAGTTGCGCAACATCTCTTGGACCGATCCTCCCGCCAACGCCAATCTTGTAGCGTTCGGCAATCTCACCGAATCCACGCCCGAAGTCGCTATCCAGGCCTGGCTCTTCGACGTGCGCAATCCCGCAGCCCAGCCGGTTGTCGCCAAGGTCTACCGCGGCACCCCCACCGACGCCCAAGTTCGCAAGTTCGCGCACCAGTTCGCCGACGAAATCATCGCCAAACTCAGCGGCGGCACCTCCGGCATTGCTGGCACGCAAATCGCCTTCGTCAGCTCTCGCACTGGCACCAAGGAAATCTGGGCTATGGACTACGACGGCGCCAACCAGCATCAGCTCACCAAGCTCCGTTCCATCTCGCTCACTCCGCGCTGGTCGCCCGACGCTTCGCGTATCGCCTTCACCTGCTTCCAGCCCATGAATCGCGTAACCAGCGCGCAGATTTGCATGTACTCCCTTGA
>JBBRZT010000314.1:0-4452 GCA_038236395.1 Candidatus Acidiferrales bacterium
AGCGGGTCGCGGTCTTCGATGACCTTGCTATAGAGCGGCACAGCAACTTTGTGCAGCTCGACATCTAGGGGATCCAGCAGAATCAAGCCCTGCTGCGAAAACAATCTCGCAAACAACCGCGCAAACGAGGTTCCGTAAGTCTCCCGTGGCGTATAACACTCGCGGAGCATCTGCGCCAGCAGCAAGCTGCCCTGCTTGGTCAGCAGGTCCGCCGCTTCATTCGCTAGTTCTTCCACCTGCGCGCCGAGAGGGATTTTCCCGACCGGACGGCCGGCGTGCTCGGCGGAATCCGGCGCGGGCAGCTCGAAGCGCTTCAGTGCGCCGTCTTGAAACCAGCTTACATGGCGCACTTCATCGATATCGTGGTCTTCCGTGGCCATCCAGAACACCGGAACGGCCTCGATTCCAGACCGCGTCAGCTCAGCAGCCAACTGGATCGCCGTTAGCGCTTTGTAAAAAGCGTACGCTGGGCCGCTGAACAGTCCCACCTGCTGCCCGCTTACAATCGCCACCGCGCCTTTCTCCAGTCGAGCCAGATTTTCAAGCGCCGCCGGCCCCGCGCCAAACGCGATATTCTGCGCGCGCAATATCGCGGCAACTTCCTTCCTTGGTTCGCGCGGGAAATCCAGCTTGCCGGCCAGCCGCCTGACCGACGAAATTTTGGGATCGTGCTCGTAGAATTTCTGGACCCGTGAAAAACTGTCGACGTAATCGAGAAAGAGCTTCGGATGGCGAGGGAGCTTGTGGGACGGGAGGGCGCGACAGTCCATGAGCCGTTAGATGTTACATGCGCGAAAACGTCTCATCAAACGGCACAATTACCGCAAATCAAGCGGGCGCCATAATGGGTTGTTCCAGGGTGGCAAGAAACCCGGCCAACTTCGATTTTTGCTCCGCTGACAACGCCGGCAAGGGCAGCCTGGGAATTCCGCCGCGATAACCCCGCTGGTCCATCACATATTTCACCCCGGCGATGCCCATCTCGGAAACGATCAGCTTGGAGGCGCGCAGCAGCGACCTCTGAAACTCCTTCGCTTTGTCCAACTCGCCTTGCTTAAAGAATTGATAGAGCGTGGCGCACTTTTCCGGCAACGCGCTGGCCAGCGCCAGAATCGCCCCGCGTGCTCCGACAGTCAGTGAGGGATAAACCGTAGGAGCCGAACCCACCAGAACTTGAAATCGCAATGGTGCGCCGGCAATCATCCCCGAAACTCGCTGGATATTCCCCGAGCTTTCCTTGATGCCGATGATGTTCGAATGCTCCGCGAGCGCAATGGTTTCAGGAGTTTCCAACGCCAATCCCGTGAATATCGGAACGCTGTAAAGCAAAATCGGAATGGGTGATGCATCGGCGACTCGCCGGTAATGCGCGATGAGCACCTCCGGCTTGTAAGCAGGCTTGTAGTAATAAGGCGTCTTTACCAGCGCCACTTGAAAGCCGAGGGCAGCAGCGCCTTTTGTGCGCGCGATAGTGTCGGCGGTAGATTCCGCGCCGGTACCAGCGATCAAGATTTTGCCCGCGGCCGCCGTTTCTTTCACCGCGGCAAGTATCGCGTCCATTTCGCTTCGTTCGAGCAGCACGGATTCGCCCGTCGAGCCGAGAACCACATAACCCGCAACCTCAGTCTGGTTGTAGCGGCGAATATTGTGCTTCACATCCTCGATCGAAACCCCGCCGTCCGCCGCAAAGGGCGTGGTCAGCGCGGGGAAAATTCCTGACAGGTCCAACGGTCAATCTCCTGACTGGCTGTTCGAAGCAGCCACTGCGCCGCGATGCAAATCCTGCAAGGCCGCCACTTCCGTACCCTGTTCCAGCAACGCCTGTATCCCCCGCGCCGCCGCGTGCGCCGCAGCCAGTGTGGTAATGCAAGGAATGTTATAGCGAATCGCCGCGCGGCGAATCGACTTTTCGTCGTAAAACGATTCCCGGCCCAGCGGCGTATTGATAATCAGATCGATTTTGGCCGTTTTCACCAAGTCCACAATGTTGGGCCGGCCTTCGTTCACCTTGAACACTTCTTCGGCTTCGATTCCCGCTGCGCTCAGCGCCGACGCCGTTCCCCGCGTGGCCATCAATTTAAATCCCAGCGCGTGCAGCTCCTGCCCCAGCGGACCGACGTGTTTCTTGTCGCGATCGTTCACGCTCAGAAACACAGTGCCCTTGCGCGGCAACCGCTGCCCGGCGGCAAGCTGTGCCTTGGCGAACGCCAGCCCGTACGAAGTCGAGATGCCCATCACTTCGCCGGTCGACCGCATCTCCGGCCCCAGGATGGTATCTACGCCGCGAAACTTGTTGAACGGAAAAACCGGCGACTTCACCGAATAAAATTCGTGCACCGCAATTTCCGAAACGCCGTGATGACGAACCAGCGGCAGCTTCATGGTAGACAATTTCTTTCCGGCCATCAATCGCGCCGCGACTTTCGCCAGCGGCACGCCGGTCGCTTTACTCACGAACGGCACGGTGCGAGACGCACGCGGGTTCACTTCCAGCACGTAAACCGTGTCCCGCTGAATCGCATATTGGACGTTCATCAATCCCACTACTTTCAGCGCCACCGCCAGCCGCTTCGTATATTCCCGAATCGTTTCCAGTACCGCGGACGTCAAGCTGACTGGCGGCAGCACACACGAAGAATCTCCCGAATGCACCCCGGCTTCCTCGATGTGCTCCATGATCCCGCCGATGACCACGTCGGTCCCGTCCGAGAGCGCGTCCACATCCACTTCCGTGGCTTCTTCCAAAAATTGGTCGATCAGCACTGGGCGCGCCGGACCCATCAGCGCCGCCTGGGCCACGTATTCCTGCACGGTATTCACGTCGTAGGCGATCACCATCGCGCGTCCGCCTAAAACGTAGCTGGGCCGCACCAGCACCGGCAGTCCAATTTCAGCCGCCACCCGCGCGGCTTCTTCAGGGATCAACGCCGTACCGTTTCGCGGCTGTGGAATTTTCAATTCATCCAGTAGTCGACCGAAGCGGCGCCGGTCTTCCGCCAGATCGATCGACTCCGGCGCAGTCCCGATAATCGGGACGCCATTGCGTTTCAGCTCCAGCGCCAGATTCAGAGGGGTCTGCCCACCAAACTGCACAATTACTCCGTGCGGCTTTTCGCGTTCCACCACGGCAAGAACATCTTCAAGGGTCAGCGGCTCAAAATACAGCCGGTCCGAAGTGTCGTAGTCCGTCGAAACCGTTTCCGGGTTGCAGTTCAGTATGATGGTTTCGAAACCATCTTCGCGCAGCGCAAACGCCGCGTGGCAGCAACAATAATCGAACTCAATTCCCTGCCCGATGCGATTCGGCCCGCTGCCCAGAATCAGAATTTTCTGCTTGTTCTGCGGCTCCGATTCGTCCTCATCCTCGTAGGTCGAGTACATATACGGAGTGAAGGATTCGAATTCCGCGGCGCAGGTATCCACCCGCTTGAAAACCGGGCTTACACCATAACGTGCGCGCTGCAAACGCACCGCAGCCGGCGTGGTCTTCCACATTTGCGCCAACTGTTCGTCGCTGGTGCCGTGGCGTTTCACTTCACGCAGCAATTCCTGCGAAGCCGTTTCCACCGTCACGTTCGCGGCCCGGCGATTCACCGCGATAATTTCTTCAATCTGCTGGATGAACCACGGATCAATCTTCGTCAGCTCGCAGATTTCTTCCGCAGGCAGCCCGCGTTCCACCGCGGTCAGCAGCCAGTGAATGCGATCCGGCCGCGGCGTCGCCAATTTTTCGCGCAGCAGTGAATCCGGCGTCTCCGCAGGCGCGCGCCAGGGAGAACTGGGCTCCAGCGATCGAATACCCTTCTGCAGCGCCTCCTTAAAAGTCCTTCCGATGGCCATCACTTCGCCCACAGATTTCATCTGCGTGCCCAGCGTGCTGTCCGCGCCGGGAAATTTCTCGAATTGCCACTTGGGAATTTTAACCACCACGTAATCGATGGTCGGTTCGAAGCACGCGGGGGTCTGCTTGGTAATGTCGTTGGGAATTTCGTCCAGCGTCATGCCCACCGCCAGCCGTGCTGCGATTTTCGCGATCGGAAAACCGGTGGCCTTGCTGGCCAGCGCCGAGCTGCGCGACACGCGCGGATTCATTTCAATCACGGTCATCTTGCCGTTTTCGGGGTTCACCGCGAACTGCACGTTGGATCCACCGGTTTCCACGCCCACTTCGCGCACAATGGCGGCCGCCGCATCGCGCATGCGCTGATATTCCTTATCCGTAAGCGTCTGAGCAGGAGCCACGGTAATCGAATCCCCGGTGTGCACTCCCATGGGATCGAAATTCTCAATCGTGCAGATGACCACGAAATTGTCGCGCTTGTCGCGCATTACTTCGAGCTCGTATTCCTTCCACCCGAGCACGGACTCTTCCACGAGCGCTTCGTGCACTGGGCTCATGTCCAGCGCGTGCGATATCGCTTCGCCAAATTCTTCGCGGTTGTAGGCAATCGA
>JBBRZT010000315.1:0-4447 GCA_038236395.1 Candidatus Acidiferrales bacterium
CCAAAAATGCAATCTGCTGAAAGCTCGGGTGATAATCTACGCCTATCAACATGTTCGGCTCCTTCCTCCCGAGCCTCTGGTCGTCAAACAACTAGAGTTTACTCGGGTCGAGGAGCCGACACTGTTATGCAATCAAGTGCCGACGCTTGGCTTTAAATCAAACCGGGGTGACCTTCGAGCGACGCCAACCGGTTTTCGTCACCAATGAAGCATACCCCGGAACTTAGTGTGCGGTTAAATTTCGAAAAGCTTTCGTACTGCGGGTTTTTGCCGGCAAAATGCCGAACGCTTGGCAGACAGGTCCGTGTAACCGCCGTGTAACCGTCTTCCGCGTTTTGGGCGTTTTGATCGTAACTGGCGTTATTTAAAATGAGTAAGTTACGTCGTTTCAATAGGCGGACTGGGTGCGAATCCCACCCGCGCCTCCAAATCAAGTCGATCCCGTTTCACGTCCTACTTGCGGGCCGATTCCCCTACCTCTCTCTGTGAACTCCGCAGATTTCACGCCCGCACCCTGATGCCAACTTGCGACTTTTCCCGTAAGTGATACAGTTCTGCCTGCTCGCTGATCCGCTGCCTGCTCGCTGGGTCGCTCCACACTCACTCTACCGGGAGATTTTTCCATGAATGTGCGCTCGCTGGGTTTGTTTCTGATGGCCATTTTTCAGATTTTCTGGATGCACTCCGAACCACAGCAAGACGCGAAAGAAGCCAAGACATCGGCGCCCTTGTCGGGCTACGGTACGGAATCCTCCTCATCCCAGCGCACCTGGGAGAAAAAATTTCAGGACGCCGTCTCCCGCGACAACATCCGTGAAAACATGCGCCATCTCACCGCGCGGCCCCATCACGTCGGCTCTCCCTACGACAAGGAAAATGCCCAGTGGATTTTAGCGCGCTTCAAGGAATGGGGTTTCGACGCGAAGATAGAAACGTACGACGTGTTATTCCCCACTCCCAAAGAGCGCATCGTTGAACTGGTCGAACCGACAAAATTCAAGGCCAAACTTCAGGAACCGGCCCTGAGCATCGATCCCACCTCCAATCAAACCGCCGAACAACTTCCTACCTATAACGCATACTCCATCGACGGAGACGTCACCGCTCCGCTCGTCTACGTCAATTTTGGAAATCGCGAAGATTACGACACTCTTGATCGTCTCGGCATCTCCGTCAAAGGAGCCATTGTGATCGCTCGCTACGGCGGCGGCTGGCGCGGCATTAAACCTAAAGTCGCCGGCGAGCACGGCGCCATCGGCTGCATCATTTATTCCGATCCCGAGGGTGACGGGTTCCCGAACGGTGACGATTATCCCCAGGGGGGCTGGCGCCCTCGCGAAGGCGTGCAGCGCGGCAGCGTGATGGACACCGACTATCCCGGCGATCCTCTGACGCCCGGCGTGGGTTCCGTTCCAGGCGCCAAGCGCCTTTCGATCAAAGAAGCCAAGACCATCACAAAAATTCCCGTTCTTCCCATCTCCTATGCCGATGCCACACCGCTTCTTTCCGCGCTCAAAGGTCCGGTCGCGCCCGAAGACTGGCGTGGCGCTCTCCCCATCACCTATCACCTCGGTCCCGGACCCGCGAAAGTTCACCTGAAAGTCGTTTCCAATTGGGAAACCAAACCGCTGTACGACGTCATCGCTACCCTGCGCGGCACCGACGATAAACAGTGGATTCTGCGTGGCAACCATCATGACGCCTGGGTCAACGGCGCCGACGATCCAATTTCCGGACAGGCAGCCATGCTCGAAGAAGCTCGCGTGCTCGGCGAACTCCATCAACAGGGTTGGAATCCCAAGCGAACCATCATCTATTGCGCGTGGGATGGCGAAGAACCCGGCTTGCTCGGTTCAGTGGAGTGGGTCGAAACCCATCTGAAGGATTTGCAGTCCCACGCCGTCGCCTACATCAATTCGGACAGTAACGGCCGCGGATTCTTCTATGCCGGCGGTACTCAGGATTTGCAGAGTTTCATCAGCGGCGTCGCGCGCGACGTCACCGACCCCGAGACTCACTCCACAATATTTCAACGCGCCCATCTTTCCGGCATTTCCAGAGCCAAAAACGCCGACGAGCGCGGCACCCGCCGCAAACAAAACGATCTCACCGTTCGCGCTCTGGGCGACGGTTCCGATTACACCGCGTTTCAGGACTTCGCCGGCATTTCCAGTCTCAACGTGGGCTTCGGCGGCGAAGACGACGGCACCCAATATCATTCCATTTACGACGATTTCTATTGGTACACCCATTTTGCCGATACCGATTTTGCTTATGGCCAGGCCTTAGCGCAGTCCGCGGGAACCGCCATGATGCGCTTGGCCGACGCCGACTTGTTGCCCTTCAACTATGCTCCGCAGGCCGAAGCTATTTCGAAATATGAAGACGAGCTCGAGCACTTGCTTAAGGACCAGCGCGATGAATCGGTCGAGCGCAACCTCCAGCTCCAGGAAGGCGTCTTCGCCGCCACCGCGGACCCTCACAAACATTCCGTCGCTCCGCCGGTTGAGCCCGTTCCGCCCTACATGAGTTTTGCGCCTATGAAAAACGCCATCGAGCTTCTTAAAACCAGCGCTGAACACTATTCCAAGGCGGTTGGAAATTGGGAAAAGAAAGGGCGCCCCGCGCTTTCCGCCGAATCTCTCGATCTGATCAACGCCGACCTGTTGAACATTTCCCGCCTGTTCCTCAATGAAAAGGGACTTCCTGAGCGCCCCTGGTTCAAGAATCAGGTATACGCACCCGGCGCTTACACCGGTTATGGCGCAAAACCCATCGCCGCCGTCCGCGAATATATGGATGAGAAAAAATGGGACCAAGCCGAAGGGCAAGTCCCACAGGTCTCCCAAGTTATTGAACGCGTCGCCGCTGGCATCCAGAAAGCCGCCGACGACCTCGACGCCGCCGTCAACCAGGCCCGCTGACGGCGCATTCCATCTCGGACATGGCGGAGCTTCGGTCCAATCGTCTAAACTCAACAACCGATTTGAGCTCCAACCGCCCAATCACAAACCAAGCGCCCGTTCCTCGGCGCCGCTGGATGATTGCCTCGCTCCTCGGCTTTGGCGTCTTCGTAAACTATCTTGACCGTGTGAACATCTCCGTCTCTCAACAAGCCCTCCACGACGCTTTTGGCGTCACCACCATCACCTTCGGATATTTGCTCAGCGCCTACAGTTGGAGCTACGCCGCGCTGCAGCTTCCCTCCGGCGTGGCGCTCGATCGCTTCGGCGTCCGCAAGGTCGGCCTCATCAGCACATTTTTGTGGAGCGTCGCTTCTTTCTGCTCGGCCGCAGCTACCAGCGTGGGAGCTTTCTTTGTGGCTCGCCTGCTGCTCGGCATCGGCGAAGCTCCCACCTTCCCCGGCAATTCCAAAGCGGTTGGCTACTGGTTTCCCGATCGCGAAAGAAGTCTGGCCACCGCGTTCTTCGATTCCGCGGCAAAACTGGGCCCCGCGATTGGCGTGCCCTTCGTCGGCCTCTTGCTGCTGCACTTCGGCTGGCGCTGGAGCTTCGCGACCACCGCGTTCATCAGCCTCCTCTATCTCGCGCTCTTTTATTTTCTCTACAGGAATCCCAGCGAAGACCGCAAACTTAGCGAAGCCGAACGCCAGTTAATCGTCCAGGGCGGCGCGCAACCCGAGGGCCCCGCCAAGTCTCGCAAAGGCACATCGCTCGCTTACCTGATAAGCCGGCGAAAAGTTATTGGACTGGTGTTGGGATCCGCGGCATACAACTACACTTTCTATCTGCTGCTCACCTGGCTCCCCAGCTATCTCTCCACCGCGATGCACGTCACGCTTCGCAATTCGGTGCTATACACCAGCGTTCCATGGCTGTTCGCAGCCTTCACGGATTTCTTCATCGGCGGCTGGCTGGTCGATGAATTAATTCAGCGCGGATACGACTCTTCCCGTGTGCGCCAGGTCGTCCTGGTGGTCGGGACCGCATTTGGTCTCGGCATTTTAGGCGCCGCCCACGCGCCCAACGCGACCGTGGCGATTTTCTGGATCAGCATTTCACTCGGTGGCCTCGCAGCAGCGGCACCCGTGGGCTGGTCGATCCCATCCTTGATCGCCCCCGCGGGCGGTGTAGGACGTCTCGGTGGAATCCTGAACTTTGGAAATCAGTTGACCGCCATCGCCGCGCCAATCGTTACCGGCTATATCGCCTCGATCACTCATTCCTTTTCGTGGGCCTTCGCCGCCGCGACCATCTTTTTATTGATCGGCATTGCTGGATACGTATTTCTGCTCGGGCGCATCGAGCCCATTCCGGACCCTGTTGCGTGAAAATCTACGCTCCCTTGGGCATCGACAACCAGCGGCGCATGGCGTACAACGGTGAAGCCTCTTTACCAGGCGAAAGCATTCTTCGGAGAGATCAAATGAGAATCAAAATCTGCGTGTTACTGTTGATGGGATTCACCGCAACGATCGTTGCCGGCC
>JBBRZT010000316.1:0-4422 GCA_038236395.1 Candidatus Acidiferrales bacterium
ATCACGCCAGAAGTCGCCGCCGACTTTGCCGCTTCCAAAGCCTATGGCGTCGCGCATCTCGAGGAAATCGCCGAAGGGGCAGCCGACGACCTGAATCTGCCCGCCGAGGAACTGCTCACCTACCTGCGAGAAAATATCGATTACGCGTTGAGCGGCGAAAATCTGGGAGGCCTCGAGCTTTACTATTGCCTGGCCGCAAAACTGGGATTGATACCCAAGGCCAACGCCATCGAATGGGCCGGCCCTGTACGCGATACCAAGGCCGATACAAGAAACGACAAGCTGCGCGCCGCGCAAGGCTGAACAGCAGCCGCTTGCGGCAATCGCACATTCGGATTTGCGGCTTCATCCGATAGAATGAGGATGCAAAGGTCGCGGAACATCGGGAAGCCTGTACAAGAAGGAATCAGTTGAGCCTGACAAAACAAGAAGCGCTGGATATGCTGGAGTCCGATGACCTGCTGGGCATCGGCATGGCCGCGCACCAAATGCGCCTGCAGAAAAACGATCCGCGCGTGGTCACCTACCAGATCGACCGCAACATCAACTATACAAATTTCTGCACCGAGTATTGCTCTTTCTGCGCGTTTTACCGCCCTCTCGGCGCGAAAGACGGTTACATCCTCTCCTTCGAATCCATTTACGAAAAAATCGACGAGATGCTCGAGCTGGGCGGCACCGGGGTTCTCCTGCAGGGCGGCCTGCATCCCGATCTGCAAATCGGCTACTACGAGAATCTGCTGCGCTCGCTGAAGCAGCGCTACCCGCAAGTGCATCTGCACTGCTTCTCCGCGCCGGAAATTCTCTGCATCGCGGAAGTCAGCGAGCTAAGCGTTCGCGAAACCATCCAACGCCTGATGGACGCCGGCTTGCAGTCCATCCCCGGCGGCGGCGCTGAAATCCTCGACGACGAAATCCGCTCCAAAATCGCCCGCCTCAAATGCACCAGCGATGACTGGGAAGAAATGCACCGCGTGGCCCATTCGCTCGGCTTGCGCACCACCGCCACGATGATGTTTGGCTGCGGCGAAGAGCTGCGCCATCGCGTCAATCACCTCGAGCGCCTGCGCCGGATTCAGGAAGATACCGGCGGCTTTACCGCCTTCATCCCCTGGATGTTTGCTCCGGACAATACGCCCCTCGGCAAAAAAGTTCCGGAAGCCACCGCCGTCGATTATCTGAAGACCCTCGCCGTCAGCCGCTTGTACCTCGACAATTTCGATCACATTCAATCGAGCTGGCTTACGCCCGGCGTCAAAGTCTGCCAGGTGGGCTTGCAGTTTGGCGCTGACGACGTCGGCAGCATCCTGATTGAAGAAAATGTGGTCTTCGCCGCGGGAGTAAGAAATCGCACCAACGAAAACGAGCTGCGCCGCATTATTTCTGACGCGGGCTTCGTGCCCGCGCAGCGCGATACGCTGTACCGTTCCTACTCCCTGAAATAATCGGCGAATTACGAACGCTTCGGCGGGAGCCGCAGCAGAATTTCCACTTCGGTATTTTCCGGCAAATTAAGCGGCTCCAGCAGCTGTAATCCGCCGTTGCGATAATGTGCCCGCAACTTGCGCGGCACTTCCGCCAACGAGTCGCCCTTTTGCATCGCCACCGGAGCCTTTGTTCGCCCCGCAGTTTCATCCAGCGCTTCGTTGGCCAGCGCATCCGCTTCGGAATTCTGCGCGCGGTAAACGTGATCGATGCGAAACGATTCGAACATCAGCGACATTTTCTTGGCGCGCTCGAAGAGCGGCTTCAGGTCCGCGCTCTTCACTTTGTAGTGCCCGCGCATCTGCCGCACCAGCAGCTCGGAGTCGCTTTCAATCCGCAGCGCGCGCACGTCATGCGACTGCGCGTAGTCCAGCGCGGCAATCAATCCATAGTATTCGGCGACATTATTGGTCATGCGCCCGATATATTTTTTCAATTTCGCGACGATCTCGCCGCGTTCGTTGCGCACCACCACGCCATAGGAAGCCGGCCCGGGGTTTCCCCGCGAGCCTCCGTCGATATTGGCCTGGTAAGCGGCCGGGCGGGGTTTCGTTTCCATTTCCGCGTCTGCAAATAAACTGTCCGAGTGGGTGGCTGGTGAACGGCGCGTGGCCATCAGGAGTTTGCAGAAGGCGTCGCCGCGCTCTTCGCCTCATCGCCGCCCGGCTTTGCCACGGGAATCGGCTCCAGCGAATACAAAATCAGCCCGCACATTTCGCAGCGATAAATTTCTTCGTTGGGTTCCTGGCGAAGCTCCTGAACGATGTGCGGCAGCACGCGCATGCCGCACCCGCGGCATTGATCGTCTTTCACCTGCGCCATGGCCGTGCCGTTATGTCTTTTCGCGATGCGGGTGTAGAGCTCCAGCAAATCTTCAGGCACGGGAACCACAATGCGCGCACGTTCCGCCATTGCCGCGGCCATTTGTTTTTGTTTTTCAGTGTGCAGCTGCTGGATTTCCTTGCGGTCCTTCGCCACGCTGGTTTCCGCTTCTTTCAAGTCCGCTTCGGCGTGGCGCACCCGGCGTTCAAATTCTTCTCCCGCCATCATCACGTCCAGCTGGCGGTCTTCGGCCTTGGCTACTTCCGCTTCCGCGTTGGCGATTTCATGCAGCAGCGCTTTGTAGGCTTCGTTGGTTTTTACCGCCCCGCTCTGGTCGCGATATTTTTTCGCGCGGTCTTTCCACTGGTCGACATCCAGCTCGAATTTTTTGCGCTCTTTCTGTGCGTTGGTCTGCGCTTCTTTCGCGGCGGCTACCGCGGCGCGCGCGCCGCTCAGCCTGGCGTCGGCTTCCTGAACGCGCTTGGGATAGCTGTCAATTTCCGCGCGCAACGCGCCGATGTTGTGGTCAACCCGCTGCAGTTCGATCAAGTGAGGTATTGCCGGGTGCATTCAGACGATTCTAACACGGCTGCACTTGCCGGCCCGCCCGTGCGCGAGCGTGCCGGATCGCACCGCCACGGCGCAATCGGTTAGCTGGATACCCGCAGATCCCGCCGTATCAATGTCCAGTCCAGCAAAAATCCCATACCCACAGCGAGTGGAATCACGCCAAAGGCCGCGGCCGTCCACGCTTCCGGCTCGGTGAGCCTGGCGACCAGCCCAAACGCGGCGATGTAGCCAATCGCGCCGGTTACCAGCAAAATACCCCAGCGCCGTGAACGCGCTCCCTGCGAGAGCTCTGGCTCCATCGGAATGTCCACTCCGCGCGCGATGGCAGCCAGCCGTTCTTCGCTGCGCAATTTTCGCACGTGATAGTAGGTGTACATCACGCCCAGCGGAATCCCTAAAGACATAACTACCGCGACCAATCCGATCATCTCGCCCATACTGTCTCCTTTTCAGAAGCGCATCGCCGATTATCACGTGTGCATCCGTCGATGTCGCAAAGTCCTTGCCATGCCTTTGTTGGTACTGTTGTCGATAAAAGGTACGGGAGGTTTAGCAGGAAAGTTCCGCGAATTTGGCGGGAACTGAGCGGCGGCAAACTTAATTCACTTCGTGTAACTGCATACTCTGGTCAATCGCTAGATTGGGATATCGCAGTGAGGAGCCCGCCGGGGCCGCTGCGTGGCGGGCAATCACGCTAAAGTCCCCGCCGGAACATTCAACGGCATAGCTGTACCCGTCGCGGCCGGACTTAGCCATGGTTAGCGCATTCGACGACGTCAGGTCAGCCAGCGTCGCGCAACTGCCATTCGACGCGATGTACGCGCGTTCCGCTTGCGCGATCTGCAACAGGTCGCCGCGCACGCCGGTCAGGCTGATCGCTTGCGTCGACGCCGTGCCCTCATCCGCAGTGGGCAGCTTCTTCACATAAAAATAATAAGCGCCTATCAGCAATGCCGCGGCCACCAGCAAAACAGCCAGAGCTCTCATGCCCGGATTCTCGCCCGCCGGCCCTGCCTCGGCAAGTTTTCCGCGCGTCGCGGGTACGCAGGAAACAACCTCCCTTTTAACGGGACCGCGCCTGCCCGCTTTGATAAACTCTACTTGCCGCTCGAACCCCCTTTCGCGATTGGCGACGCTTCCAATTCAACATGCTCACCATTCCGTCGCTTCTCGAGGCGCGAGCCATTCAAGAACTCCGTCGCGAGGAGATCGAAGAAGCGCGTGCCATCCAGAGCGTCATGTTGCCCGCGGATGTGCTCCGCGTAGGACAGGTGACCGTCGCTTATGAATTCCAGCCTGTCGATACCGTAGGCGGAGACTTCCTCGACTATTTTCAGCTGCCTGACAGCAGTGTCGGCTTCTACGTTGGCGACGTATCCGGCAAAGGCCTGCCCGCCGCGATGTATGCCGCGCTGGCCGTCGGAATCTTGCGCGGCATCCACAAAACCGGCCAGTCGCCCGGCAAGGTGCTGTCCGTGCTCAACCAGCGGCTCACCAGCCGCGGCGGCTTGCGCCGTCACGCCGCGATTCTGTACGGTCTCTTCA
>JBBRZT010000317.1:0-4418 GCA_038236395.1 Candidatus Acidiferrales bacterium
CTTTATGCCCTTTGCGCAAACGTCGCGATTTCCTTCGCCACGCGGAATAGCCAATCCTTTGGATTCAAAATGTAATCTCTGAGGTTGTCCCGCTCTACCGGCGGAGGCGCCTCGCAAATGGCCTCCCACCGCTACACAGATTTGTTGACCGCCAACAAGTCCAAACCGTCGCCGATCCAACCACAACGGCATACCGCGCCAAACTGCCCACCGTCGAGACTTTTAATGTCATTGTTGGAACTTGTAAACGCTGAGGCTAACGGCCCTTGACACTGAGGACATTGAAACAGAATTACGTGGGCAAATCTGTCGCGCGCGCTGTTCACGGTGGCTCCTCTTTTCACGATTGGAATTCGGCCTGCGAGGACTGATGGTGGCCAAAATCCCTTTAATCCCGGCGCAATCTCATCTGGGGACATTCACGAAGAGGGCTACGCTCTGCTCATCATCCACGCCGTAGGTCACTTGGGCGATACAGCTAACACTGGACAACCACCAGAACAACCCCTTAGACCTTCGCTTCCCTGCGCCCATCGTTCTACGGCGTCGTTTCGTAAAAATACCGGTGCCCGCGGCGGATCAGCGGCCTTTCGAAAAATCTCCACGACAGCGCAGCAACACCGAGCGTCACGAGCAGCGCAAAGACCGATACCGCAACCTGCCTGAAGTTGTACAACTCCGGCACCGAGTGCAGAAAAATGCGGTGCGCAAAAAAATTGAAAGCATCGTGCAGCAGGTACACGCAGTAAGAGATGCCCCCGAGCCACCCGAGCATCCGCAACCGCATCGCCGCGGCAAACCATCCCCCGGTATTCGCCACCGCCGCCAGCAATAGCGCGCTGTAAAAAATCGCCAGCCAGGTATATCCGATGGTCACAGTGACCACATTGATCGGATGCACCAGCCACCACAGCAATCCGCCGGCCCCCAGAAACAAGACCAACAGAACGCGCTGCACCAGCGCCGCGTGCCCACGCAGAAATTCGCGAAACCGCCCGTCGCGCCACGCGATCGCCAGCAGCATCCCGCACGAAAGCGCGTCCGCGCGGCACGGCATCAGATAAGCGCACAGATAGGTTTGCGGTGCCCAGTACCGGAAAAGCATGAATCGCAAAAACGGCGCCAGAATTACCGTCCCGCAAAGCGCAATCACCAGCCCGCGAACGCTCAGGAAACGAATCAGCGGCGGCGCCAAAAGGTAGAACTGCTCTTCAATCGCCAGCGACCAGGTCACCACAAACCATATCCACGTAAAGTGCGGCATGCCGATAAAAATGTTTTGCAGAAATAAAACCTGTACCGGAACCCGCCAAAGATCGTGGGATGTGATACCCAGTCCACCCGGAAAAAAGACCGTCGCGGTAATCACCGTCATCGCAAACAAAAGTGTCCACAGATAGTAGATCGGCAGGATGCGAAATACCCGCCGCATATAAAAGGCCCGAAAGTAGTTGGGGCTCTCCCGCGCATCCAGCAGGATTCCGCCAATCAAAAATCCCGACAGAACAAAGAAAAGGTCGACCCCGCTCCATCCGGCGGTAAATCCCAGCAAAAAACGATGCGCCAGAAACCCAGCGGCGAGTGATCCGGGTTCCCAACGTAATGGCAAAGAATGACAAGCAGAATGGCCAGGCCGCGCAAGCCGTCAAGCTCCGGGACTCTACCCTTCGCATCCACGCCCCAAACTTCAGCACCTGTTCTTCGCCGCATTCAGCGTTACATCTTACGAGCATCCCGCCAAACCGCGCGAGCATATTGTGCTTTGCAAATCGCGCCGCTCGAAAGCGCAGTCCATTCTCAATCCGCAAAATCGGTTCTGGGTGCCCCAGACGCCGACCTCGCGTCTGGGGATTTTGTGAATGAAGGTGCAAAGTCTCTCCTTCAAGACTTTCTTCTTTCCCCACACCTGCGCAAGACGCCCCGGTTCTTTATCTAAGAGATTTGCTCCATGTTCAGGTATACAATCGCGGCGTTCTCAGCTCGGGAGAGGAGCCCTCAATGAAAATCATCACTTCGCGCAATTTTCGTCTTTCCATTGCAGCCGCGGTGGCTTTGCTGTCCGCAGCAGTCGCTTCACACGCGCAGGACAAAGTTCCGCCGCAATTTCAAGGAGACTGGGTCCCAGCCACCGCAGCCTGTGATTCCGCCGTTCGATTTCGTGTCACCGAGTCGCGCATGACCTTGATCAATGGCGCCGACAAAGCCGACTACGGCGACCTCGGCACCACTGCCACTTATTTCGGCAATGACTATCAGGGCATCTCCGTAGTCTTTCTGCCCGAGCTCAACGGCAACAATCCCCCATTCACCGTCTTCTTCAATGCCGACGAAAAAAAAGGCGTCACCAAGGTGGATATCTACACTGAGATGCCTGGACCGCTGAACGCCCCGGGCAAAGTCATGCAAGCCACCGCCAAAAAACTCGCCACCCGCTTCCCGATCAATCGGGTGCCCCTGAAAAAGTGCCCGCGCCACTAGCAAGTCATCCCGGATTGCGCTCGCCCAGCGGTCGCAATGAACGACTCCCTCCTTGATCTGCGGCGCAACGCCCCGTCCGCGCGTGCCCTTGGTAGGGCATCCCACACTTTGACTATTCCGAAACCTTCGAGATAAGGTGGTAAAATGTTGGCACGAAATACGACAGGGCTCGTCCACCTGCTTTCGTCCAGGGCTGAACACCCCAGCAGAGTTAATGGCCCAGTTAACCGCTCAGCCCTTTTACCCTGAGAAAGCACTTCCTGCATCCGTCAAGGACGGCTATGGAACACGGCAATACTCCGGTTGCGCTGGAATCGATCCTCTATACCGATGAGCTCGACCGCCGCCCTTCTCGCCCTCCCGACTATGAGAAAGAAAATCGCGCCTTAATCTCCCTGGTCCAGGCGCTTGCCGATTCGCCCGGCGACATCCTCCAGATTTTGGCCGACACCATCCTCGCCACCCTCGATTGCGGTTCAGCCGGAATCAGCTTGCTCACTCGCGACGGAGGCACCAGATTCTATTGGCCGGCCATCGCCGGTGTTTGGAAACCGCACATTGGCGGCGGCACTCCCAGGGATTTCGGCCCGTGCGGCGACGTATTGGACTCCAACAAGACTCTGCTCTTCAAACATGTCGAGCGTCGTTACACCTACTTTGCGCCCGTCCAGCCCGCAGTCGAAGAAGCCCTCCTGGTACCCTTCTACGTGGCCGGCAAAGCGGTTGGCACAATTTGGGCCATCACCCACGATGACCGGCGCCGCTTCGACGCCGAAGACAAGCGCCAGCTCGAAACTTTGGCGCGATTTGCCTCCGCGGCCTATCAGACCGCCAGTTCCCTCGATGCCTCCAGGCAACTGGCCGCCATCATCGAATCTTCCGACGACGCCATCATCAGCAAAAATCTCGATGGCGTCATCAGCAGTTGGAATAAGAGCGCCGAGCGCCTGTTCGGCTACACCGCCGAGGAAGCCATAGGCCAGAAAATTACCCTTATCATTCCTCCTGATCGGCTTGACGAAGAGCCCGCCATTCTCGACCGCCTCCGCCGCGGTGAGCGCGTCGACCATTTCGAAACCATCCGCATGCGCAAAGATGGCCGCTTGCTCGATATTTCCGTAACAATTTCCCCGATTAAGAATGACTTGGGCCGTGTCGTCGGAGCTTCCAAGGTGGCCCGCGATATCACCGACCTCAAGGAAATCGACCGCGTACGCAAGGAAGCCGAGTTCGCCGCGAAACTACTCCAGGTTCAGGACGCCGAAAGGCGCCGCATCGGCCGCGAATTGCACGATGGCATCGGCCAACTAATCATCGCCATCAAAATGAACGCTTCTCACGTTTTCACGGAAAAAGACAAACTCAGTCCCACAGCAGCACGCTGCATCACCGAAAATATCGCACTGATTGCGCAGGCCATCGACGAAATTCGCACCGTATCCTATTTACTCCACCCGCCGATGTTGGAGGAAATCGGCCTCGTTCCCGCCCTCGAGTGGTACGTCGAAGGCTTCACTCAGCGCAGCAACGTAAAAGTCGCCCTCGAACTGACTCCCGATCTCGGCCGCCTGCCGCAGGACTATGAACTTTCTCTATTCCGCGTCGTCCAGGAATGTCTCACCAACATCCATCGCCATTCCGGCAGCGCCACTGCCACCCTTAAACTGATGCGCGACCCGCACCAAATCACCCTGGAAGTAACCGACGTGGGCAAAGGAATAGACGAGCTGCTGCAAGCGAAGATCGCTTCCCGCGCAACCATCGGTGTCGGTTTTCGTGGCATGCAGGAAAGAGTGAAACTAATCGGCGGAAAGCTGGCAGTTCGATCCAGCGATCGCGGCACCTCGGTCGCCGTCACCCTGCCCATCACCTGGAATAACAGCCCGGATGCCAGCGCACAAAATTGATTAGGTCAATACTGGAGTTCGACAGAAAGGATC
>JBBRZT010000318.1:0-4409 GCA_038236395.1 Candidatus Acidiferrales bacterium
AATTCTAGAGTCAGGGTGACGATGGAGACTGCAAAGAGCGGAAAAGTTTTGCTGAGGGTAAGGCCGCGAGGTTTCTGCGCCGGAGTGGTGCGCGCGGTGGATATCGTGGAGTTGGCGCTGGAGGCTTATGGAGCGCCGGTTTATGTGCACCACGAGATCGTCCATAACACCTACGTAGTAGAGCAGTTGCGGCGGCGTGGAGCGATTTTTGTGGAGTCGATAGAGGATGTGCCGCATGGGGCGGTGCTGGTGTTCAGCGCGCACGGCGTGCCGCCGACGGTGAGGGATGAAGCCAAGTCTCGGTCGCTGAAGGTGATCGATGCGACGTGCCCGCTGGTTACCAAGGTGCATCTGGAGGCACTGAAATTCGCGCGGGAAAAGCGAACGATTATTTTAATTGGGCATAAAGACCACCAGGAAATTGTGGGGACTTCGGGAGAAGCTCCGGACCGCACGATTGTGGTGGATTCGGTGGCGGCCGTGGATTTGCTGGAAGTGGACGATCCGGAGAAGCTGTCGTTTCTGACGCAGACGACGCTGAGCCTTTATGATACGCAGGAAATTGTGGCGAGGCTGCGGCAGAAATTTCCGGCGATCAAGGGCCCGGCGAGCGACGACATTTGCTACGCCACGCAAAACCGGCAGGAAGCGGTGGAGCAGGTGGCCAAGGATGTGGAGCTGATTCTGGTGGTGGGCTCGCCGAACAGCTCGAATTCAAACCGGCTGGTGGAAGTGGCGCAGCGGAGTGGAGTGCGCGCACAGTTGATCGATTCGGCGGCGGACATTGATGTGCAGTGGCTGCAAGGCGTGGAACGTGTGGGATTGACGGCGGGCGCGTCGGCGCCGGAAGTGCTGGTGGAGCAAGTGAGCCAGCGGCTGGCGGAGTTTGGATTTACGGATCAGCGCGATTTGGATTTGATTCGCGAAGATGTGCGGTTTACGTTGCCGCCCGAACTGGCGACGATCGCGGCGGCGCCGAGACGTTGAAATCGAAGTGCAGGGAAGACCCAGGGCGTGGTCAAGCGGTTAACAGCAGGGTAATTCGCAGAAACTGGAACGGCAGGAGCAAACTTGGCGGCGAAAATCACGCGGCAGCCGAAGAAAATTGCCTTGATAGGCGCGCCCTCGAGCGCTGCGGCTTTTTTAGGCGGCAGCGAGAAAGCGCCGGCGGCGTTGCGCGCCGCGGGGCTGGTGGAACGGCTGCAGGCGGCCGGGTTTGAAGTGGTGGATCATGGCGATTGCGCGGTGCGGCATTTTGCGGAAGACGACGAGAATCGAAGGGCTCGCAATCTGAAGGAAATTGTGGCGGGATTGAATGATTTGAAGCTGCGCGCGGAAGTGGCGGTGAAGAGCGGTGCGCTGGTGCTGGTGCTGGGCGGAGATTGCGCGCAGGTGATCGGGCTTCTGACAGGCGCGCGGCGATATTACAAGCGCATTAGTTTGCTGTGGATGGATCGCGACGCGGATTTGAATACGCCCGCGACGACTCCTTCAGGGCGTATTGACGGGATGGTGGTGGCGCACATTATTGGGAAAGGCGCGCCGGAACTGGTGCGTTTCTGGGGCGAGCCGCCGCTGGTGCGTGAGCCGGACGTGATGCTCTTCGGGCTGGAGAGGATTGATGCGCCGGAGCAGGAATTTTTGAACAAGTCGCCGATGCGGCGAATTTTGGCGGCGGATGTGAAGGCGAAGGGAGCGACTACGGCGGCGCGGGCTACGTTGACGCAGATGCACGCGGACGCGCGGCAGGTGGTGCTGCACGTTGATACCGACGTGATCGCGCAGGAAGAATTTCCGAGTGTGAACGTTCCGGGCAGCGGGGGACTGAGTTTTGATGATGTGCGCGGGGCGCTGATCGAGTTTGTGAAGAATCCGAATTTGCTGGGGATGGATGTGGCGCAGTACAACCCGGACAAAGATGCGGATGGGACGGGCGCGAAGAAACTGGTGGACCTGCTGGTGGAGGCGTTGACGGCGCGGATGGAGGCGCTGGGCGGGACTGAGAGTGGGACGGCGACGGAACCGGTTGCGGCCGCGGCAGTTTCAGAACCGGCAGTGATTGAGACGGCGGTGAGTGAAGCTTCCGTGAATGAAGCGCCGTCGAGTGAGATGCCATCAAGCGAAGCGCCGACGGATGAAACACCGGCCAGTGAGGCGCCGGGTCAGGAAGAACCATTGAATGAAGCGCCGGAGAGCGAAGGCTCTTCTGGCGAAGAATCTGCGAGTGAGTCTTCGAGCAAAATATCGGCGAACGGAACAACTGCTTAGCTGCGTTTCCACGGCGTTGCAATTCTGAAACCGAAATAAATTTCAATTCAAAAAATGGCGGCGGCTATTCGCGGGCTTTGGCACGCTTGCGGATGTGGCGCGCCAGGCCTAGGAAAGAAAGCGGGAGGCCGGCGGTGAAGGCGTGCTGCTCGGCGTCGGAGGCGGAGAGAAATTTGCTCATTTCCGCGCGCGTTTGCGCGAGGAAGGATTCGAGCGCGTCGTCGTCGTTGTCAGGCTGCGCGGCGAGGCTTTTTTCGGCGATGTCGGCCCAGAGGTGCAGGCGCTCGCGGAAGAGCGCGATGTGTTCGGCGGGATTTTCGGCGAAGCCGAAGTGAGTTAGGAAAAGGCGCGCGGGGCGGAGATTGAGAATCGCGTCGAAAGACTCATTCCAGACGGCGAGATCGATGTCGGGCGGCGGAGCGGCGGGCATGATGTACGGGCCGTTGGCGATGCGGATGCCGGCAGTGTCTCCGGCGAAGGCCACCCCTTCCTGCGGATCGAAATAGGTGACGTGGTGGGACGCGTGGCCGGGCGTGTAGAGCACATCGAGTTTTCGCTCGCCGAGAGAGATCGTTTCGCCGCCTTGGAGGACATGAATGTTTTGTTCGGGGACCGGAAGAGTTTCGCCGAAGAGCCGCGGGAGTTCATCGGCCCACAGGCGGCCAGCGCTGGCGAGGAGCAGGGAAGGATCGGCCATGTGGAATGCTCCGCGCTGGTGCACGTAAACGCGAAGGCGGGGATTTTCGCGAACGAGGGAGCCGGTGGCTCCGGCGTGATCGAGGTGGATGTGGGTGAGGAAGATGGCTTCGAGATCGGCGACGGAGAGTCCGCGGGAGCGGAGCTCGGCGCGCAAAGTCTCGAGCGTGGAGGCCGGGCCGGGATCGATGATGGCGTGATGGCCGCCGGCTTCGAGTAGCGCGGCGGCGACGGAGTGGGGGCGGCCGGTCCATTTAACATCAAGCGCCGTGGTGGAGGGCATGCACTAGGAATAGTACGAGAGGCCGGCGGCGAGAACAAATCACCTGGGGAGTAAGCGGCCGGTTGGGCGGTAAGCCGCGGCTATTCAGCTACACGAGTGGCTGATTAACGTGCTTACCGAGAGTGGTTTAAAACGCCGGAAGCGCTGATTATCAAATGGCTTCACGGCGTCACGAACGCGGTGAGATGGGTATAAACTGGCGTCGGTTTCGAAACTAAAAGGGAAATTCCGGATGAAACGAATTGTTGTTTTGGTACTGCTGGCGGCGTTGGCCGCGGGATGTTGCATGACGATTGAAGCTCAGGACTCCGGCCTCACAAAAAGCGAGCGCCAAACCGAAAAGTCAGCTCAAGAGCAGCAAAAAGCACTCTACAAATATCAGAGGAAACAAGAGAAGGCCCAAGCAAAGGCCCAACGAACGGCGGACAAGCGGGAACGAAAGGCTTCAAAGAAATACGAAAAGGCGCAGCGCAAACTGCTGAAGAACGCCAAGCAACCAGTCGGGTGATTGCATCACTCCGAGCTGAGAGGCCATTGAAAACACAATTTATACCCATCCGGATCGGTCACATAAGTCTGCTTCATCTCGTAGTAGGCAATCCTGGGTTCGCTCGCGGCAATCCCAAGGGCTCTCAGGGTAGTGTACGCACCGTCAACGTCTCGGCAGGCGAAATAGATTATGGTGTCTGCATGGGAAGCGACACGAGCTTGGTCAGGCTGCGAAGGGCGAATGTTGTTTTCATACATATTGTTGACCATTAATTCCACGCCGTTGAGCCGCAGCATTGCCCAACCGTAGTCATCCTTGGCATTGGTGAAGGGTTTCGAGGTATTGGTCACCTCAAATCCCAACGCGTCGCGGTAAAACGCAACGGATCTAGGGACGTCGAAGACGGCGAAAAGGGGCGTGGCACTCTCGATGGCTAGGGACATTTTGGAAGCTCTCTCGGAGAGACTATATAGAAGAAGGAGCCCCGATCGTCTGCATGGATCAGCGAAGTGAAAATCCTGGGCCGGAAACCACTTGATTGCATAACAGTGTCGGCTCCTCGACCCGAGTAAACTCTAGTTGTTTGACGACCAGAGGCTCGGGAGGAAGGAGCCGAACATGTTGATAGGCGTAGATTATCACCCGAGCTTTCAGCAGATTGCATTTTTGGTG
>JBBRZT010000319.1:0-4400 GCA_038236395.1 Candidatus Acidiferrales bacterium
CACGCGCGTGCCGATGTCGTGATACCACTTCTTCAGATATCCGCTGGTTCGCGCATAGATCGGCGATTCCACATACGCCTGCATGGTAGAGGGCAGAACCAGATCTTCCGCATCCGATGCGGCAATCGGATGGACCACCGAGACGGTGGGGATAGCGCGTGCTTCCGTTTCCTTGGCCAGCGCCTTATATTGCGACCGCCGTGACAGCAGCGTGAATCCGCCGGCTACCAGCAACAAAACAACCAATACCACCAGCACCAGGAATAGGCGGCTGCGCGGATGTTCTTCCGCGGCGCGCTGATCGCGCGGTTGATTTCTTGATAGCCCCTGATCGGTAGCCGGTCCCTGGTCTCTTGGTTCCATAACTTCCTGGCTCATGCGTTGCTCCGGTGCCGTGTGTCGCTCATGAATCTCACGCAGTCGCCTCTTTTGCGCCGTGTGATTTTCTGCGTTCCAGGTATCCGTGAATCATAGAAAAGACGCACGGCACAAAAAACAATGTCGCGAAAGTGGCAAATAATAATCCACCGATGACCGCGCGGCCCAGCGGCGCATTTTGCTCTCCGCCTTCGCCCAAGCCAATAGCCATCGGCAACATGCCGATAATCATGGCCAGCGCCGTCATGATGACCGGCCGCATGCGCACAAAGCCGGCTTCCACAGCCGCGTCCGCGGGACTCTTGCCTTCGTCCATCTGCTCGCGGGCGAAAGACACCATCAGAATACTATTGGCGGTGGCTACGCCCATACACATGATCGCTCCGGTCAAGGACGGCACGTTCAGCGTGGTGTGGGTGATCAACAGCATCCAGCAAATCCCCGCCAGCGCGCCGGGCAGCGCGGTGATGATGATGAAGGGATCCAGCCACGACTGGAAATTCACCACGATCAGCAAATAGGCCAGCACAATCGCGCCCAAGAGCCCCAGCCCGAGTCCTTCGAATGACGACTTCATGGTCTGCACTTGCCCGCGAATCGCGATGTGGCTGCCTTTTGGCAAATGCTTCTCCGCTTCCTTTACGTCCTTGGCCACCTCGTCGGCGACCCCGCCCAGATCGCGGCCGTCCACCGACGCATAAACATTGATCATGGGCTGCACGTTGTAGTGCGAAACCACGGCGGGCCGCGCAGTTGTGGAGGTGGTCACCAGGTTGCCGAGAATTTGCGGCTTCAGATTCGGTCCGCTTCCGCTCACCGGCGTGTTTTGCAACGCCTGGTACGTGTCCACACGATATTGCGGCGTTTGAACCGCAACGTTGTAACTCACGCCATTTTTGGGATCCAGCCAGAACGCCGGCGCAGTCTGAAAGCTGGAACTCAAGGATACGAGTAGGTTCTGCGCCACGTCCCGGGCCTGCAGCCCCAGATTCTGCACGCGCGTGCGATCGATATCCATGTACAGCGTCGGCTGGTCGAAAGCTTGCTGTACGTGCACGTCCGCGGCGCCTGGGATGTGCCGCAGTTGCTTGGCAAGATCCTCCGCTACCAGGTAATTGCCCTTCTGGTTCGCGCCGGTAACCTGCACATCGATGGGCGCAGGCGCGCCGAAGTTCAAAATTTGCGTCACGATGTCCGCGGGCTGAAAGAAAAATTGCACTCCGGGAAACGTTTGCGGCAATTTTGACCGCAGGTCGTTGATATAAGCGCCGGTAGGTTTTTTGCGGTCGCCCTTCAGCTGCACCAGGATCTCGGCGTCAGCGGTGCCGAAAGTCCCTCCATTGCTGTAGCTCAGGTTGATTCCGCTGTAGGGCACGCCGATATTATCCAGCACCGTTTCCACTTCGCCCTGCGGAATCGTTTGGCGAATCATTCCGTCGACCTGATCGGCAAGGCGCGCCGTTTCTTCAATACGCAGGCCGGTACGCGCGCGGAAGTGCAGGCGGATCTGCCCCGCGTCGACGGTCGGGAAAAAATCCCTGCCCAGCACAAATACCAGCAAAGTGGAAAGCACGCAAAACGCCAGAAAACAGGAGGCAAAAAGAAGCGGCGTCGCCAGCGTGGCGCGCAGTGCGTTCCGGTAGCCCTCGCGAAACCGTTCGAACCCGTGCTCAAACTTTTGTTGATAACGGCGCAGAAATCCCTGGTGGCCCTCGGGGACGTGTTCGTCCTCAGCGCTCAACAGATACATGGCCATGGTCGGAACGATGGTCCGCGACCACATGTAGGACGCCAGCATGGCAAAAATGACCGCTTCCGCCAGCGGCACGAACAAGAACTTGGCCACGCCGGAAAGAAAGAACATGGGAATAAACACGATGCAGATACACAAAGTCGAAACGAACGCCGGCACCGCGATTTGTTGCGCGCCGTCCAGAATGGCTTGCACCGTTTCTTTGCCCATCGCCAGGTTGCGATTGATATTTTCGATTTCCACGGTGGCGTCATCGACCAGGATGCCCACCGCCAGTGCCAGCCCGCCCAGCGTCATGATGTTGATGGTTTCGCCCAGCGCGCTGAGGCACAGCACGCTCACCAGAATCGACAGCGGAATAGACGCGGCAATGATCAACGTGCTTTTCCAGTTGCCCAAAAACACCAGAATCATAAAGGCCGTCAGGCACGCGGCGATCAGCGCTTCGCGCAGCACGCCATAAATCGAAGCGCGCACGAAAAGCGATTGGTCAAACAGCATGGCGATGTGAATGCCCTCAGGTATCGAGCCGGCATAGTTCTGAATGCTCTGTTTCACGCGCTTCACGATATCCAGCGTAGACGCCGCACCGGTCTTGTACACCGCCATCAGCACGCCGCGCTGTCCGTTGGCGCGCACGATGTTGGTTTGCGGCGAAAATCCATCGCGGATGTGCGCTACGTCGCGCATGTAGATCGTCGCGCCATTCACGGTTTTGATCGGCAGATCGTTCAGGCCCGCAATGGTTTGCGGGCTGCCGTTCATTTCCACCATGTATTCCAGGGTTCCGAGCTTTGCCGTGCCCGTGGGCAGAATCAGGTTCTGCGCGTTGATGGCATTCACGATGTCCACCGGCGAAAGCCCCTTCGACTGCAGTAGAGTCGTGTCCAGATCCACCGAGATCAGGCGCTGTTTGCCGCCGTAAGGATAGGGCAGAGCGGCGCCCTGCACGGTGGCAAGTTGCGTACGAATAAAATTATTTCCAAAATCGAAAAGCGCCTGCTCACTCAGGCTGTCGCTGGTCATGCCGATCTGGATGACCGGCACGGTGGCGGCGGAATAAATGGCCACCAGCGGTGCGGTCGTGCCGGGCGGCATGGTTCTCAAAATGGTTTGCACGATGGCGGTGGTCTGCGCCACGGCCGTCTGGATGTTAGCGCCCGGCTGGAAGTAAATTTTTACGACGGAAATGCCGTTCAGCGATTGCGATTCGATGTGCTCAACGTCGTTCACCAGCACGGTCACGGCGCGTTCGGAGTTGGAAGTGATGCGCTGCTCCATCTCTTGCGGCTGCAAGCCGGCGTAATTCCACACCAGGCTGATTACCGGGATGTCGATGTTGGGAAAAATATCAGTCGGGGTGCGCAGCAACACCACCGGCGTCAGCAACACAATTACCAAGGCCATCACGATAAACGTGTACGGTCTCGAAAGCGCTAGGCGGACAATCCACATACTGTTTTGTGATTTCCCTCAACGGGCCGGCATTTCAGCCCGTAAACCTGTTCAGCGACCCGGTTTTCTTACTCTCGTTAGATTCCGCCGGGCGGCGACTTGGGTACGCTGCATTCAAACCGTGGTTGCCGCCGGATTAGCGGAAATGGTAACGCAAAACGCCGCAAATATTGCGCCAAACAGAGTCGATTCTTGGATGCCGCCCCGACGGTTCTTGGTACCGGGCGCCGGCGGGATGATGCCAAAAATTTGGATGGCCAACAGTCGAGTTTTGAAACAGCGCCTGATAGGTTATTTGTGGGTCATGGTGAAAACGCCGTCCCAGCCAATGGGCGGCTCGTCGAAGAGGTAATCCTGGCAGCGTTTCCAGTACAGGCGCGAAGGTCCGTCGTCCGTCCATTTATCCAGCACGGATTGAAAAACGAGCTGCGCTTCTTGCCATCGGCGCGCGCGGTAAAGTTTTTGCCCTTGGGTAAATCGCTCCAGCCGCTGTTGCAGTTCTGCGGGACTGCCATACACGCTGGCTTCCCCCCGGCGCCCAATCAATTCGTAAATAGTAACGGGATGCGTTTTTCCCTTCACGCGGATCACGTCAAGTTCGCGGTAGACAAAGTTCGCGTCGCGCGTGGACGCGTAGGTCGTCTCGTTCACAATAATGTGCGTGCCGTAGTCCTTGTTGAGCCCTTCCAGCCGCGACGACAAATTAACCGTGTCTCCCAGCGCCGTGTAACCATAGCGCAGCGCCGAGCCCATATTTCCGACGCTGGCGACCCCGCTGTTCAACCCGATGCCGATATCCAGTTTGGGCTTGCCC
>JBBRZT010000320.1:0-4370 GCA_038236395.1 Candidatus Acidiferrales bacterium
AGGCTCAATGTCGGTCAGCCGCAGCTTGAGCGTGGTGCTTTCGCCCGGTTTCAAAGTCAGCGGATAGTACGCGGCCATTTTGGTGCCGGTCTGCGCGGGATTCACCGCCGCCTGATTCTTGCCAATCAAATATTCGTGGAACGCGTCTTTCACATATGGCGTGCGATTTTGCCCAGCAAAGAGCCGCGCAAAATCGGTCTCATTCTCTGTAAACAGCAATTGCGGCTGCCCCGCGCACAAAAGCCAGCGCTTCCCATATTGCCAATGTTCCAGTTCCACACAGTGGCAGTCTGGAAATCCCACCGCTTTGCGCACCACCGGCCGCCGCGTGTCTTTGCCCCACGACCACGTGTTGCGAAACCACAGCGAAGGCAACAGGTGCACTGTTGCTGCTTCCGGCCCGCGATTGACCGCAGTGATCTTGATGAGCATGTCTTCGACGTCGGCTTTCGCGTATTCCACGTACACGTCGAAGTAGCGGTTCTGCGCAAACACTCCGGTGTCCAGCAGTTCGAACTCCGGTTTGCTCCGGCCCCTTCGCGCGCTTTCCTCCACCAACAAGCTGTAGGGAAATTCCGCCTGTGGATACTTGTAAAGCATCCGCATGTAACTGTGCGTCGGCGTGGAATCTAAATAGAAGTAACACTCCTTCACATCTTCGCCGTGATTTCCCTGGTGGCCGGTCAACCCGAAGAGCCGCTCTTTCAAAATGGGGTCGCGCCCGTTCCACAGCGCCAGACCAAAGCAAATCATCTGATGCCGGTCGCTGATGCCCCCGATGCCGTCTTCGCCCCAGCGGTACGCGCGCGACCGCGCATGATCGTGCGGAAAATATTCCCAGGCCGTCCCCCCCGGGCTGTAGTCCTCGCGCACCGTGCCCCATTGCCGCTCCGAGAGATACGGGCCCCAGCGCTTCCAATATTTTTTGCGGGTGCGGGTTTCCTCGAGGCGATGATCTTCCGTGGTCGGGAGTCTGGGCATAGGGCTGAGTCCTGGTCGGACGCACTTCTATTTACAATCGGTGTCCGAACTATCGTCGCATCATCTGAACGACTACGGTTAGCCGGAGCGTCACATCCGTGCTTTTTTCGGCAATTCTACGTGCGGTGCGATTATGTTCCTGCGTCACGGATTGATTTCGGGCTTTGATGCAGCAACCGGTTCGACAGCGCCCGAAAAAGTCTTCCACCCACGTCGTGACAAGCTCCAATAAATGAAATATCCAGACGCCGCGGCGCCCGCCATGAGCGCAAATCCCGGCAACCATTCCTGCAACACCAGCTCTCCTATCGAGAACATGCAGCAATACACCAGCGTGCAGCCCATGATCCAGTCAAACGTGTTTGCTCCCAAATCGCGCACCGGAGCAATCTCCGGAGCCAGCGCCGCGATTCGCTTCCAGCCATGCACGGTTGGCTGAACGCGGCGGTAGAACTTCAGCAGCCGCTCGTTCGATTCCGGCTTGGTAATCAGCGTCGTGACCAGCCACACCACCGTCGTCGAAACCGTGGTGATCAGCGCAGTTTTTGCGAACACTACGGAGTCGTTGCCCGCAAAATGTACCCGCTGCAGCGAGATCGACACCACAAACGCCGCAATCATCGCGGAAATTTCGCTCCACGCGTTAATTCTCCACCAGTACCAGCGCAGCACCAGCACGCTCCCGGTTCCCGCGCCCATCCCCAGCAACAATTGCCACGCCGACTGAATGGAATTGATGTTGGCCGCCGCGTAGCCGCTCAGAATCACCAGCAACACAATGAAAATCTTGCTGACAAAAACGTAATGCTTGTCGCTGGCTTTGCGCACAATAAAGCGCCGGTAAAAATCATTGATCAAATACGACGTTCCCCAATTCAGTTGCGTGCCTACCGTGGACATGAACGCCGCGAGAAACGCCGCCACCATCAGCCCGCGCAACGCCGGCGGCAGAAAATCGCGCAATACCATCACGTAGCCTTTTTCCGGCTCGGCGGCAAACTCCATGCTCGGGTGCAGCCCGCCGTGCGGCGAATACACCGCCACCGCCACCAACCCGGTCAAGATCCACGGCCACGAGCGCATCGCGTAATTGGCGATGTTGAACCACAGCGTCGCGCCCAGCGAATTTTTCTCATCCTTGGCGCTGAACATGCGCTGCGCTACGTAACCGCCGCCACCCGGCTCCGCTCCCGGATACCAACTGGCCCACCATTGCACCGCCAGGTACAGACAAAATGTAATTACCGGCAGCGTCCACAGCGCGTTGGTCGTCCAGCCCAGGTTAAACGACGGAAAAAATGAAAGAATGTTGCCGGTGGTTTGTCCCGACTGCCGCACCATGCTGTCCACATGCGACAGTTGCACCTTCAACATCGTGATCCCGCCAAGTTTTGCCACCGCGATCCACGCCAGCACCACGATCATGGTCATCTTCAAAATAAACTGGAACAGGTCCGTGACCAGCACGCCCCACAGCCCGCCGATAAATGTATAAATCCCCGTGAACGGCACGAGGATCAGTACGCAGATCAGCAGCGCGGTATGCTCCGGCGCGCCTAGCGTGTAATGCACCAGCACGTGCCCGCCCACTGCAATTTGCAGCACACGTCCGGCCGCGATCGCATTGCCCAGCAACACCGTCGTAATGCTGATCATGGCTTTGATAACCCAGCCCAGAATCAGGCAATTCATCAGCGCGCCCAGATAAATGGCGCGAAAGCCGCGCAGGAAAGCGGCAGGCTTGCCCTCGTAACGCAACTCCACGAATTCCACATCGGTAAGAATTTCCGCGCGGCGCCAGTAACGCGCAAAGAAAAACACCGTCATCATCCCGCACAGGCACTGCGACCACCACAGCCAGTTCCCAGAAATTCCGTTCTTGGCTACTAAACCGGCCACCAGCAACGGCGTGTCCGCGGCGAACGTGGTCGCAACCATCGACGTTCCCGCCAGCCACCACGACACATTTCTTCCCGACACGAAAAACTCTTCCGTGCTCCCCGACGAGCGCCGCCGGTAATACAAACTGATCAGCAGGTTGAGCAGCAGGTAGGTGCCGATTACAATCCAGTCGGTAGCGGTCAGCGCCATCTTCGGTTTCTGCCCCTTGCTGCCCGTGGTCCCGGTGGCGGGCGCAACCCTTCCGCGCCGCTCTGCAATTGCGGACGCGTTGAGTTAAATCGTTTTAGTAATGGTCTGACGCGCAAACCATGGCCCGGATGTTGTAGTCTATCGGGAAGCTGCGACCGAGAGAATGGCTCAGAATAGTCAAAATGGCAAGGGCGGCGAACGCAGGAATACAGGTGGTCTCGAACAATGCTGGTGGTCCTGAAATCCAATTATGAAGAATTGAGCCGCGAAGCCGCGCAGGTCGTCGCCAATGCTGTGCGCCAGAATCCCGCGGTGCGCCTTGGCCTGGCTACCGGCAGCACCACGCTCGGCGTCTATCGCGAACTCGCCCGCCTGCATCGCGACGAAGGCCTCGATTTTTCGCGCGTGCTCACTTTCAATCTCGACGAATATCTCGGAATCTCCCCCGAGCACCTCCACAGCTTTCACCACTTCATGCTGGAAAATTTCTTTTCGCAAGTGAATATCGATCCCCGCAACGTGCATATCCCCGACGGCACCATCACCGGCGACTATGAAAAATACTGCGCCTCCTACGAAGACGACATCCAGCGCGCCGGCGGCATCGATCTGCAGCTTCTGGGCATCGGCCGCAACGGCCATATAGGCTTCAACGAACCCACTTCCAGCTTCGCTTCAAAAACCAGGTTGAAAGTGCTCAGCAAGGCCACGCTGGACGACAACCGCAAGTTTTTTGGCCCTGGCGAAACCATCCCTCGCTGCGCCATCACCATGGGCATCGGCACCATTCTCGCTTCCAGGCGCGTGCTGATGCTTGCCACCGGCGCGACAAAAGCCGCTGCCGTGGCCAACGCCATCGAAGGCCCCATCACCGCCTCGGTCACTGCGTCCGCGTTGCAGCTTCATCCCGACGCCACCGCCATTCTGGATGAAGAAGCCGCCACCCAGCTCAAACAAAAAGATTATTATCGTGACGTCATGGAAATGACCGCGCTCTTTACACCCGGCAGATTGTCGTAGATTTTCGCAACGCCGGACCTCAATTACAGGGGATAGGCATGAATTTTTCCATTCGAACCGCAGCTTTCCGGCTCGCCATTCTCATGCTCGCTTCGGTCGCGCCTCTGGCTGCGCAGAACCCGCCACAGCGCGCCATCGCGATTACCATCGATGACCTGCCGGCGGCGTCCGCGGATTTCATGACCGGCGACGAGATTAACGCGATGACGACGAAACTCCTGGCCACCTTGCGCGATCAAAAGGTTCCCGCGGTCGGCTTCGTGAACGAAAAAAAACTC
>JBBRZT010000321.1:0-4369 GCA_038236395.1 Candidatus Acidiferrales bacterium
CAGCTGATGAAAAACATCGAGCAACGAAAGCACACCATCCTGCGCGTCTGCCAATCCATCATCGCGCGTCAGGGAGAATTTCTCGATCACGGGCAAGACGCCCTGAAGCCCATGATGATTAAAGAAGTAGCCGAAGAAGTCGGCGTGCATCCCTCCACCGTCAGCCGCGCCGTAGCCAGCAAATACGCGCATACCCCACAGGGTGTTCTGGAGTTGCGCTCATTTTTCAGCGAGTCGGTGAACGGGCCGGAAGGCGGCGCCATGTCGCTCCTAACCCTCAAGCGCGTGGTGAAAAAGATGATCGAAGAAGAGGACGGCACCAAGCCGCTGACCGACGAGCAAATTGCCAAGAAGCTGGACGACGCCGGGATCCACGTCACCCGCCGCACCGTCGCGAAATACCGCGAGGATATGAGAATTCCCAGCACCCATCAGCGCCGGGTGAAGAGTTAAGGCGCCGGCGCGGTGAAACGCCAGCCGACGCGACACGACACGCGCCATCTTGTTGTCCTCACGGGCCTCTCCGGATCCGGCAAAAGTACCGTACTGAAATCCTTCGAAGACATGGGTTTTTATTGCGTCGATAACTTGCCTGTCGAGCTGATGCCGATTTTTGCCGAGTTGCACGCCGCAAACGATGGCGATTTTGCCCGTGCGGCACTGATGATCGACGCGCGCGAAGGTTTGCAGCTGCAGAAATTGCTGCCGCTGCTGAAGCATTTGCGCAAGGACCATCCCATCACGCTGGTGTTCATCGAAGCCAGCGACGACGCGCTGCTGCGCAGGTACAGCGAAACGCGCCGGCCGCATCCACTGGGTAAAAACTTTTCCGTGCGCGAAAGTTTGCGTCATGAGCGCGCGCTGATGGGCCCCATTCGCAAACTGGCCGACGTGGTGATTGACAGCACGCAATTCAACGTGCACGAGTTGCGGCACTTCGTTACCGAGCGATTCAAAAATCCCGATAAGCGCCCGCTGATGGTTTCGGTGGTCAGCTTTGGTTATCGCTACGGTGTGCCCACCGATGCAGATCTGGTGTTCGATGTGCGCTTCCTACCCAATCCGCATTTTGTTCCGCGCCTGCGTGAATTCACCGGAAAAGACCCCAAGGTTCGCCGCTATATTCGCTCCTTTCCTCAAACGGGGGAATTTTTGCGCCGTGTCGAGGGATTGCTCACCTATCTGCTCCCGCACTACATCCGTGAAGGCAAGAGTTATCTGACCATCGCCTTTGGCTGCACTGGCGGAAAGCACCGCTCGGTGATGATGTCCGAAGACGTGAAGAAGTCGTTCGAGAAGCGCGGGGTCACGGCGAAAGTCGTTCACCGCGACATTTTGAAATAGATCTTGCGCGAGTGAGTTGGCGTTTACCCTGAGCCGGCGCTAGCGGGCGTAGGGCCGGAAGCCGCAAAATGCTTTTTACCGGCTGTCCGGAAACTTGACACGTCATCGAGCGGCGAATAGCGTACCAAGTGAAGCGTTCGGGGGAGTCTTAAGCGTGGCATCGTTGTTTTCACCACAATTAAAACGTCTGTTCGGCTACGTGCGGCCGTACTCATTCCGCCTCGGCGCAGGCATATTGCTGCTGGCCTTCGTCGCTCTCGCGGAAGGCGGCGTGGCCTTGATGGTAACCCCGGCGGTGGACGGTGTGTTGAACCCGGCTGCCGGTGGCTCAACGACCGCACTGGTAACGTTGCCATGGTCCGGACGGACTATCTACTTAAATGAGTTTTTCCCGCCAAGAATTCATAACGTCTGGACCGTTTTTACATTTACCTTGTTGATTCTCTATTTCTCAAAAGCCATTGCGGAATATCTGGGCACCATCGAAATCCAATACGTGGGCCAGGCGGCGGTCACGGACCTTCGCAACCAGGTCTATTCCCGATTAATCCGTCAGCCGATGGCCTTTTTCCAAAGTAACTCCACGGGACGCTTGAATTCCAATGTCATCAACGATGTGGAGTCGACCCGAATCGCTCTTAGCGAGTATCTCGCGGACCTTTTTCAGAAAGGATTTACGTTCCTAGTTTTCGTAGCAATATTACTGATTGTGAATTGGAAAATGGCGCTCGGATCGGCAGTACTTTTGCCACTGGTAGTGCTGCCGGTAACCAATTTTGGACGCAAAATACGGCGCTACGCGGAGAACAGCCAATCCCGCCTGGGGGACCTAAGCCAAATTTTGCAGGAAACGATAAGCGGCAATCGAGTTGTAAAGGCTTTCGGAATGGAACAGTTTGAGATTCGCAAATTCCGGGAGACCTCCAAAAAGTTACTGCGAGAGAACATGCGACGAGTGCGAGCTGCGGTCATCACCTCGCCGTTGATGGACCTACTCGCGGCTTTTGTTGTACCGCTTCTACTCTTGTATGCCCGTGGTCAGATACAACACCATTTGATGACTACCGGGCAATTTTTCACTTTTATCTACGCCATGTTCAATGCCTACACGCCGCTCAAGCGTATGGGCAATGTTTACCAGCAGTTCCAGGCTGCGCAGGGCGCCAGCACCCAGGTATTTGCGTACCTCGATTTCGAACAGGAAAATATCGAGCAGCCCGGCGCAAAAATTCTGCCGCCGTTTGCAGGGGAAATCGAGTTCGATCATGTTGGTTTCAACTACGCCCCTGGTTCCGCCATGGTTTTGCAAAACGTCACCATGCGCGCGCGTAAGGGGGAAGTGATTGCTTTCGTGGGCTCCAGCGGCGCGGGAAAAACTACTCTGGTGAATCTTCTTCCACGTTTCCACGAAGTAACTTCCGGCGCCATTCGTGTCGACGGTGCCGACATTCGCGAGGTGACCATCCGCTCGCTGCGAGATCAGATCGCCATGGTCGCGCAGGAAAATATTCTTTTCTACGACACGGTTTGGAACAACATCTGTTATGGCCTTACCGGCGTTCCCAAAGAACGCGTGGAAGCCGCGGCGCAGGCTGCGCTGGCCCATGATTTCATTACCGAGCTTCCGCTGGGCTATAACACGATGGTTGGCGAGCGAGGCACCAGGCTCAGCGGCGGTCAACGCCAGCGCATCGCCATCGCCCGCGCTATTCTCAAAGATTCGCCCATCCTGATTCTCGATGAAGCCACCTCCGAGCTCGATGCCGAATCCGAAATGTTTGTTCAGAAAGCGCTAGCCAATTTGATGGTCGGCCGCACCACCTTTGTAATTGCCCACCGCTTGGCCACCATTCGCCGCGCCGATAAAATCATGGTCCTGGAAGACGGCCAGATTCGCGAGAGCGGCACGCACACGGAATTGATCGCCAGCGGCGGCACTTACGCCCGGCTACACGACATTCAGTTCGCGGACGACGACATGCTGGCGCCGGCAAGGTCTTCATCCGAGATCGGCGCCAAGCCCAGACTCCTATGAGCCACACTTCAGCGGCAATCAGAAAACCAGAATGCATGTCCATGACCGGCTACGCCCAGGCGCGCGCGGAAACTACCGATCTCGCTTTGCGAGTCAGCGTCAAGAGCGTGAACCACCGCTTTCTCGATTTGAAAATTCGCATGCCCGAAGGGCTGGAGCAGTACGAGCCGCGGCTTCGCCAGGTGGTGCGGGAACGCATCCATCGTGGCCACGTGGAAATTCAAGTGGTTGCCGAGCCGCGCACTGCCGCAACGATTCAGGTGAATCAGGAATTGGTGAAGGCCTACCTTCGCGCTGCCGAGACCTTGCGGCAGGAGACGCGCGCCGCCGCAGACGTCGATGTCGTGGCGTTGCTGCGCCTGCCCGGCGTGATTTCGGGATTGGGCGTGGCCGCGCCGCAAAGTGAAGAAAGCCAGGAGCAGCTTGGACGTGCGCTCGAAGATTGCCTGCGCGACGCGCTGGGAAAGCTCGATGAGATGCGCCGCGCCGAAGGCGCTCACCTGATCGAAGAGCTGCACGCGCGTCTTACAAAAATTGAAGGCGAGGCCGATCAGGTCCGCGTGCTTGCAGAAACATTGCGGCCCGCGTTCGCGAAGCGCCTTGATGCCCGCCTGAAAGAGTTGTTGAGCGGAGCGTCACTCGAGCCCGCGCGCCTGGCGCAGGAAGCCGCGATCCTTGCGGAACGCAGCGACATCAGCGAAGAATTGCAGCGGCTGCGCAGCCACGTTTCGCAATTCGGCAATCTGCTGGGCGGCGCCGGCGAAATGGGTAAGAAACTCGATTTTCTCCTGCAAGAAATGCATCGCGAGGCCAACACCCTACTTTCCAAAACGCCGGGCGTGGACACCGAAGCGCTGGCCATCACCGGCCTGGCCCTGGAGATAAAATCGGATATTGAAAAATTGCGAGAGCAGGTTCAGAACATCGAATGAGCGAGGCCGCCAAGATTGCGCCGCTGGTAATCATCGTGTCGGGCCCGTCGGGCTCCGG
>JBBRZT010000322.1:0-4326 GCA_038236395.1 Candidatus Acidiferrales bacterium
GAGTTTGATTGGGGCGCGGACAAGTATCTGCGTGAAAACGTCAGCCTGCCTGACGGCGCGGTGGAAATGCTGCGTGATGAATTCGACGCCATTTTATTTGGCGCGCTCGGCGATCCTCGCGTGCCCTCCAACCAGCACGCCGCCGATATTCTGCTGGGCCTGCGCTTCAAGCTCGATCTGTACGTGAACGCACGTCCTGTCGAGCTCTTGCACGACCGATTGACGCCGCTGCACGGGCGTACCGAAAAAGACATTCGCCTGATGGTCATTCGCGAAAACACCGAAGGCATCTACGTCGGTGTCGGAGGATTCTTCAAGAAGGGAACTGCCGACGAAATTGCCCTGCAGGAAGACGTCAATTCCCGCAAGGGCGTTGAGCGCATCATTCGCTACGCTTATGAATACGCGCAGCGCAAGGGCTTAAAGCGCGTGTGTATGAGCGACAAATCCAACGCTATCAACTTTGCGCACGACCTGTGGCAGCGTGTTTTCAAGCAGGTACGCGCAGAATATCCAGCCATCGAATCGCGACACTTATATATCGATACGCTGGCGATGGAGCTGGTCCGTGACCCCAGCCAGTTCGATGTCATCGTCACCTGCAACCTGTTTGGCGACATTATCAGCGACCTGGGGGCGCAGCTCGCCGGCGGACTGGGCCTGGCGCCTTCCGGCAACATCCATCCCGGCAAAACGTCGCTGTTTGAGCCGGTGCACGGCACGGCTCCAAACATCGCAGGCAAGGGAATTGCGAATCCGCTCGGCTCGGTGCTGGCCTCCGCGATGATGCTCGAGTTCCTAGGATGGGAGCAGGAAGCCGCGGCGTTAAACGGCGCAGTGAAAGCTGCGGTGCATGCCAATTTTCTCACTGTCGACCTAGGCGGCGCCAGGAGCACCACCGAAGTTGGCGACTGGCTGGCTAAGTCTGCCGTTGATTCCGTCAAAATGTCGACGCGCCGACAATGAAAGTAAAAACTTTAAGCAATCATCGTCCGTCATCCGCGCGACCTCACCGTTGTCTCCTTCCCAAAATGTCGACACGCCGACAATCAAACTAAAACTTGAACATCGCGTCGCCGGTGATGTTAGAGAAAATGTCGACACGGCTACATCGAAAGTGAAACTTGAGGTTCGCCGCGAGGCCGGGAAGTCCGGCGTAGTCGATTCCCTCGACAGGGAAATGACACTCTACAATTCAAGTGATACTTGAAGTGTGAGAATTGGAGATGCGAATGGAAAATTGTCGACTCGCCGACAATTAAAGTGAATCTTGAAATAATTTGCCCGAGCTAAATTTAACTTCGCGCCACCACTCTGCATGAATGTCGGTGCGCCGACAATGAAAGTAAAACTTGAAGTCAGGTGGCGCGGATCACCCAGCACTCTTGAATCCCGCGCACGGGGATAATGTCGACGCGCCGACAATCAAAGTGGAACTTTAAGTTTCCACGTGGCCGCATCATCGCGGGTGACATTACAAAATGTCGACGCGCCGACATTCAAAGTAATACTTTACGTGCTGTGTTCAGGTTGGTGATCCGGACTGACGCGTGTTGCCTCTGCCCCGGGCGACTATGGTAATCATGATCCCCAGTACGAATCCGCCGATGTGCGCCCACCACGCCACGCCGCCCTGGGACACTGCGCCAAGAGTGGTAACTCCCGAAATGAATTGAAGCACGAACCAGTACACGAGAATAAAAACCGCGGGAATCGGTATCAGAAAAACCAGCACAAGCGTAAGAATGCGCGATCTGGGGTAGAGCACCAAGTACGCGCCCATCACTCCAGATATTGCGCCGCTTGCGCCCAGAGCCGGAAGGGAAGAATTCAGATTAAACAGCACATGCAGAAGGCCGGAGCCCACGCCGCACACCAGATAAAACATCAGGTAGCCGAAGTGGCCGAAGAAATCCTCGACGTTGTCGCCGAAGATCCACAGGAAGAGCATGTTTCCCGCGATGTGCGCGATGCCCGCGTGCAAAAACATGCTTGTCAATAGCGGAAGGAACGCCCCGTGGAAATCGATCTGGCCCGCGAGATAAGCGGGGAACCGCGCCGGGATGGTGGCGTTGGCCATGAGGAATGCTTTCAAGAGGTGGGGCGGGAGCGTTAGTTGATAAACAAAGACGGCCACGTTGGCGCAGATTAAGGAAATGTTGACCACCGGCATGGTGCGGTGCGGAGTTTGGTCTTTTAGCGGGATGAACACGGCGAGTGGCGGTCAGAGTAACGGAAACGCTGGAAAATGCAAAGCGCGGACGGAAAAAATTTTCGAGCAGCCAGAAAATCTTGCTTTTATTATGGGCAAAACATTGCGCGGTAGTTGCGGGTATGATAATTAATCATGTTCCGCATGCACGCAAGTTCCGGTTCGTGGAACGCACCGGCGAAGGTGGCGGCGCGATAAATTCATGCCCGCCCGGGAAACGGAAGCCATTATCTTAAAAACTTTTCCGCTGGGCGAAGCCGACCGGCTGGTCAGTTTTCTAGGCCGCGACACCGGAAGGATGCGGGGAGTAGCCGCCGGCGCGCGGCGAATCAAGAATCGCTACGGTTCCACGCTGCAATTGTTGTCGCACGTGCAACTCTGGTACGTGGAAAAAGAGACCCGCGATCTGGTGCGCATCCAGCAGACCGAGCCGCTGGAGTCGTTCAACAAATCGCAAAGCGACTATTTCCTGAGCACCGGACTAGCGGTGATCAGCGAAGTGGCCGAGATGGTGCTTCCCGAGAGGGAAGCGTCGGAGCCAATGTTCCGGCTGATGCTGCTGACTGCGCAGGAAATCGAGCGCACCGGCGAATGGTTCCTGCCGCTTGGCTATTTCGCGTTTTGGACGGTGCGGCTGGGCGGCTGGTTGCCGCGCTTTGACCGTTGCGCAACTTGCGGCAATGAATTTGGAGCGCACGCGGCGTATTTTGGCAGCTGGGAGCCGGGCCTGTTGTGCGTGAAGTGCCGCCGCACGGGGATGAACACCTTGCATCCAGCCGTGCGTGAACTTGCAGAGCGGTTCACCGGTGAGCGGCTTGACCGAATTGCGTCGTCCGCTGAAATAAGATCGTCCGTGAGAGAATTGCGGGAGGCGGCGCTGGGGTGGATCGAGCATCACACCGAGCGAAAATTGGCGACCAGGAAGCTGCTAGAGGAAAATTGAAAGTTAAAGTAAAACTTGAGAAAAGAAATACCGGGCTGAACTTCCAGGATTTGATTCTGCGGCTCTCGCAATTCTGGGCGCGGCAGGACTGCGTGCTGCAGCAGCCTTACGACGCGGAGGTGGGCGCGGGCACGATGCACCCGGAGACATTTTTGCGGGTGCTCGGTCCTGAGCCGTATCGCGTGGCCTTCGTGCAGCCTAGCCGCCGGCCCGCCGATGGGCGTTACGGCGAGAATCCCAATCGGCTCTATAAGCATTCGCAATTTCAAGTGATACTTAAACCCTCTCCCGCGGACATCCAGGACATTTATCTGAAGAGCCTGGGCGCAATCGGCATCAATTTGCACGAGCATGATATTCGCTTTGAAGAGGACAACTGGGAATCACCTACGCTGGGCGCGTGGGGAATTGGGTGGCAGGTGCTGCTGGACGGGCTGGAGATTACCCAGTTCACTTATTTCCAGCAGAGCGGCGGAATCGATCTCGATCCTATCTCGGTGGAACTGACTTACGGGCTGGAGCGCATCTGCGCGTTTCTGCAGGGCGTGGACAGCGTGTACGATCTGCGCTGGTCGGCGGATAAAACCTACGGGCAGATTCGCCTGGCGGAAGAGCAACAGTTTTCGGTGTACAGCTTTGACAAGAGCGACGCCGCGGCGATTCGCGCGGAGTTCGACCTACACGAGAAGCAAGCTAAAGTATTACTTGAAGGTTTCGCGGCAGCAAAAGGTGAGGATCGCGTGCGGTATCCGCTGTTGCCGGCCTACGATCATTGCCTGAAATGCTCGCACCTGTTTAATTCGCTGGACGCGCGCGGCGTGATTTCCACGACGGAGCGCGCGGCGCTGATGGCTAGGGTGCGCAGCGCGGCGTGCAAGATTGCGGCGGCGTATCTCGATCAAATCGGCGGCCCTGCCAAGCGGCGGGAACTGCGTTCATGAAAAAGCCATTACAGAAAGCGGAGAAAAGACTCGAACTGGTGTTCGAGATCGGCTGCGAAGAGATTCCGGCGGGCATGCTGCAACGCGCAGAAGAAGAGCTGCGCACTAGTCTGACGAAGCTATTGACCGCTGAAAATCTGATCGATGGCGTGACCGTAGAAACCTTCAGCGGGCCGCGGCGGCTTACCGCATGGATACGCGGACTGATTCCCAAGCAAGCGGATGTGACC
>JBBRZT010000323.1:0-4286 GCA_038236395.1 Candidatus Acidiferrales bacterium
GTTTGGAAACGAAGCGTACAGCACAAAGATCATGGAGTTCATGTCGCAGGGCGTTCCGGTCGTACTTTCGCGCACCAAAATAGACAATTTCTATTTTGATGATACGGTGGTGCGCTTCTTTGTGTCCGGGGATGTGCAGGCGTTGGCGGAGGCCATGCTGGAGGTGATCGAAAACAAGACTTTGCGGGATTCGCTGATCGCCGGCGGATTCCGGTACGTGGAACTGAACGGTTGGGATCGCAGAAAATCGGAGTATCTCGAATTGGTAGACTCCCTTTCCACGGAAGACTTTTCGTTCCCAGGCGCGCCAACAATTGAAGCCATCCAGACGGACTAGTATTCCCGTGGGAAATGGCTTCGGCTACCGATTTGAAACAAAGGAGAAAAAAGTTTCCTCAAGTTGAGGATGCCATCACCACCATTTGTGTTAGCGGCGTATTAATTTGAGATATCTAAATAAGTTTAGGTATATCAGTCACTTACAACCTGAATATAAGAGGGTACGGAACCCGGGTTGTGCGCTCTGGCAGGTCGATTGCGATATCAAGGTCACCTAGTTGTGCCGAGATGGGCTGGTTTGTGTGTCATGGCAGCCGCACTCCCGCACCCGGCCTATCCATTAGGAATCAAAGGAAGCCCCAAGAGTATGCAGAGTAGGACTGACATCAAATTGCGAACTGGCGACTGGGTGCAGATAAAAACGGCACTAGAAATCGCGCAAACGCTCGACGAAAACGGGATGCTTGACGGGTTGCCGTTCATGCCGGAAATGATAGAGATGTGCGGTAAGCGGACGCGGGTGGCGCGGCGAGCGGAGAAAACGTGCATCGAATATCCCGGGGGCGGCTACAAAGTACGAGAATTCCTGAACGACAATATGGTCCTGTTAGAGGGCATTCGATGTTCCGGAAATCATCATGACGGCTGCCAACGAGCGTGCATGATTTTTTGGAACGAGGCGTGGCTTCGTAAAGTGGATCAACAAAAAAATGCGGACCCTGCCGATTGTTCGCAAACGAAAGAGTTGCGAGCAAAATTGAAAACGAAGGCGTCGGCAACTCGTTACATTTGCCAGTCGACCGAATTGGCGAACGCAACAAAGAAACTGACGCGCCGGCGCATGTTTCTGAAATCCTTAGTGGAGGTTCGTACCGGCAGCCGAGGAGTGCTGGAGATGGCCAGGATGGTAATGGTGCCTTTGTGGCGAAAGGCTACGCGACGGATTCCGCGCCGCCGCCTGAGAGGCACGCTCAAACGCACTCCAGTAGGGCACCTGGCGCTGCAACCTGGGGAATGGGTGACCATCAAGCCGGCGTCAGAGATAGCGCAGACCCTGGATATTCACGGTCGGAATCGCGGGTTGAGCTGTGATTTTGGAATGAGCAATCACAGCGGGAAAGAGTTTCGCGTAAGAAACAGGCTCGATTGCATGATCTCTGAGGCCAGCGGAGAAATGCGCCACGTGGAATCGACCGTGGTGCTGGACGGACTGAATTGCACCTGCGCCAACGTGCTGGGTGGCTGTCCGAGGCAGGACTTTATGTACTGGCGAGAAATATGGCTGAAACGCGTTGAGCACGCCGAAGCCAATGCCGGGCTCGCCAAGAGTCCGGAGCAATTCCTGGAGCAGCCGGGCAGCATGGTAGCAAAATTAGAAAACGGTCCTGGCGGATCGCAGTTGACGCAAGAAGGGCTCGGGACGATTCGGCGGAAATCGGGAGGCGTACAATAAGAGGTTTGGCAGTCTGATAAGTCCCCATGGTGAATAGACTCGACAAATCCGTCATTCCGGAAAAAACCGGCAAGTTGGTGATGACCGTCACGGCCAACTTCACGGCGGAGCCTGTCGGCGACACCCTGCGTTTCTGGATGGATCGGCTGAAATTGCCCACGGACGAATTGGAGTTTTCCGGTTACAACCAGGTGTTTCAGGAATTGATGGCGCCGGGCAGCGTGCTGGCTTCGAACCAGCCGGGCGTAAATTTTCTTTTGATTCGACTGGAAGACTGGGCGCGGGACCAAAAGCCAGCGCAAAGAGCTGGGGCAATTTCAACGGCCACACACGAATTTCTCGAAACACTAAAAGCGTTTTCGCAACGGGCGCGTCGACCGACCGTATTGCTGCTGTGTCCGCCTTCGGATGCGACGGGTGCGGACGCACAATTGAATGCCGTGCTAGGGCAGCTCGGTGAGGAGTTTCGGACCTCGATAGGCAAGCTTCGGGGCATCACTTTAGTCTCCGAGGAGGAGTTGGCCGAACTCTATCCCGTGGATGCAATCGATGACCCGGAAAGCAATCGCCAGGCGCACATTCCCTTCACTTCGGAATATTGGACTGCCGTGGGAACGATGCTGGCCCGCAAGGCGTACACGCTTCT
Source organism: Candidatus Acidiferrales bacterium (assembly GCA_038236395.1). GTDB lineage: Bacteria > Acidobacteriota > Terriglobia > Acidiferrales > UBA7541 > Acidiferrum. The sequence goes on from JBBRZT010000323.1 coordinate 2,379, forward strand.
CATTCAACCGTACAAAGTAATCGCAGTGGATGCCGACAATGCGCTTTGGGGAGGAGTAGTCGGTGAAGCGGGAGCAGCTGGAGTTCGAGTGGACCAGGAATGGCGCACCCTGCAGGAGCGTCTGCGCCAGTTAAAAGCCCAAGGCATGTTGCTGGTGTTGGTCAGCAAGAATGTAGAAGTGGACGTCGCGAAGGTTTTTGAACGAAAGGATATGGTCCTTCGCCGCGAAGATTTCGTGGCGTGGAAAGTGAACTGGAATCGCAAGTCGGACAATCTTGCCGGTCTGGCGAAGGAACTGGAACTTGGCCTGGGCAGTTTTATCTTTCTGGACGACAACCCGGTGGAATGCGCGGAAGTGGCTGCGCACCTCCCGCAAATAACCACACTGTTGCTTCCCACCGATACAAGACAGATCCCGGATTTCCTGCGCCACGTCTGGGCCTTTGACCTTCGCGCCGCCACGGCGGTGGACGAGAAGCGCACCGAGTTATACCAGCAGCAGAGCCAGCGCAACCAATTGCGCAGCACCGCGACCACTTTTCGGGAGTTCATCGACGGCCTGCAGTTGCACGTCAGCGTCGAGCCTCCCGCTGCCCGCGATTACGAACGCGCGGCGCAGTTGACCCAGCGCACCAACCAATTTAATACCTCTGGCATTCGCAGAACGGCGCCGGAATTGTTGGCCCTGCTCGAAAGCGGGCAACGGGGCGCGTTGCTGGTGCGGGCGCGCGATCGTTTTGGCGACTACGGCGACATCGGGCTGGCGGTTTTTTCTGTCGAACAAAAAAATCTGGTTGTGGACATCCTACTGTTCAGCTGCCGGGTGCTCGGCAAGGGCGTGGAACATCGCTTTCTGGCCGCTTTGGGCGCCGAAGCGAAACGTCTCGGAACCTCGAACGTCGTTTTCCTTTTTAAGCGTACGGAACGAAATCAGCCTGCTGAAAATTTCCTGAAGTCCATTGGCGCGCAACTGCGCGACGACTCGGCATTTCATCTCGCGACATCTGCCGCTGCCGCCGTGGCGTTCGACCCGGAAAATGCGGCGCAGCAAGTTACGGATTCGGCAGAGACCGAAACTTTTTCCAATGCACCGGAGAAAGCCGATTTCTCGGAAATTGCTTCGGAACTTCGTTCGGTTGCTGCCATCGCGCAAGCGGTTGGGCGGCATCATTTGCAGGCGCGGCCTGAGCTTGCGGGCCCGGTGGTGCCGGCGCGCAATTCGAATGAAGCCCGACTGGTAAAAATCTGGGAAGACGTGTTGCACGTTTATCCAGTGGGCGTAACTGATAAATTCTTGAACCTGGGCGGGCAATCATTACAGGCCGCGGCCATTGCATCGCGCATTGCAGGGGAATTCGGCGCCCGCCTTCCGTTTACTGCGCTGCTCAACAATCCGAATATTACCGAGCTGAATAAGCAGATCGGCGAAGCGCCAGGTGCTGGCAGCGTGGAGGCTCTCCCCAAATCCAGGAAGCTTTCGTTGTCGCCCGCGCAACAGCGCATCTGGTTCCTCGATCAATTTATTCCCAATCGCGCTGCTTACAACATTCCTGTGGCGCGACGAATTCGTGGCCCACTGAATTTTGAAGCCCTGGAGGCGGCGCTCGATCTCGTGACGCTGCGGCACGAGACGCTTCGCTCCGCTTTTGCTTCGAGCGATGGACAGCCGGGGATCCAGGTCGCGTCAAAGCTGAAGCTTTCCGTAACGCGGCTGGCGGCCGCGTCGGAAGACGAAGCCGGGGCACTGGCGAATGAAGAAGCGCGGCAGCCTTTCGATCTTTCTCACGGACCATTGTTGCGTTGCCTGGCGATAACGCTGGGACCAGACGATCACATCCTGGTGCTGAACGTTCATCACATTGTTTCCGATGGCTGGTCCACGGGAATTCTGTGGCGAGATCTGAGTGA
>JBBRZT010000324.1:0-4220 GCA_038236395.1 Candidatus Acidiferrales bacterium
TGACGTGCACCATCACGTCCTGCCCATCCACGAAATCTGCTTCGCTGGTGAACAGCGTAGTCACCGTGCTCGACGGCAGCGACGCGTTGCCGAAAAATTCGTCGGTATCGACAATGAAAATCGGATTGTTCAGAGTGACCAGGAAAATATCCCCGGTTACAGCCGCCGCGAGCGTGGCATTCGCCGTCCCTCCGAGAACCTTGTTGGACACCACCAGAAAAAATTGTCCCGGCGTGCCGTTGGCTAGCAGCGTGCCCTCCACTTCATTGGTCGGCGCCGCGTCCAGAAGATCGGCGGACGTCAGCGTCAGCGCTCCCGTGGTGCCCACCGTCGCATCCACACTCACTATCGTCTGATTGACCACCAGGCACGTGGCATCCTGCGCCGGACACAACCCTTGCGGGTCTTGAATCACGGGAGAGGCCGGCAGCGTCATTACTAAAGTGGTGCCATTCGCGGCCGTCACTGTCAGGCTCGTCGATCCCTTAGCCGTCACCGTCCCCACGAAATCTTCGATCAGGTCCAGCGAGCCGCTTGGCGCGCCGGTGCGGGGCAGCGCCGCGGCCGTAAACACGCCAATGCCGCTGAAATTCAGTGCCAGCGCATTGTTTGTAACTGTCAGGGCGTTTTCCAGGTTCACGTTCAGGGAAACTCCCGCATTCTGCGCGGCGGTCAGCGTCAGCGGAAATGGCGCGGTAGATACTTGAGCCGAGCCGGCCGTCAAAGTAATTTGGCAGATCGTCCCGCTCAGGCAGTTTGTGTTCAGCGTGGCCCCAGTTTCATTCAAAATGGTCAACACCGGCGCGGAAAACGTCACTGTTGCGCTGGTGTAAGTGTCCGCCGGTATCGATAGCGAACCCAGAAATGCTGAATCGCTCTGCAGCTTGTTCAAGTCCACGGGATAAACCGTCGGCGTCAGAGTCAGCGCCACAGCACTGCCGGTCGAGGGCGTAAACGTGATCCCCGTGATTCCCACCGTGGCCGAGATCACCGAGATGTTTGTCAAAGAAACCGATGGCGTGGACGTCATGGTCACCGCCAGATTCGCGTTCTGACTGGGTGGCGGGTTGTTGCCACCATTGGGCACCCCGCTGCAACCTCCCAGTGCAATGATGAAAACAAGAAGAACAGTTTTAAGAGCCGCGTTGCATTTCATTCCGCACCCCGTGAAGATGTGCTCGCGATCTGCCCGCGAATATGGCAGTTCAGCGAGCCATTGTAGCCGCGCCATCATCGCTTCGACTGTAGCGCCACCCGGACCGCGGGGACGGCGCAAAAGCCTCCTGGGTGCTCAACTGCTAAATCCCCCAAAGTTGCGCGAGCGCGCAGTGAGACTCGATTCCCGATAGTGGGTCAGTTTCCGATAAGCGTTAACGGGCACGTGCTCTGCTCCCGCCCACAGCAGAAGCCAGCTACTGCGATTTTGATGGGGACTTGCGAATCACGGATTCGTCTTCGGCGACTACTTTTTCGACGGATTGGACGACTATCTCCGCATCGAACATTCCCATGTGTCCAAAACCCTTTCCGTCAACGGGGTCTCGAGAAGACCGCTTTAAATGCGCGGCGTGAATCTCTTTGGAGACTCCATCAATGCGGCCCATGAAAGTGGCGGTTACACGATACGTGGTGCAGTCCGGTGGAAATGCTGGCGGGGGACCGTCCGCGCACCGTTCTCCCCTCGCAGAAATCGCCCAATAGTGCTCAAGATCCTCAAGGTTTCTATCTCTGACCAATCGCAGTGCTACAGGTGGCACTATCCGCCCGTTAGAATCGTATCTACCCGCAGTCCCTTTTCCGTTGACTATCGCAACCAGCTCCGGCGGCCCAGAGCCATCGGCGAACGCAAACCAGATTTCGTCATGTGGACACGTCGCGTCGAGCAACGTTGAATATTCAAAACTGGCGCGTACGAAACCGCGCACCTTCACAAGCCTGTTGTTGTAAGCAGACGGGTCGTCCACAATTTTGCATACACTTGTCTCAACTGGAGTCGGCGACTGTTTACTCTTGACTTGCTGCGCTCGGGCCAGAGGAACGCTCAGAATTGAGAGGACTCCAAGAATCAAGTGAGAAGCATTCATGCTGCCCATTTCTCCATTCTCAGTTCGACACCAGTGTGTCGAAATAGTGTCCGCAAATTACTGAACAAATGAAAGTCTGGAAAAGAGCTGGATAGTGCCAGATCAGCGTGATCGGAAACTGACCCACTACTCGATTCCCTTGGGTTTCCGTCCCCCATAGGCCGATATGTTAAGGTAACTATTCCGTCGCCTGATTAGCTTTGAGTTACCTTTTTGCCGGGAGCCGTAAACTTGCCGCGTCGCAACACCAGAACCGTAGGTGAGGAGGGCGCTAATCCCGCGGCGCCGCCCCGCCGTCCGCTGAAATCCACGGAACAAATTTCGGCCACCCCCCCGGTGCGCGCCGAATCGACGCCCGTGGCCGGCCAGTCCGCGCCGTCCGCTCCTTCCATGCGCGATATTTTCGCTCCCGGCGGATTGCTCGAACGCTGCATGATTGGCGGCTACGAACATCGTCCCGGGCAATTGGAGATGGCCGAGGCCGTCCACGATGCGTTCGAACAACATCACCACGCCGTAGTCGAAGCTGGCACCGGAACCGGAAAAACTCTGGCTTACCTGATTCCCGCGATTTGCAGCGGCCGCCGCGTGGTCATTTCCACCGCTACCAAATCCCTGCAGGAGCAGCTCTACCAGAAGGACGTCCCATTTCTGCAGAAACATTTCGCGCCCAATCTGAAAGTTGCGGTGATGAAGGGCCGCTCGAATTTCTTGTGCCACGCCCGCGTTCATCAGATGGCCGATCAGCCCATGCTGAAAGGCCTCGACGAAATTGACGCCTTCCGCCAGATTCGCGAGTGGTCGCATCTGACCGAAACCGGCGACCGCAGCGAGCTCACTTTTCTTTCCGACGATTCCGACCTGTGGACTCGCCTCGACGCCCGGCGAGACACTTGCACCGGCCAGAAGTGCGATCACTTCAATAAATGTTTTGTCACCGCCATGCACCAGCGCGCCAAGGAAGCCGATCTCATCATCGTCAATCACCACCTGTTTTTCGCCGACCTGGCCCTCAAGCAGGATGATTTCGGCAGCATCCTTCCGGAATATTCCGCGGTGATTTTCGACGAAGCCCACGAAATCGAAGACGTGGCCAGCGATTATTTCGGGCGCCAGATTTCCAATTACCGTTTCGAAGAGCTGGCCCGGGACGCAGATCAATCATTGCGCCTTCTCAAGCTCGGCTCGCCCGCAATTTTGCGGCGCACTCAGCGAATTCGCGAGAAAACTCGCGCATTCTTCGATTCCTTTCCTCCCCGCGACGGCCGTTTTCCTTTCGCCCAGAACGAACGCGACGCGTTTCTCGAGCAGCATCGCGAAGCCTACGACTCCCTCCTCACCGCGCTGAAAGGACTCGAGACCGAATTCGCGGCCATGCCGCAAAAACCCGAAGAGTTGCTGCGCATCGCCCGCCGCAGCTTCGACCTTCGCCAGGAAATCGCCTTTTTATTTGAGTCCAACAAAAAAAATTATGTCTATTGGTACGAGCGCCGCAACAAGGGCGTCTTTCTCACCGCCACTCCCATCGACGTCAGCCAGATATTGCGCCAGCGCCTTTTCGAAGCGTTCGATACCGTCATTTTGACTTCGGCTACTCTCACCGTCGGCGGCCGCTTCGAATTCATCCGCCAGCGCCTGGGCGTCGATCACGTCAAGGAGCGCACCCTTCCTCCTGAATTCGATTACGCCGAGCAGGCCTTGCTTTATCTCCCCGACAAAATTCCCGATGTGCGCGACGCCGCATTTCCCGCCCGCGCCGCCGACGAAATCGTGCAATTGCTGGAGCACAGCCAGGGCCGCGCGTTTTGCCTCTTCACCAGCTACGGCCAGATGAACGATTTATTCGAACGCGTGCGCACCCGCGTCGGTTTTCCGCTGCTGTTGCAGGGCACCGCGCCGCGTTCCGTTTTGCTCGAGCGTTTCAAAAACACTCCCGGCTCGGTGCTCTTCGCCACTTCCAGCTTCTGGCAAGGCGTGGACGTTCCTGGCGAGCAACTTTCCTGCGTCATCGTCGATCGCCTCCCGTTCGCCGTCCCCAGCGATCCCATCGTCGCCGCTCGCGTCCGCGCCCTGCAGGATGATGGACGCAATCCCTTCGCCGAATTCCAGGTGCCGCAAGCGGTTTTATCGCTGAAA
>JBBRZT010000325.1:0-4216 GCA_038236395.1 Candidatus Acidiferrales bacterium
AATCTCACCATTCGCGGGTCGCACACAGGATTATGCTGCCACTGGTCAGCAAGGGATGCATCCAGCTTCCCGGCTTGGTTTTGTCGCCGGGAACAAGAATGATGCGGTGAGCCCATTGGGCAATCTGATCGAACGAATCGTACACGCTGTAGGAATATGCGACGCCATCGCCTTCGGTGATTCGGTAGCCCTTCCCGCCTGTGCGAATCTGGTTAAAGGCGCCCCATAGCCGAGCCTTGTAAAGACCCAGCTTCGCCAATCGCAGAAGCAGATGCCCTTGGCCGAAGCGATTGCAATCTGACAGGAACAACGCTTTCTTCGCTACCCGGAGCATTTCGCCGACGACCGCAGCTGGGTCAGGCACGTGGTGGAGAGTAGCGAATTCACAAACGGCGTCGAAGCTTTTGTCGGCGAATGGCAGCGTCTGACCTTTACCTTGAATGAGGGCGCCGCTGGTAGAACTGCCGCGAGCCACCGCCTGGTCGAGGAGCGCGCCGACCGGTTCAAGACCACAGATACGCAGCTCTGGAATCGCGGATTTCAGGTTGCGCAACGTTCGTCCGGAAGCGGTACCCACGTCGAGAAGCGTTCGGGCCTGCAACATCCGCAACATCGAAATAATGAAATCCACGTCCGCTGGATCGGAGCCAGGCTCAAGCACGTGCATCTCTTCATAGCGCTCGGCGGTGTCCGTGTAGTATTTGCGCTGGAGCGCAATCCCGCGATCCGCGTTATGTGGCATAAGTCGCTGCGGCTCCCCAATGACTCCCACAAACCCCTTCATTACCGGCGGATTTCATCTTGATGATTTCAATCTGGCGCTGACGACTGTCAGCTACATACGATTGCAACACGTCTTGATGATAATAGAGAACATCTTACTGGTCGACTATACCCATTTTTTAAGTAACGCTTCATTTATAGCCGCGGTCATCGAATGCGGCTGGAGCTGAACACCATTTCCAGCCATTCTCGCGTGGCTTGAGCATTTGCGCTCCAGGTATGATGTTGAGCAGTGAGGCGAGCTAGTTCTCCAAGGCTGATACACAGGTCCCGGCTTTCAACGAGCGAGCGAATTTTGGTGGAAAGCTCCTGAACGTCCTGCGGATCGCGCAAAATGATGCCGTTTGTTCCGTCCTGGATGATCTCACTGGCTCCTGCTTTTGAGCTGGCGATGACCGGCAATCCGCAGGCCATGGCCTCGAGAATCGGCAAGCCGTAAGCGTCTTCCAGAGACGGGCCGACGTAAGCATCGGCCGCGGCGTAGAACCGCATGACGTCCGACGAAGGCGTCAAAAAAAAGACACGATCCAGAATGTTGCGATCGCGAATGATTTTCTCATAAGGACCGCGGGCATCGCTGCCCACCACCAGAAGTCTCCACGGCAGCGCGCCAATCAGACTTAAAGCCTGCAGCAATCCATCCAGGCCCTTCTTCTTCCAATCGTTTCCGATGAGCAGCAGCGCGAAATCAGCGGCGCCAAGTCCGAATTCTCGGCGTGCGTCAGCCCGCCTGGCAATTCGCTGGCTTACGGAAAAAAAATCGGCGTCGACGCCATTGCGGATTATGCGGACATCCTTGCGTTGAAAATAGCTCTCGAGCTGTTGCGCCACCAGGGCCGACACTGCGGCCAGCGAAACATTGGAGCGCCTATAGACCCGCTTTTCGAGCGCCATGATCAGCCGGTAATAGAGTTTGCGGTGAATGAGCCGCGGCCAGTCTTTCACAGGAGTGCGCCGAAAGCTGAGTTCGGAAATGACCTGCCGATAAAAGGCATGGAACACGATGTGAACGGTTATGGCGTCCGCATTCCCGGCGTTGATTCCGGGAGAGTAGGTGAGGTCGTATTTCAGGCCGCGAAATTTGGCGTCCCACCATCGCCCCACGGCGTTGGCGAAAAACCAAAAAATGTATCGCAGCAAATGCGGGCCGGGAATCCCGGGCACCTTGTGCCAATACAGTCGAGTTCCCGGTTCATGCTGGTCTCCCGGTTCGTAGCGGGCCACGCCATGCAATTCCTCGACGCGTTGCGCATAGATGTGAATCGCACTTCCACTGTCAGCCGAAAGCCTCTCGAGCTGTTCGATGACGCATCTCTCCGTGCCATGCCTGCGGTCGAGAAACGGCGTAATTACCGCGATGGGCAAGTCAGCGGGCCTGGATGCCGCGGCCCGGTTGGGGAGCGGCAATCGCGAATTGCGGACTCAGCTTCAGGGTGGGCAGCCGGAATAAAATTCCCAGCAACAACCATAAGTAGGCATTCATCACAAAGTCCTGGTACATGGCCATCGATGTAAAGGTGATCGGCACCAACAACATCAACGCGTACCAGAAAACTACGAAAGCGATCGGAAACAGCGGGGAGCCTCGCAACTTATTCACCACCTGCCAGCAGGACCATACAATCGCTATGCTCATGATGATCCAAAAAATTAGTCCGCCGATTCCCATTTCCACAACCAGGGATCCAAACCCGCTCTCGACGCCGATGTTCATCGGTTTTTCGTGCATGAGGCGAGCTACGTATTGCACGCCAAGAGAAGACGTGCCGATTCCGAAACCGTAAGGCCAACGATCGTACGTAAACGCTCCGAGGAAATTCCTGAGCGGATAATCCCACGTTCTGTTTTGAAGCTCGCTGGTAGCGCTGCCCGGTGTCAGCGTCTCCGAATAAATGGACAGGCGGGACATCAGAGCATCCGGAAACACAAAAAACAGCACAACCATGGCCAGAGCTATGGCCAGAGCCGCACGCTGCAGGGTGCGTAGTACCCGGGCCACTTCACGCTGTCTCCAGGGCGCGCCCCACAGAAATGCCGCGGCGATCAACATGAGGCTGCCGGTTCCCCACATAAATAGGCCGCGTGATGTGGCCAAAATGATGGCTGCGTACATGGTCGCGACAGTGATGAACGCTAAGATACGCCCGCGGCGGTGGCGCAGCAGCAGGTAGCCGGTGAAACCAAGAACCAATAACCAGGAAACCAGAATAAAATCCGCATACCGCCCGGCACTGACGAACACCGAGCTTGCGCGAAACGCAACCGTACCCGAAACGGTGGAGGTGCGGTAAAGGGTGCTCAGTTCGCGGATCTCTTCGGCCAGGTGCGTAGGATTCAGAAAGGTAGGACCGAGAATGGATTGCGCGATCCCCAGTCCGCCGATAATCAACGCGAAGAAAAGATTGACCACAAAAAATTTGCGCAGCTGGCTCTCGGAATTGATTAGCGCGTAACCCAGAAAAACCAGCGGAATGTAGCTGAAATAGACTTTAACTCCCAGGACTCCGTAAATAAGAGTGTTCGAAGCGGGATTGAAGACCTGCATTACGCCAAACCACACGAAAAGCAGCACCGGTACCAGGAAGGGAGGCCGAAAACTCTGTACTGTTTTTCGCCGGTAAGCCATGAGGAAGGAAATGTAAACGAACGCGATCAAGATATCCTTGGCGAAATAAATGGCCATGTTATTTCCGAGGAATTTGCGGGCGAAGTCCTCGAACAACAACCAGGTGAGAAAAAAATACAGTCCGTTGCGCCAGTTATTGAGTATCCCGACCAGGAATGTGGCGCCGAGGCAAGCCAGGGCGATATAGGCCAAACCGGGAATGTTGTCGCTCACGACGTACTGCGCGAACAGGTAGGCGCCAAAAACAAACAGAACAAAAACGATGAGCAAAGCCATCGGATTGCGGCGAAAATCCGCAGCCAATACGTTGTTAGACGCAGCCTTCACTATCTCTTTGGACCCTCTCGAGCATCTTTAGCCACCCGCCCGAAGAAACACGAGGTGGAAGAGAACACTACATTCTAGCCGCTGGCCCGGTTTCTAACCATAGAGCTTAGCGGAAGCGTACCGCATTCCATCTGCATTCCATCCGCGATGGCGTCTATTTGAAACGCTGGTTTTGAATCAGCCGGAAACATGCAGAAGGTTCCGCACACCCTCGCGCGCTTCTCGAGTCTTGAATTCAGTGACACTGGCGACCAGCCAGGAAAAGGCCAAAACGAGCGTCCCAATTCCCAGGCCGTACAGGAGATGCGTGGCATCGGGTTGCCATCTGTTCCCGGGCACGAGCCAGGCGCGCAAGAACAACAAGAAAGGAAAATGCAGCACGTACAGGCTGTACGAAAATCCCGCGAATAGATGAGCGCCGCGCAGATAGATCCCGTCAGCCAAAACTTTAAAATCCAGTTGCAGCACTCCATACAAAAA
>JBBRZT010000326.1:0-4216 GCA_038236395.1 Candidatus Acidiferrales bacterium
AGCCGAAGGGTTCAGTACCGCATAAGTTTGCACAACAGTGGCGCGCGAAGACCACAAGATTTCCCTTTCGGCGGATTCGCGATTTTAAGGTAGGTCTAAGTTCAATGGTGTCAGTGTGTTCCGGCTGAGTCACGTGGCGCGTTGCATGCATCACTATCTATGTATCTGATCGCAACATCAGAAACTCGCGACGCGGTACTTTGCGGAGATCCAAATGCGAATCGTGCTCAGCCGAATTTGTCTGCTGTCTTTCTCGACCTTAGCGCTGCTGGCACTTGCCCCTCGCACTCCCGCGCAATCCGTGGACGTTTCGGGACGCTACGAATGCTCGGCCGCAAAGATGGCCGGAAAAACGATCAAGTGCACCGCTCCGCCGCTCACGTTGAAGCATGACGGACGATTCGAACTGCGCGGCTGGGAGGGCACTTATCTGGTTACCGGCGAATGGGTGGAAATGTCCGACTCACTGGTGAAAGCGCGCGCCAAGATTGAGCCCGGTCACAAAATCGTTCTGCGTTACTACGGCAAACATGGATTGGTGGAAATGACCTTTGAACGCCGCGTCGCGGAACTGGGAAAGACCTTTCTGGCCTGAAGTCCTCAGATAATTACTTCCTTAATTATTGAAGGATCGAATCGTAGGCGGCAGCGGCAATCTCTCCCAATGCCTGCCCTCCGACGCGCTGCGGCGCTTCAGGATCATTCGGCAGGCTCACGTGATTTACGTAGGCGGCGAACGCCAGCTTTTCCCCGGTTTTAGTGATTACGTAGCCGGCCAGCCCTTTGCCATTCAGCATCCCTCTGCCATTTAACTTGTCATCCGACCCGAACGTGCCGGTTTTCGCGAAGACGTGCCCGGCGCCCGCGGAATCCTTCTGAATATTCGCGAGCGTGCCGTCTTTTCCAAGGACCGGCAAACTTTTGAAAAATATCGGATAGTCCGGACGAGTGGTCCAGTAAGTCAGATAGTGAACCATGAAATCCGGAGTGAAGAGATCGGCCCAGTCTCCACCGGCTCCATCACCTTGAGATGCTCCCAAAAGATCCAGATTTGCGGACTGCAGGAATTCGCGTTCGATTCTGAACCCGGCATCGAGGGGATTCTTAGTGTCCTTGGCAACCAGCGCGCCGAGCAGGTACGGGGTCATACCGGCGTGGAGATTCTGGCTGACTTTCAGCGTGACTTTGATTTCCTCAGACAGCGGCGGCGAGATGTGGTCCGCCACCTCATTTTCGGGCGCATAAAATCTGGTGTAGTCGGCAAAATTTGGCGGCCGCGTCGTTTTGACGTTTTTAAACGCCACACCGGCAGAGATCAGCGCTTCACGCAATACGGTCAAAGCAAAAGTGGTCGGCGAGGGCACGGCGAACGCCGCGGTTTGCGGATCTATTGCCAGCGGCAGACTCCCGGAAAGCGTGACCGTCACGGTGCCGTCCGAGTTGGCAGCAACTTCGGGTGGATCCAGATTCGGTTTGGAGGTTTGCGCACCAGTCACGACGTGGTTGACGAATTGAAGATAGGAAGTATGAGGCGACGTCTCCAATGCGGTGAGATCACCCGCCCTGGCGCCGGCTTTCGCGATCAGGTCGATGACGTTGTCATTCACCATGACCGAGGACATCACTACGTCGGTGCCGCCTTCGCGTGGCCCATCCGGGAACAAGCGGGTGTCGATCAACAGGCGGCCTTCGATTTTCTTGATTCCCTTGGCACCGATCTTGGCGGCTAATTCCTTGATGACGGCCAACGGATCTCCGCTAACGGCCGGCCCGCTGTAAGAATGATCTTCGTCGACAAATGCGAGGGTGCCATCCGGCTGAATACGGTTGGAAAGATTTGGATCGCCACTAGCGACCAGGATCAGGTCACCTTTGAGCTTTCCCTTGGAATCGACAGGTCCGCTGCGATAGATGCGGGTATGAAAGCGGTAATCAGGGCCAAGCTTGGCGAGGAGCGTTCCCTCGGTGAGTATTTTGGTAGTCGAAGCGGGCACGAACATTTTATCGGGGTTCAGCGCATAGACTATTTTCCCCGAGTCCAGGGAATAGAACTCGATGCCGAAATTCGCGTGAGCGAATTCCGGGCGGCTGATGACCCGCTGTATTCGTTCGGTGAGAGTAGAGGCAGTTTGCGCCCGCGTATCTCGGGGCATCGCGCAGATCGCAACAATCGCAGCCAGTGCGAAAACTGATTTACTTCTCACGCTCGCATCCTCCAGAAATCCGTCGGCACAAGTCGTTAGGGGGTGAAATTATCGGACGCAGCCGCGTCGAGCTTTTCGAATGGGACATTCAGAATCGGGTACTCCTGCCAGTCTTTGTAATCGAAATGCCACCATTCGGTTTCGAATACCGTGAATCCTTCTGATTCCATCGCGCGACGGAGCAGGGCGCGGTGCCACCGTTGTAGAGAGGTGCCCCCGGGATAGTTGGGAAACGAACGCGGGGACATTTCATCGTAAGTGCCGGGCATTTCGATGGGCGCGCCGGTTTCCAGATCGTAAAGAGTCAGGTCCACAGCGCAACCGCGGTTGTGGCGCGAGCCTTGCGCCGGGTCCGCAACAAAAATTCTTCCTTCCGGCGGCGTGGCTTCCCAGAATATTTTGGTAACTGACCACGGCCGGTAACCATCGTGGATCAGCAAACCATAGCCGAGCGGTTTTAGCGCCTGCGAGGCGCGAATGAGCGCCATCGCTGCGGGACGCTGGAGGAAAGCGCGCGGCTGAGTATAGACGGGAGTCCCCAGGAAATTGTTTGCGCTGGCGTAGCGAATGTCGAGATGGATTGCAGGATCGAGCACGGCAACCTCTATGAGATCGGGCTGACGGAAAGAGCGAGATTCCTTCGGGGACGAAGCGGCGGCGGCCTCCTTGCGCAATTCCTCAAGAGGGCGCGCCGGAGTAATTTTGAAACTCTTCCCTCCGTCTCCGTAATTCCGGCGCGCCAGGTGGGAGTTACCGAAGACCATTTCTTCAACGGTGCCGCCACTGCCCCGGACAAACCGCAGAGTGGCCGGGGACTGGCCATCGCCTGCGACAGTGAAACTGCCATCTACGCCTTGACGCAGATGCTCCGGAGGCTTCGATCCCTGTTTTAGCTCAAGGCCACCATCATTTTCAAGAACGTCGAAGAGGACGCCGTCGGCGCTCGCGTAGTTGCCGATGAGGGATTTCCATTTCGCAGGCGCGTCTGGAGGCTTCGACGCGGCGCTCCACGGGGATGTCTGAGGGGAGGGAAACGTCGGTGAGCAGAGAAGAGCAAGTGCGACGCACGCCGCCGCGGCAAAAGCAAATCTTGCAGAATTACTCGCCCGCGGCCTGTGAGGGAAATCAATAGTGGTCAGTTCGTTCAAACTTCGGCCTCGAGCCGACGAAAGATTATTCACTCGCAGATGATAACCGCAGGCACGCTTTTTCGACAGGCGTTTTGTCTAGTTAGAATTTCCGCGAATGACTTGCCGTGAAGATTAAGCCGTGTACCAGCGGAAACCCTTGCGCTGTTCTTCCGCCAGTTCCTTGACCATTACCAGAGTTTGCGCGCGGCGGTATTGAGCGCAGGTCGCAAGAATGGCGTTCAACAGGGCGATGGGAGCGGTATAAGAAGCGGCGAACGACGTCGACTCGATGGAAGCGATGAACAATTCATCGCATTCGCGCGCGAGAGGAGAGAGAAAGGTGTCGGCGATGCCGACACAATACGCTCCGCGTGCACGCGCTTGCTGCGCGCCTTCCACCGTTTGGCGCAGGCCGCGGCGAAAGCTGATGGCGATGACCAGGTCCTGCTTATTTACGGTGCGCACCAGGTGCGCCACACGTCCGCCGGAAGTGGCGGAGAACACCGGTAATCCCACCACGCTGATCTGGTACTCGAAATAGTTCGCCAGATAGGTGGCTAAATCGCCCGCGAGCAGCAGGATTCGGCGAGCGCCGTAAAGTCGCTTTGCCAGGGCAACCAGTCGGCGCGCGTCGAGGCTGTTCTTCAGTCCCTGAAGATTCTTCAGGTCCTGCTCCAGCGACTCGCGAATGTATCCGGGCATGCCATCACGCCCGGTCGGCTGCATGGTGTCCAGAGAAGTGGCGAAGGCCAGCGAGCGTTCGTGCAGGTGCTGCTGGAATTCGCGATAACTATCGAAGCCCAGGCCGCGCACAATGCGCACAATGGTGGCGGGATCGGTGCCCAGCCGTGTCGCCAATGCGCGCACGCTGAGGAGTACGAA
>JBBRZT010000327.1:0-4203 GCA_038236395.1 Candidatus Acidiferrales bacterium
GCCTTTCGATCTTTCTCACGGACCATTGTTGCGTTGCCTGGCGATAACGCTGGGACCAGACGATCACATCCTGGTGCTGAACGTTCATCACATTGTTTCCGATGGCTGGTCCACGGGAATTCTGTGGCGAGATCTGAGTGAAGCCTACGCTGCAATTCTTGAGGGGCGCCAGCCTTCATGGACGCCGTTGGCGACTTCGTATCCGGATTATTCGGCGTGGCAACAAGGGCGATTGTCTTCGGGCGATTTTCAGTCTGATCTGAGCTACTGGAAAGAAGAACTTCGCGGCGCTCCCGCGCTGCTGGAATTGCCGACCGATAAGCTCAGACCGTCGGCGATGACCTTCGCTGGAAATTCGGTGTATCAACAGATTTCCGTTGCCGGACGGCAAAGCGTGGAATCGTTGGCGCAGCGCGAAGGTTGCACACCATTTATGGTGCTGCTGGCGGCGTTTCAAACGCTGCTCTACCGCTACAGCCAGCAACGGGACATTGTAGTCGGCGCGCCGGTGGCCGGCCGCGGACATTCTTCGCTGGATGACTTGGTTGGATGTTTCATCAACACTCTGGCGATTCGAACGAACCTGAATGAGGAAGCGCCCTTCCGCAGCCACTTGCAGGCGGTACGCGCGAAAGTATTGGAAGCGCTGGCGCATCAGGATTTGCCGTTCGAACTGCTGGTGAACGAACTTGGGCTGGCGCGAAATTTAAGCCACCCGCCGCTATTTCAGGTGATGCTCGTTTTGCAGAACACCGTCAACACCGATTTTGCCTCCGCCGGCGTGAAGGTGGCTTCCGTGCCGGTACACAACGGCGGGGCGAAATTTGACCTAGTGTTGGAAATTACACCGGTGGCGGATGGCTATGCGCTGGCTCTCGAATTCAATACCAGCTTGTTCCTGCCGGAAACTGCGCATCGCCTGCTGAAGCATTTCGCGCGGCTACTGCAGCAAGGCATTACCTCTCCCGATACGTCGTTGGCGTTGCTGTCGATGATGGACGAAGCGGAAGTTCAGCAGATGCTGACCTTCATGAATACCGCGGAAGCGTCTTTCGACAATGTGGAATGCCTGCATGAATGGTTCCAGCGCAATGCCGCGTTGACGCCCGTCGCGCCGGCGCTGACTTTTGAATCGCAAACTTTGTCTTACGCCGAATTGAATCGCCGCGGGAATCGAGTGGCGCACCAATTGATCGGCTGCGGCGTTGGACCGGATGTGCTGGTGGGCATCTGCGTCGATCGTTCCTTGAATCTGGTAATTGCGATCCTCGGAGTGCTCAAGGCCGGCGGCGCGTATCTGCCGATTGACCTGAGCTATCCCGCGGAGAGACTGGCGTTCATGTTGGAAGACGCCAACGCACCCGTGCTGCTGACGGAAAAGAAACTGGTGGCCGCTTTACCGAAGCACGGCGGACGCACGATTTGTCTGGACGATGAAGCGGCTGGGCTCGCAGCGCAGCCGGAGACGAATCCCGTGACCGCGGTCACGCCGGAACACATGGCGTACGTGATTTACACCTCGGGCTCGACGGGAAAACCGAAGGGCTGCATGGTGACGCATCGCAACGTTTCGCGGCTGATGCGCGCGACAGAGAAGTGGTACCGCTTCAATAAATCCGATGTGTGGACGATGTTCCACTCCTCGGCTTTCGATTTTTCGGTCTGGGAAATCTGGGGCGCGTTGCTCTATGGCGGGCGCCTGGTGGTGGTTCCGTTCCTGGTGAGCCGTTCGCCGGAAGCATTTTACGAATTGCTTTCCGCGGAACAAGTAACGGTCTTGAATCAGACGCCGTCGGCCTTCCGGCAATTGATGCAGGTGGAAGAATCCGTGGGTCAGAAGAAACTGGCGCTGCGCTACGTGATTTTCGGCGGAGAAGCGCTGGACATGCAAAGTTTGCGGCCGTGGTCCGAACGCCATGGCGACCGACAGCCGCTGCTGGTGAACATGTACGGCATCACGGAAACGACGGTGCACGTTACTTATCGCCCGCTATCGAAAGACGATCTGAATTCAGGCAGCGTGATCGGAAAGCCGATTCCCGATCTGAAAATTTACGTTCTGGATGCGTACCGGCAACCGATTCCCGTGGGAGTTCCCGGTGAAATGTACGTTGGAGGCGCGGGCCTGGCGCGAGGTTATCTGCGGCGCCCGGAATTGACCGAGCAGCGATTTATTTCCGACCATTTGACGGGGCAGCCGGGCTCACGATTGTACAAAACGGGAGACCTGGCGCGATTTTTACCGGGCCATGACATCGAATATCTGGGCCGTATCGACGATCAGGTAAAAATTCGCGGCTTCCGAATCGAGCTGGGAGAAATTGAGTCGGTGTTGAGCCAGCATCCGTCGGTTCGGCAGGTTGTCGTTCTGGCGCGAGAGGACGAACCCGGTAACAAACGCCTGGTGGGCTATCTGGTGGCCACCTCGCCTGCGCCGGAAGTGAGCGCGCTTCGCGAACATCTGAAAAAACAGGTACCGGATTACATGGTGCCGGCGGCTTTCGTGTTTCTGGATAAACTGCCGCTTACCAACAACGGAAAAGTGGATCGCAAAGCCTTGCCGGCTCCCGAGCAGCACAGGCCGGAGCTTGCGGGACGTTACACTGCGCCGCGAACGCTGGCCGAGGAAAAGCTGGCGGCCATCTGGTCAAAGGCGTTGCGGGTGGAACGCGTCGGCGTGAACGATAATTTTTTCGAGTTGGGTGGAGATTCCATCCTCAGCATACAGATCATCTCGGCGGCGCGGCGCGAAGGTCTGCAACTGACACCGGCGTTGTTATTTGCGCACCAGACGGTTGCTGAGCTGGCGGCGGTGGCGACCGCGATGAGTGGCACGCCGGAAAAATCGGCCGCGCAGGGAATAGTAGCCGGGAGTTTGCCGCTAACGCCCATTCAGAAATGGTTTTTTGAGCAGCATCTGGAGGATTCGCAACACTACAACCAGGCGTTTTTGTTCGACGTGTCCGAGCGGATGGAACGCTCGCCGCTGGAAGGCGCGTTGGCGGAAGTGAGCCGTCAACATGATGCGCTGCGCTTGCGATTTGTTGAGTCAGCGGATGGTTGGAGCCAGTCGTATTCAGGCTCCGACGAGAGCGCGCCTTTGACATGGACGGATTTGTCGAAAGTTGGCGAAGCGGAACGCAAGGCCACGCTGGAAACGGCCGCGACGGAAGCCGAAGCCAGCCTCAACTTGCAGAACGGGCCGCTGTGGCGCGCGGTTTATTTTGATCTTGGCAAAAATCAGCCGGGCAAGCTGCTGATTGCTGTGCACCATTTGGCGATTGACGGTATTTCCTGGCGGCCGCTGCTGGAAGACCTGGAATCGTCTTACCGGCAACTCAAAGCCGGACGAAAAGTGGAGCTGCCTGCCAAGACGACGTCGTATAAAGCGTGGGCCGAGCGATTGACGGAATACGCCGCGTCCGAAACTTTGCGTGGTGAACTGTCTTACTGGAAGGCGGTTACCGAACCGCGCCAGGCGGCGGATGCCTTGAAGCCGCTGGAGAAGACGGGAGCGTCCGCGGATAACACGGAAGGTGCGGCGACTACTCTGAAGCTTTCACTGACGGCGGATGAAACCAGGGCTTTGCTGCAAAACGTTCCGGCCGCTTACAACACGCAGATCAATGACGTCTTGCTGGCGGCATTGTTGCGCGCTTGGCACAAGTGGAGCGGCATTCCGGTGCTGTTCGCTAATCTCGAAGGGCACGGCCGCGAAAATATTTTTGAAGATCTGGATTTGTCGCGCACCGCAGGCTGGTTCACGTCGATTTTCCCAGTGCGCCTGGAGTTGCCTAACGCCGGCGCGAATTGGCAACCGGGCGAGACGCTTAAATCGGCCAAAGAGCAGCTGCGGAAAATTCCGCAACGCGGAATCGGGTTTGGAATTCTGCGCTACCTGACCGCCGGAAATGAGCTGTCAGCCGCAGCTGAACCGGCGATGGTGTTCAATTATCTCGGCCAATTCGACCAGATTCTGGCGGGCTCAACGTTGTTTCGGTTCGCTGATGAATCCACGGGGCCGTGGCACAGTCCGAAACAGAAGCGGCGCCAGGCACTCGAAACAAATTGCGTAGTGCTCAACGGCCGGCTCGAGTTGTGGTGGACGTACAACCAGAAACTTCATCCTGGGAAGGACATCGCGGACCTGGCTAATGATTTCACGGCCACGCTGAAGGAGCTTATCGCCCATTGCCAGTCTCC
>JBBRZT010000328.1:0-4165 GCA_038236395.1 Candidatus Acidiferrales bacterium
GCCGCCCTTCGCATCGCGATATTGCAACGAAGTCAGCCCATCGCCATGCAACGCCACATCCGCATACACGGAATCGGGATCCAGCGTCTGGCGCATCATCAGTACCGCTTTGCGATGCGCATTTCCGCCTTGGCCGACCAGAGAAATATTCGCGGTGAGCGCCACGTCGCCCGACAATTTCTTCCACGCGAACTGGAAATTGTCGGAGTTGAACCACATATTCTCGCCGCTGCCTGTGAGCGTGTAGCTGTGTGCGGCAGCGTCGTACTCGCTGGACCCCACGTGGAGCATCGTCCCCACATCGCCATGGCCCTCGAATATTCCCACCGCGGTGGAGGCTTCTTCCGCACGACACGGTTGATTGGCAGCCATTAGTGAAATTAAAAGTGCCAGGCCGATTGTTGGTAAACGCGACCAAGATTTTCTTTCCATGCGATTTCTCCCTGTTCTGTCCTTACCCGGAATTATCCCCGCGCAAAAAACTTCGCCCGTGCTCTTCCGACCCAAACCACAGCAGCACCGCCAGCGTCACGATGGTGACAATTTCGAATCCCGCCAGGGCTCGTTGGTAGCCGACGTGATCGCGCAGTGCATACTCGATGGAATTCGTCGGCGACGCCAGCAAAATTCCCATCTGGTAGGCCAGCCCGGGCATCAGCCCGCGCGCGGCGTCGGCCGCCAGTTCGTTCAGGTGCACGGGGATGACCCCCCACGTGCCTTGCACGCCCGCTTGCATCAGAAAAGCGCCTACGGTGAGAATCGCCAGGCTTCCGCCAAAAGCCCACAATGGAATCACCGCCAGCGACAACCCCAGCGCCGCAATCATACTTTTCCGCCGCCCCAGCGTCTGCGAGAAGTGTCCAAAGATAATCGCGCCGCAAATTGCGCCGATATTGTAGATCACCGCGATGTTGGCGCGAACCGCGGCGCCGGCGTGATGCACTTCCTGGAGAAAATCCGGATACAGGTCCTGTGTGCCGTGAGAGAGAAACATCATGAAAGTCATCAGCACCACGAGATACCCGAAGCGCCTCCACTGCCCCGCGACCACCCGTAGCACTTGCCCCGTATTTTTTACGCGATGCTGCTTCCACGCTTCCGATTCCGGAACCTTGGTACGAATGTACAGCGCCAGCAACGCCGGCAACGCGCCGATCCAGAACATCGGCCGCCAACCCCATGCCGGCAAAACGAATCGCGCCGCCACCGCCGCCAGCAAATATCCGACCGAGTATCCGCACTGCAGCATTCCACTCAACACTCCGCGCCACTTCACCGGCGCCGCTTCCATCGCCAGCGAAGCGCCCACGCCCCACTCGCCGCCCATGCCGATGCCAAACAGCGCGCGCATCACCAGAAAAAATGTGTAGTTGGGAGAAAAACCGCACAGCAGCTCGATCGCGGAAAAATAAATCACATTCATCATCAGCGGAATGCGCCGGCCAAAACGGTCGGACAGCAATCCGAAGATCACCGCTCCCACGGGACGAAACGCCAGCGTCCACGTCAACGTACGCACAATTTCTTTTTTGGGAACGCCGAATTGGTGCGCCAGCGTGTCGATCAGAAAAATAACTACGAAGAAATCAAATGCGTCGAGCGTCCAGCCCAGGAAACCGGCCAGCACCGCGTGCCGCGATCCGGAAGAACCCGAACCAGCAGGATCTTTCGCGGTTATCCGTAAAACAGGCGGCGAGCTCAATGGCCTGACGCTTTATTGTTGAGGGGATGGCGGAACTTCGATTCAGTCCGTAGCTTCTGGCGGTCCACAGCCCGCCACGAGGATGGCTTCCGTCGTGTAGACCCAGGTTTAGTCACTCAACTCGGCCACAAGTCAGCAAATCTTTTGCTGGAGTTTTCACCGGCCCAGAAATTTTTCCAGAAATGCGATCTCCCGGTCTGCCTGGTCAAAATATTTTTTCGCGTTCGCGCCATCCTGCCGTTGCAGCGCGGCTTGGGCTTTGGACATGTACGTCTGCATTCGCTGTTCCGCGGAAACCACGTCGCCACGCAATCCATAGCCCTGACTACTTTGCTGGGCTTTCAAATTGTCCAGGCTCTGAGAAATCGAAGCGGCCCGGCTCGTCAGTTGTTCTTCCAGGTGCTCCGCTTCTTCCAGTTCCGCAGCGGCAGCAGCCGCGGCCGCCTTCTCGGCTTGGGCCTGGGCTTCGGCGGCGGCTCGTTGCTCCCGAGCCGCATTGGCCATTTCTTTCGATCCGCCCGCGGCGTCGGACTTGCCGCCTGCGCGCTTTATTTTCGCCGGGTCCGCGGTCGTATCAGGAACTAGCGCTGCAGGCGGTGCGCTCGGCACGCTGTCAGCCGCGCTTGCTGGAACTGCCGGCGGAGATGGTTGCGAATCCTTCGCGTCTCCCGAGGCGGGCGGCGCCGGCATCGTTGCCTTGCTTTCCCCCGCATGTATCTTCAACCTGCGCGGTAAATAAAAACCCGCCGCAAAAAGCACGCCCACGACCACCAAAGCACCCAGTCCCATGTAAAGGCCACGCTTGCTGCTGGAAACTGCTACAGGAGGCAATGCTGCAACACTTGGAGCCATTCCCTGTGGTGGAGTTGCTCGGCCCGAACCGGTACCCGATCCAATCGACCCGCCCGCGCCCGCCGAAGTTGCCGGTCGGTTGCTCACACCAGCACGGGAAGCTGCGCTGCGAGCTAATTCCGGCGCGGGAGTGTTGACCGCCATCGTCGCCTCCGAGCCGCTGCCGCTGTACGGCGGCATCCACGAAGCGGGCATCGTCGTGCCAGCCGGCGCGGGCTTCAGAGCTTCGATATCCACGGTACTCAACGCTGAGCGAAACGCATCCGCCGTTTGGAAGCGGTTTGCTGGGTCTTTCGCCAGGGCCATGAGAATGATTTGGTTCAGCGATTCCGGCAGGCCCGGCTTGTGAACAATGGGCGCCTTGGGCGTCTGCTCGAGATGCGCCGACATAAGTGAGTAGTTACTGGAGCCCTCAAAGGGCAGCATGCCCGTGACCATTTCGTACATCGACACGCCGAGTGAATAAATATCCGAGCGGGCATCCACGCCCTCGCTTCTCACCTGCTCAGGTGGCATGTAATTCAGCGATCCCAGCGTGGTGCCCGTGGTGGTCAGGCTGCGGTCTGCACCGGAGCGGGCAATGCCAAAATCCATCAACTTAACCACACCATCAGTGGTCAACATCATGTTCGCGGGCTTGATGTCGCGATGCACGATGTTCAACTTGTGCGCATAACTGAGCGCCGCGAGCACTTGATCCACATACTGCACTGCCTCTGCCGGCGGGATCGGACCTTCATGCAATCGCGAAGAAAGTGTCACTCCATCCACAAACTCCATGATCATTACCAATTGATTGTCGAGTGTCAGCGCCGTGCGGAGCGCGGCAATATTGGGGTGGTGTAGCGTCGCCAGCAGTTTTATTTCACGGAGAAAGCGGTCAGCCAGTTCCTTTTCCGAAGCCAGATTAGGCAAAAGAATCTTCATGGCCTCGACGCGATCGGAGATCACGTTGCGAACCTTGTAGACCTTGCCCATTCCTCCCGCGCCGAGGACACCTAGTATTTCGTAATCGCCCAGATGTTGGCCTGCGACGTAATCCTGGCTCATAGAAACTCCTCGAACTTTCTACGAAAATGATCCTGGGGGCAAAGAAGTGTCAGACAACTCCGTATCTCGCGCAAATAAATGGATTGCCGGGCTCCTGCTCACCGCTACGGTGTCGCCGCAACGTCCCCGACCTTCGCTGGGCCTGTGCCGGTGAATGTCACCGTCGCCGAATCCGAGTCGATCTGCGTAACCGTGCCGCTGCCGATTTTGTCGGTGATCGCCTTCAGCACTTTGCCGGTGGCGGGATCCTTTACAGTGCGCACCTGCCGGCTGATGTCCAACGTGTCGCCGACTTTCAGTCCGGTTTTGCTGCCCACATTGATGATCAGCGAATTGCCGCTGACGTCCGCAACCAGCCCAGACACCGATACTTTTACCGTCGGCAGGTTGCCCGCGGCAGTATCCAGTTGCGTGGCTGTGTCCGTCACCGCCGCCTGTACCGCCTCGCCCAGGATGGTCTGTCCAAAGTTGCTGCTGCCCATATCCAACCCCGCGGCTCCGCCGCTGCCGCCGCCCGCTCCCGCTCCAATCAGCGATGTTCCCGACCGCGACGATTCGCCC
>JBBRZT010000329.1:0-4156 GCA_038236395.1 Candidatus Acidiferrales bacterium
GGACGCCGCGCTGCTCGCTGCAGCAACCAGCGGCCAAGCGCTTGCCGACTTTGAAAAACCGTGGGGCGGTAAAGAGCATCCAGTGCAGATTCTGAATGTCGATCGCGGCGGCGGGAGCCCGACGAACCCGGCGAGCTACCAACTTGCCTTGGACGATGTTTCGCCGCTGTGGGGAAAAACCTGGCGCGAAATCGGCATCGATGCGTTTGCGAATCACCGCACGCAGGGCATCTCGGCGTTTTTGGGTTCTTCTTTCCTGCACCGGCCCATCGCTTTGGTCTCCGAGAACGGACAAAAAATCGATCCCGCATCACTCGCGCAGCCGCTGCACACCCTGGGCGGCGATGCGGCGGCAGGCGCTGGCGCGGAGGCCTGCGCGCCCGGAGCGTTCTTCTGCCCCGTTTTAAAGCAAGCCGAGGACGATCTCGCCAAAGCGCGCGAACAGGCGCTGGCGCTCCACTGGGAACAAGCGTCGGCAAATATTGCCGCGGCCGCGAAGGCGCTGGCTTCCCTGTATCCCGGCGGAGACCACGCGGCACACTGGGTCGCGGGCGATCCGCTGTTGACCGAACTTCATTGGGCGCAGCAGCGCATCGATCGCGCGCTGACTCTGGCGGCCGGATTGGAAATTGTTGCGCAGGCGGACCGCAGCGGCGTGGTAGCAGGAGAGTCATTTACGGTGGACGCGGAAGCGCGTTGCAGAAAAGAAGTGGGATGCGCGCTGGGAAAACTGCAACTGGCGCTGCCGGCCAACGCCACGCAAACCGCCAGCGGAACGGACGCCGCAAAGGGCCAGAAATTTACGGGGACGATCAACCGGCCGCCTGCGCCGCCAAATATCTGGGAGCGGCAGCAACCGGAGCCGCCGGCGCTGGCCACCGCCACGGAGGAAGTAACCATCGCGGGCTACAAGTTTACCGCGGAGCGGGTGGTGACGCACATCGAAGCCACTTCGACGCGCATCGATCGTGTGGCGGTGCGCATGGTGCCGGCTTACACGCTGGCGCTGGAACCCGATCAGGAAATTGAGTTGCTGGCGAAGGCTAAAAAACCATTCGACGTGCTGCTGCGCGTGCATTCGTATGCCACCAGGGCGGCGAAAGTAAATGTCGGACTGAACGCGCCGCAAGGCTGGACGGTCAGTCCCGAGATGGCACTTCAATTTTCCGGCGCAGGCGATCTCTACGCGAAATTAAATGTCACGCCGCCCGGTGATCTGTCGCGCGGAACATATCCAGTAACGGCGTTCGTGCGGCGCGGCGACGAAAAATTCACTACCTCGCTTGCGCCGCTGCCCTCTCTTCCCACACAGCTCTGGAGCGAACCGGCAGAATGCCGCGTTTTTGCGTTTGACGCCACCGTGCCGGAGAATCTGCGCGTCGGATACATTTCCGCGGAAAGTGAACCGGTGCCGGAGGCGCTGGAACGGCTGGGCATTCACGTGGAGATGCTGGATGCCGCGGCGCTGGCGTTCGGCGACCTCTCGCGCTTCGATGCCGTAGTTGTCGGCGTGCGCGCTTACGAGCTGCGCCCGGAATTGCCGGGCGCAAATCAGCGTTTGCTCGATTACGTTTCGAATGGCGGCACGCTGGTCGTCCAGTATCAGCGCGATTTTGCCTGGGATAAAGCCCAGTATGCGCCTTACCCCGCGAAAATCGCTTCGGACAAACCGAACAGTCCGTTGCCGCGCATCACCGACGAAAATGCTGCGGTAAAATTTCTGAAGCCGGACGATTCTCTGCTGAATCGCCCCAACAAAATCACGCCCGAGGACTTCACCGGCTGGATTCAGGAGCGCGGCCTATATTTCTGGAACCAGTTCGACCCCAAATACACTCCGCTGCTGAGCATGAACGATCCCGGCGAGCCGGAGCAGAACGGCGCCGTGGTATATGCACACGTCGGAAAGGGCACCTACATCTACACCGGGCTGGCGTTTTTCAGGCAATTGCCGGAAGGCGTGCCGGGCGCGTATCGCTTGTTCGTTAATCTACTGAGTGCCTCGCGCGAAGCGGGACGAAACCTATCGCAGCCGACGGCGGCCGCACCTGTGAATCAAAGTCGCTAGAAGTGCGCCTAGAAAATCGCCAGTAGACCAACTGGACACACCCGCGCCGGTGAAAATTTGCCGTGCTATCCTCTAGCAGTTCTCTCTAAAAAAACGCATTCATTGAAAAGGAGTTTTTCAAGGAATGAAAATTTCGTTTACAACTTGTGAAGCGCGCCGCCTGCTGCGATCCGCGTTTGCCTTTGCGGTCGTTGCGGCCCTCGCGTTTGCCTGCGCCTCCCCCGCCGCGGCGCAAAAGGACAAGAAAAAGAAGCCCGCCGCCATTCAACCCGCGGACAGCACCAATCCGCTGGTGCCTATGTCCGATGAAAACCAGATCGATTACATGATTTCAGAAATGCTGGGCGCGTGGCAGGTCGGCGACGTAGACAAACTGCACAAGGATTACGCCGACGACGTCACCGTGGTGAATGGCGCGTACGCTCCCCCCATCGTGGGCTGGACGAATTATCTCGCGGTGTACCAGCAGCAGCGCGCGCGCATGGCGCAAGTGCGCCTGGACCGCTCAAATACCATGATCAAGGTGCAAGGCAACGTAGCGTGGGCGTGTTACCAGTGGGATTTTGCCGCTACCGTGGACGGGCAGCCTAGCACGTCACAAGGTCAGACCACCCTGGTAATGGAGAAGAGGAATAACCACTGGATCATCGTGCACAATCACACGTCGATGGTGCCGATGACGACCCCGACAGGCACTACTCCGGCGAGCACACCGCCAACCGCCAAGCCTTAGCCGCGTGAACCTCGAGCGACGCGTCAGGCTTAGAAATTCTTCAATCCCTGATAAATCCACATCCCCGCAATCACCAGCAGCAGCGTGCCGGCGGTGATGCCGGTGGTGGTTATCGGCTTGGAAAGCCGCATGATCTTAGCCACCAGTTCGCGCTGCTCCCTGGCCATGTGCTCCTGGGCGGAGTCCAGAAAGATCTGATCGTCTTCATGACTGGCCAGCAAAGTACGCCGGATCAATAGGAGCAAAAAGATCCCGGTGACCACAGCCCAGGCGATTAAAAGGTAATAAATGGGGCCCGAAAGCGATTCCATAAAACACCCCCTGCGGAACCGAAGTCACGATGCCTGTCCCGAACGGACTAGCACCGTATAGGGCGGAGTATACCCCTCATAAATTTGAATATCTATTGCTTAGTATCTGCAATACGAATGCCTGGGATGTGGAGGTAGAGGGGCATAAAACGCTCCCCGCCGAGCGCGGGTTGAGCAACGGCCGCCGTTTGATAGAGCCTGGGCCGAAAGCCGATCAGGGGCGGTCAGGCGCCGGTGGCTTGTTGATACGGGTATCGGCTGGGACGGGATGTTCGTCACGCCGCATGGAAGTTTTTGGAATTTGTTTCTTGGGTTTCTTTTTTTCGCGCCGACGTGAGTCTTTGTTTCCCATGTCGCCATAGTGCCACAGCCACGAGCGGATGCAAGAGCCGAGCATTTTGAGCGGCGGGCGGAACGAGCCGGTTCGTTGACAAAGGTTAGTGCGGCGGGCAGAATGAAAAAGCCTCAATACGCGTGCAATTTCAAGTGTGCACGCGCCGCGCTTGTGCCCGAATGGCGGAATTGGCAGACGCGCCAGGTTCAGGACCTGGTTCTCGCAAGGGAGTGGAGGTTCGAGTCCTCTTTCGGGCACCAAATTCACGGAAATAAAATTCAGTTAAAAGTTGCTGCAATGAACGCCGTACGCGAATTGCAATTTTCCGTTCTGGATAAAGACGAAGTTTCCGCGTTGCTGCTCTTGCCGGCCAAGGCTTCGTGTCTGCTGGTGATGGCTCACGGCGCAGGCGCGGGGATGAATCATTCCTTCACGAGCGCGATGGCCGACGAACTGGCCGCCGTGGGAATCGGTACGTTGCGTTATCAATTTCCTTACATGGAGCAGCGCCGCGGCGTTCCCGATCCGCAGCCGGTTTTGCTCGCAACCGTGGCGGCCGCTGTGAAGTTGGCGGCTAAATTAGCGCCGAATCTTCCGTTATTCGCGGGAGGAAAATCCATGGGCGGACGGATGACTTCGCTGGCCGCCGCGGAACAAATTCTGGAAAGTATCAGTGGCTTGGTATTTTTTGGGTTCCCGCTGCATCCGCC
>JBBRZT010000330.1:0-4071 GCA_038236395.1 Candidatus Acidiferrales bacterium
ACGATTCGTTCGATCAGATTGCCCAATGGGCTCACCGCATCATTCTTGTTCCCGGCGACAAAACCAAGCCGGGAAGCTGGATGCATCCCTTGCTGACCAGTGGCAGCATAATCCTGTGTGCGACCCGCGAATGGTGAGATTCCTGCACGCGCGATTCGAAACCCACCGGTTTCTGCTGAGCATTTTGAATGCGCATTTAGCGCGATAGTGAAGGGAAGAAACTTGGCGGGTTGGGTAGCTCGCACACGACCCCTTGCGGAGCCGCTGTCCCCGCGCGGCCCCCAACCCGTTCTTCATAAATTACAGACCATCGCTGTACGCCTCAATGGGTCACCAGGCCCAGCGTAGGCAGTACTCGGTAGCTAGTACCGTGATGTTCCGTTGGTTGGATTTAGAATAGGCAGCCGCCTAAGATATTCATATATATGGTGTTATACAAGGGATATGCAGGGGGTAGGGTACTTGCGTGGCGTCTACGGTTGAGGCGCCTTCGTCGCCGTTTTCGATATCTCCGCGCCGGACGTCAATCGCAACGTGATGTTTTTCTGTTCGCCGGAACGCAACATCACATTTTTCTCCCAGTTCGAAAACATGCCATGCGCGGACGCGCGCAAATCGTAATTGTCCCGCCGCAATTTCGGAATTGAAAAGCGCCCGTGCGCATCGGTACGCACCGCATGCGGGGTGTCCCCGCCGCCCGATTGATAGGTCACCACCGCGTTCGCCACCGGTTTGCCGCCGGGACCCACCACTACTCCCGAAAGAGTGGCCCGGTGCGCGTGTTGCGGCCCCGCGTACACGCCGGAAACGAGGGAAAGCACTGCGAAAGCCAAGGTCAGGGTGATTGGTAATCGCTTCATTTGTTCACCTCGGAAGGAACTGCGACGAGTGTAGTCCCGTCCGGGGATCCATCGGGATTACGTTAGCGCTGGTGTGCTGCGGCAACTAACTGTCTATCCGTACAGGCAACAAGCAGCGAATACGCTTAGCCACTGTGACCGGTTTCGCAGGTGTCAATCCCATAAGCGGTCAACGCCGGCAATCCGTAGCCGCCGCATTTCTCAAACTTGCTCCTTGTTTTGTGTAGTTTCCACGCCTCGCGCGCGTGGTGACCGAACTGCCATTCATCCAGTGTCATGAATACGACACAATTGGCCACGCACGATTCAAATACCGGCAACTCCCTCACCGCCGCCGCGGTTCGCGCTCGCTACACGCTGCTCAACAGCGCCCGCAATGGCGACCGCGACGCTTTAGCGCAATTGGTCATGCCCTATGCCCCCAGTTTGTACCGATCGGGGTTGAGGCTCACGGGCAATTCCTACGATGCGGAAGACGTTCGTCAGGAAACGCTTTTGAAAACATTCTGCCGCCTTGATCAATTCGTCGGCACCCAAACCCGCTCGCATGATGAGCTGCATGCCTGGGTTTCCCGCATTGCCACCAATGCTTCCATTGATGTCATCCGGCGCAGGCGCGAAGGAAAAGTCTTCTCTCTCGATCAGTCCAGCAGCGGATCTGAAGAGTCCGTCGGTTCCCAGATTCCTTCCCGGCTCGCCAATCCGGAACAGGGTTTTCTTCGCGACGAAACCCGTCGGCTGCTCGCCGCGGCCATCCTGGAATTACCGCCCGACATGCGCCGCGTGTGCCTGCTGCTCGATGTCATGCATTTTTCCACTCAGGAAGTGGCGCAGCGCCTGGGCATTTCCAGCGTGGCGGTTCGCCTGAGACTTTTTCGCGCGCATCGCCGGCTGCGCGAAAAGCTTGCCGCCAAACTGCGCCCATCCCGCCCGGCGCTCTCGAAGTTGTCGGCCGTGCCCAAAGCCTGCGCGGCCTGATCGAATGACGATTCCGGCAGCTTAAAATCTAAAAACGTAACCGCTGCCCAAATGGAAATTTCCCTGTGTGGTGATGTAGTCGTCGGATAAAACTGTCTGCGGCAATTGCCGCGGATCGGGATGGCCGGTCAGGTAGCGGACAAACGTCGTGCCGATGTCAAAGCGGATGGTGGATCGCGAAGATGCGTAGTATTCCACCACTCCTCCCGCGTCGAAGGCGAAGCGGTTGGCGCTTTCATAATCCGTCTGGCTTCCGGGCGCCAATGTTTTCTCGTAATGAATAAAACCCGGCCGCATCGTGGTGAAAAGCCCCCAGGACCCAATGGTGCGGCCGATTTTCACGCCTGCCAGAAATTCTTCTGCGCGCGATTTTCCGTTCGCGGAACCCGAACCGGGAAATACGTTGAGTTCTGAATCGAACGAAATCAACTTGGTCAAACGATAGCCGAGCGTTGCGCCTGCCCCGGAACTGTGCACCCGGCAGGCCGGGCAGCCGGGCCAATCCATCGGCAGATCGATGTTGGTGTAGTGCAGGCCGGCGCTCCAGCGATGTTCGTATTTCCACGCTTCTTCGCTGTCCAGCCGAGGATTAACGGCCGGGCCAAACGCCGCGTTTCTCTCTAATACATCATCGGAAAAACGGAACCACGGCACGCGCCCGGCCAGCAGATTCGCCATGCTGTGCGTGGGGCTTAACATGGACCTCACCACTTTGATGCCGAATCTGCGATCTTCCTGGAAGAAGCGGTCCATGATTTCCCGGTCGAGGCTGTCTTCCAGGATCATCAAACCCGTTCCCATCGTCGGCGTGACGATGAAATCCACCCAGCCGGTGTTGTTGGTCGGCGGTTTATAGCCGGGCCGGTCGCACACGTAATGCCCGCAACCAGGCGAGTAGGTGTAGCCGCCTTCATTTCCGATGGCCACTTCACTCAGAACCGGCCCGATTTCAAAGTAAGCGCTGTACACAGCCGACCACGCCATGGCTTTCATGCGGCTTTGCCAATAGGCGCTGGACTTTCCAAATTTCAGCGCGCGCGCCCGCGGATCGTTCTGGATATAGATATTTCCGGTCACGCCACCCTGCATCGGATGACCGATGTAATTCACCAGAAAATCGTCGCCGTCGCCCCAACGGGACATGTCGAACTGTCCCGCGGAAGCCAGGTAGTCGTGCCAGAAAGGCTTGTGAAACAGCAGGTAGCGCAGGTACGGATCGTCCAAGAGCCGGAAGGCGTGTTCGAACAGCAGGAACTCTACCGACTGAATCAACGCGGGAGTCCATTGAAAATTTTGGCCGGTTCGCTCGCTGCGAACGATTTTTTCCGGCTGCACCATCGCAGGCCACAAGATATCCCACGTGCGGATATAGACTTCATCGCCTCGTTTGCCGCATATCGGCGAAGCCGGCAGAGTTTCGGCCGATGAACAAAACACACCCATCGGGATCGCGTACGGCGCTCCGGGCGCCCCAGCGTCCACCACATTCCGGGCGGCGGAACAGGAACGCTCACCGTCAGAATATTTCGCCGCGGAATAATTTTCTGCCGCGTATTTGTCCCCGGGATATTTCGCAACGAACAGCGGTGTGGATGCAAGGTGCGAGGCAATACGGCCAATGGCTTGGGGGCCCCCGCTTCCAAGCGTCGGCGCCGGAATCGACGTTACACAATGTTTCGCAGCGAATCGTCCAAACCGGGCGGGCCGCCCCAGCGAGGGAGGCAACAAATCGCCGGCCGGAGAAAAATTGATCGATCGTAGATCAGCGAATGTTTGCGCCCGCGAAGTTGCCGGCAAGCCCGCGAACAGGCCCAACAGCAGGCATGACAATACGACCCGGCATCGAGTGCTAAATGTATTCCAGCGAAAGTTCATCACGAAACCACAACCGGACACATTCAAGGTTCTCCGCTGTCCGCTGGGAACAGCTCTCTTGCGCGACGCAATTTACACGACCGCACCCGGGCGAGGCCTTCTAATTATAAGAAAGTGAGCTGTTGGAGGAAAGGCCGGAATCGAATAGTAAGGTATCACTCAATGTTACAACGGTTGCATCCGCCACCGGACCGCCCGCGGGCCGCGAGGTATCGCGACTTAGCGCAGCTTGTATCCCGAATTTGCCATCACGCGCAGTTCGCGCGGGCTACTTCAGCTGCTTCAATTCTGAACGCACCATCGCCAACGTTTCCGTGGGGGTTCCGACCAGCCGGTATTTCGAATAAAAAGTTCGTTC
>JBBRZT010000331.1:0-4056 GCA_038236395.1 Candidatus Acidiferrales bacterium
CTGCCCGACCTGCAAGGTCCCCGAATCGCCCAGCGGCAATGTCGCCAGATTTTTTCCGTTCGGCTCGATTTTCAAAAGCGCCACATCGTTGCGCTGATCCGCGCCAATAAATTTCGCCGGATACCGCGACTGGTCGCCCAGAACCACTTCGATCGACTGCGCCTCCTGCACCACGTGAAAATTCGTCAGGATGTACCCGCGCTTGTCGATGATGAACCCCGACCCCGCGCCCTCCACCGGAACAGGGTCCATGAAGAAATCGTATTGCGTCGCTTTGGTCAGCACATTCGCAACCGCAGGCGCCGTCTGCCGGTAAATCCGCACGTTGATGGACTCGTCATCCGTCAACGCCGCATCCCGCTGCGCCAGGCTGGGCGACAAGCCCGCGGGCTTCGTTTCTCCCAGCGGCAAAGCCTGCACGTTGACCGGTTGATGCGCGCCCCAGCGCCCTCCCGCCCAATACGCGCAAAAAATAATCACCACGGCCGCCAGCAATAGCCGTACCGCACTCGACGATCTGGAAACGCTCATGTTCGTTGTCCCTCTGCCGCTTCAATTTTCAAGTGCGGCAGCTTCCCTCGAATTAGCATACATTTTCGCCGCGGCCCGCACCACGGCCCGCACCACCACCACGCCCAGCCTCAACGCTTCTCAACTTATTGGACGCGGTTCGCGAAGTTTAGTAGCCAGTTGCTCCACCTGCCGCTTCGTTCCCGCCATCGGACCGGAGCAATCAATCGTCTCCGTGGCCTGCCGCACCTTCTCTTCCACCGGAAGCTGCGCCGCCATCCTTCGCCGCGCGTCTTCTTCGCTCATGCCGCGCGCCACCAACCGCTCGATCTGCTGCTCCGGCTTGCACCACACCACCACCACACCGTCCAGCTTCTTGTCCAGCCCGGCCTCGATAATCAGCGCGGCCTCCACAAACACCGCGCAGTGCGAGCCCTCGCGCTCCAGTTCCGCCAGCCTCGAAATTATTGTTTCTTCCACGTGCGGGTGCACGAAGGCGTTCAGCTTTTGCAATTTGGCAGGGTCGGCGAAAACAATCTTCGCCAGGGCACTGCGGTCAACTTTTTTGTCCGCGGATAAAACAGACTCGCCAAATTCCCGCACAATCTCGTCATACGCGCCGCTACCCGGCTCGATCAGCTCGTGCGCCATCGAATCGGCATCCAGCACCGGAAAACCCAGCTCGCGCAGCATCGCGCTCACCGTGCTCTTCCCGCTGGCGATTCCGCCGGTAAGCCCCAGACGAAGCATGAGCGATTCTATCGTGCGATGGCGCTGTGCGCCGGTTTCGTGGAAGGCAACTTTCCTGAAGTTTCACCGCGCCGCAAACGCGCCGCTTTCACCGTATTGCTCATCAGCATGGTGATGGTCATCGGCCCCACGCCGCCCGGCACAGGAGTAAGTGCGCCCGCAACATTCGCCGCGTCCGGATGCACATCCCCTACCAGCGCCGAGCCCTTCGCCCGGAATTTTTCCAAGCGCGCCGGCGTATTTTTGAAAAGCCGCTCCGCTTCCGCGGCATCGGTCACCCGGTTGGTCCCTACGTCAATCACCGCTGCCCCCGGCTTGATCCAATCCGCGCCGACGTAACCGGCCCTGCCCATTGCCGCCACTACAATGTCCGCGCGCCGCACCGTTTCCGGCAAATCGCGCGTCTTCGAATGGCAAATCGTGACGGTAGCGTTCGCATGCATCAACAGCAGCGCCATCGGCTTGCCCACAATGTCGCTGCGTCCCAGCACCACCGCGTTGGCGCCTTCAATCGCGATATGCCCGCGCCGCAAAATTTCCATGCACCCCGCGGGAGTGCACGCCACCAACCCTTCGCGCCCGCTCACCAGCCGCCCCAAGTTCATGGGATGAAACCCATCCACATCCTTCGCCGGATCCACCGACTCCAGAATCAATTTGGTATCCACCTGCGCCGGCAAAGGCAGCTGAATCAAAATCCCATCCACCGCATTGTCGCCATTCAAATCGTCCACCAGCTGCAGCATCTCCCGCGTCGTCACCGTCGCCGGAGGCGTATGCATCCAGCTGGCAATCCTCAGCTGCTCGCAAGCCGCTATCTTGCTCTTCACATACAGCTGCGAAGCCGGATTCTCCCCCACCAAAACCGCCGCCAGCCCCGGCCGAATCCCCGCCGCAGCCAGCTCCGCAATCTCCATCTTCAATTCGCCAAATATCTCATCGCGAATTTTGGTCCCATCCAAAACGCGTGCAGTCATACGCAAAAAACTCCTTCACCACCCAAAGAAAAATCATAGCACACACAAATCCGCCGCCGGGTCGTCGGGACCGGCTGGGTCGGCGGCCTCGAAGTCGACATCAGTTAGACAAGTAATGCCCGGTTTGCGAGTGAAAATGTCGACGCGCCGACAATTAAAGTAATACTTTAACTATTGGTAAATATAACGAAGTAGGAATGTTGCTGGCGTTCGAATCATTTGCGTTCGAACGGCTCGTTTTCGAATGCCTCTTTCAAATACTGTCAGTACTAGCCGAATGTCGTTCGTCTCGTTTGCTGTTCACGGGCTTTCATGTTTCAGCTCCTTCTGCACTTAATCATGTGTTGAAACCGCGAGGCTGCGCGCGACAAAGTCCAGGACCGCTGTGATCTGTTCGCGGCTAACGTCGAACCATTCCATGATGTTTTCGATGCTCGCGCCGGCTTCGAAATTCTCAAAAACGGTAGCAACCGGCATTCGCGTGCCGCGAAACACCCACGCGCCGCTTACTCTTTCAGGCGAGCTTTCGATTGCGGAGCATTGTGACCAGTCCAGCGCCGGCATGGGTTCCTTCCTCGCGGCATCGTACACCGTTTTGAGGAGTGGTCGGCGGCCTCGAAGTCTACATCAGCTAATGCTGACGCGAGCGGCACCGATATCTATGACCTCGCCCTCCGGATAGTTGAATAAGACAATTTTGTCGAACGCCGATTCAAACTTCCACGTTGACGCGTCAAACGGCAGTGCAACCGTTCGCGACGTAGTGACTGAAATATAGACCATTAGCCAAATCGGTGCGCCAGGCAGATTATCTCGGTACAAAGGTAACCGCTTCTCTTTATCTCTAATCGCCAGCGCGAGTTCCGTTTGCTGGAGAGGGCCGAGATTTGCAGAACCACCGCAAAGCCACGGTTGCCCATCAGGTGGGTTGATTCCGACTACATCGAAGTCGTCAGGTACATCTCGTTTTGTGTATGTGTCAAGATGCTTGTTGTGCGACGCCACGAAATCACACAATGAGCGTCCAAGGTCCTGCGGCCGACGATAACTTTTCCAATCGTTTGTAAAATAGACGATAACCCTGACTGGTATTGCGCCTGACTTCCGATAATATTCCTCGGCCGCCTCGACGGCTTGTTCGTGAAGAGTTGCCTCAGCGACCGGCGGAAACGGCCCTGTGTTGTCCTTCCTTAGAAGCTCCGTGACTTCGATACCGATAAGCCCATCAGGACTCGCGAGTTTGAAGTCTGGTTTCTCGAAATCGTAAATGACACCGTCAGGAATGATCGCACTCGCTCGACGCGCAGCCTGGACAAACCAACGTTCAATTCGCTTCTTGTCCTCGTTGGATTTGGGCATATAAGCACACAATACGTTGGGACCGGTCCGACCAGTCCCCATTATCCTACCAAGTGATATTCTGTGCCCATGTACTACAATTTCAACATCTATCGCGGCCGCAAGATGTTCAATTTGAATTTCTCCGCGCGCAACGAAAAACAGGCCATCGCCGACGCTACGGATGTAATTCCCAATTTCGCTAAACGTCGTTGGATACTCTGGTATTGTCCACCTCCCGGTCGCAAGTGGCGGAGGGGAACCGAGAATCTCCCCAAATAAAAACCCACCCCTTTGCAAAGGTGGGTTGGAAAACCGCCCAAAGAAAATCAGCGTCTAGTAAATGTCGTACAAAAGGCGGCGTTGACAGCACGTAACTTACAGAAAAGCCAAACCAAGAAACCTATAAAACCGACAAAGTGGCCAGTCCGTAGGCCATCTGTAGGCCAAAAAGTTCAGTACAGTATGGCGACCCAGAGCC
>JBBRZT010000332.1:0-4047 GCA_038236395.1 Candidatus Acidiferrales bacterium
ACCGGCGTGCATGAGGGCGTGCCGGGACATTTCTTCCAATTGTCTTTGGCGTGGCGGAATCCCGACCCCATCCGGCGCCAGTATTACGATTCGGGCGTCAACGAAGGACTCGGCTTTTACTCGGAAGAGCTGATGCTGGCGACCGGTCTGTATGACGACAGCCCGCGCACCCGAGAGATTATTTACAATTTCATGCGCTTGCGGGCCTTGCGCGTGGAGGTGGATGTAAAGCTGGCGCTCGGGGAATTCACCATCGCGCAAGCGGCTGACTACCTGGCGCGGACGGTGCCGATGGACAGAAAAACAGCCGAAGGCGAAGCTGCCAGTTTTTCCAGCGCTCCCGGACTGGCCATCGACTATGAAATTGGCAAGCTGCAGATCGAGCGCATGCTGGCCGACCGGCGGCTGCAGCTGGGCGACAAGTTTAACCTTCGCGAGTTTCACGATTACGTGTGGAGTAATGGCAACGTGCCGCTGTCATTGCAACGGTGGGAACTGCTGGGTGCCGACGACGACATGAGGAAAGTAGACGAATCGCTGAAGTGAAGGCAGATGCAACCCGCTACATTCTGTAGTATGGCGTCCGCGGCTATTCTTTCGGCGGCGGCGCGGGGACTTGCAGGTGTAACGACGCGGCGACGGTTTCGTCAAGCTTGCGGCGGACGGCGGCGGCTTCCTGCCCGAGGCGAGCTTCGCTTTGCTAGCGAGCTTGCGATATCGCGGTGAGTTCGTCGCCGGGGGCGGTCTGCAGAAGATTTTCGGCGTGCAGCAGGGCAGCGAACGCGTAGCGCTCGGGCTGTTGTTGCTTATGCAGGAACTGGGCGTAATTGAACCAGTCAGATGCTGCGCTGCGCGGATCGGAAAGCTGCGCGTCGAGTTGCAGCGCGCGCTGGTAGGACTGCGCTGCTCCGCGAAAGTCATTCTGCTTTTCCTGCAAATCGGCGAGATGAACTAGGGCCAGGCTTTCCAGCGCCTTCTCGCCAGCCTGGTCTGCAAATCCGGCGGCCGCGGCGTAACCCTTGGCGGCATCGCTTGCGTGATTGATGGCGGCATCAGCGTCAGCGACTTTGATGAGGGCCGCGAGCACCGGGCGGATTTCGGCGGGATTGTTCTGGTGGCGCGCGGCGATGATTTGCAGATAGCTGCGATAGTGGCGCGCTGACGCCTGTGATTCACCCTGTTGATCGAGAGCTTGCGCGAGATAGAGCTGCGCGTTGGACTGGGCGGGGTCAGCGTCGACGGCGCGTTGCCAGTTGTCGACGGCCTCTGCGCCATGGCCGAGGCGATACGCGAGTGTTCCATAATTGACCAAGGCGTCGGCGTTGCGCGGCCAGCGCGCGATAATTTTCTGGAACTGCACCGCGGCGTCGGCGTCGCGGCCGGCTTCGATCAAACTCCGGCCATAAGATTCCTGCAACGCGAGATTGGCGGGATTGAGGTCAGCGGCGCGCTGCGTAGCCGCGAGGGCAGCCTCGCGCTGGCCGGCAAGTTGCTCGGCGCGAGCGAGACGGACTTGCACGGAGCTGTCGTCGGGATTCAGCGCCGCAGCGCGTTGAAGTACTGGAAGAGCGCTGGTTTCGCTGGCCCACCAGAAATGCAGCTGGTCGACAGCAGCCCAAACGAAAAGCAACGCCACCGCGGCGATGCGAAACGCGCGAGCGGCAGGGGCGCGTCCTGTGAGCCAGCGAGTAGTCCGCGCAAAACTATTTTGTTTTTCGTTTTCAGCATGCGTCGATTTTTGCTGGTCATCCAGGAGGACCGCAGCGATGCGCGAATCGCGTAGTTTCCATATGGCGCCGTCCAGAATGAAATGGTGAATATTTACCAGCGCCGTGAAGGTGAGAAAACTGGCGGCGAAATCGGCGTGAAAAACACGGCTGACGATCCACGGTCCAGGAATGAACAGCGCGATGCCGCCGGCAATCAGGGTTACAAGATAACGGGAGTACGACCAACTCGTGTCGCCGGCCGCACGAGCCTCTTTTTTCTGGTAATAGCTGGTGATCCACAAATACTGCGTGGAATGGAGCACCGCGAGCAGTCCGCTGCTGTAGCGGGTCTGCGGGATTTCACGGCCGCTGGCCAATTCGATTACCGCGGGTAAAAGAAACCAGAGAAATTGCGTCAACGTGAGGGTAATGACCGGCAGAACGCTGCGGAAATTGCTTCTGCGGGCCAGCGAGCGAAGAGCCCAGCCGCTGGCGCCGACAAAAAAGAGCGCCAGCGCGGCTCGCGCGGGTAGCGTGAATTTCGCGGCGAGACCCAGAGAAAGGATCAGTGGATCGCCGGACGCGCCGGAGTGGAAGCTTAGCATCAGCAAAACATACGAGGCGATGAACGAGAGGCGGAGCGCGCGGCGTTCCGCTGGCGTGGGCGCGACTCCCGCGCGGCGGGCGAACATCATCAGCAATCCGAAATTTTGTCCGGTGTAGTGCCAGGGGCTCCAGCAAATATAGAGGGTGAAGATCCAGGGAAGCAGCGGATACCAGAGGTGCGTGACGACTCCGGCAGCGGCGAGTAGCAGCGCGACCTGCACGGTATAGCGGCGATATTTTTCGAATTCGTCGCGGGTGTGGTAAGCGCGATAAACGGTGGCCATGAAGTGCGGGTAGTTAGAGAGCAGCGCGAGAAAATAAAACGCCACGCTCCAGCCGCGCTGGTGGGAATTCGCAAAATAAAATCCCGCAAGCAAAAGCGGCGCGGACCAGGCTCCGCAGCCCACGGTCAAGTCAATCCACGGACGATAAATCCAGGGACTCTGCGGCCGGGAGGGCAATGCCGGCGACGAAGGACTCTGCTCTTGCGGGGGAGCTACGATGACGGTCTGCATGCAAATGCAGAGTATCGCAGGCGTGGCGAGCTCGGCGTCGAAGACCGCCGCCCGATGCGGAATGGGTTACTTGCCATTGCAAATGGGGACCGGTCGGACACTAGAAAAGCGCGAATCAAGGAGGGTCGCGAGCTCGGCGCTATTTGGTGTCAGAGTCGGTTTCGATTTCCAGGCCGGCGGTGGCCAGGAGGTCGCGGAGGGCGTCCTCGCCTCCCGCGCCGCGTTGTGTGGCGGCGATGTTGCCGTCGCGGTCGATAGCGACGTAAATGGGGTAGACGGTGGCGGCGTACATGGCGGCAAGGTTGGTGTCGTCGGTGAGGACGATTTTGACGTTGCGAGGATGCTGTTCGAGATATCTCTTTACAGTTTTTTTGGACTCGCCAACGTTGACAGCGAGAACGACGAGATCTTTGCCGGCAAATTCGTGATTGATTTTGTCAACGAAGGGGGCTTCGACGGCGCAGAAGGAGCACCAGGTGGTCCAAAACTCGAGAAGTACTACTTTGCCTTTGATGGAGACGTTAGAGAACTTTTCGCCGGCGGTAGTGGTGGCGTTGAAGCGAGGCGCTGGCTCTTTAGCTTTGGTTCCGCGAGCTTTGAGGATGACGTCCTGATTGTAGGCAGCGCCAGAGAGCAGGCCTGACAGCAGGGCGCAGGTGAGAATAAATCTGTAACGCACAGTATGGACCTTATGCAACATCAGTTACGTAGTGTCAAGACAAATGCCTTAGGCGTGTGGATTATTTCCGCGCAAACATCCGGCTCCGTTGCACCAATATGATTCACGGATTCTCAGTGCGGCTTGACTCGACCGCGTCCAGTTGGTTGGCCACTCGACGGCTTTCTCTTATCCGAAGCGATTCGCTTGGCACGCGGACGCACGTAGTGGAACCTGATTAGATAGATGTTCTCACCACGGCCGTGTTTTGCGACTTTGAGCAGGTCCAACACCCCGAGGAATCCAGACTCGCGCGCGAGTTCAGGCGTGATGTCTGGAAACCCTATCGGGTCAATCGAATCGATCTGAATCTGGCCTTCCTCCATGCGGTATCGCGCGCCTACTCTGACGCGGGGACTCAACCAGATGCGCACACTGCAAGTGATTTCGCCTCGGCGTACCCCTTCCCGAAGGCGTTTGGTGAAGACCATGAATAGAGTTTACGAAAATACTTCATCGTTGGCTAAGTCTCGATAAGTCGGTACTCAGGAACTGACCT
>JBBRZT010000333.1:0-4043 GCA_038236395.1 Candidatus Acidiferrales bacterium
CTTCGACATTCAGGGAACGTGGGATACCTTCCGCGAAGCGAAGCGCGTCTACACGAAGCTTGGCTTCCCCGAGCGTGTCGAACTGATCGAAGCCGACGCATCACACGGCTACCCGAAGTTGCACCGCGAGGCGATGGCTCGCTTCTTCTCGCGCTGGCTCAACGGCGAAGACAAGGTGATCGTCGAAGAGAACTGGCCCATCGAGAAAGATGCAGACCTGCGCTACCAAACCGCTTCCGAACTGCGCGCCGATCTCAAGCGCATCAAACGCGACCTCGATTCCAGCCGCCGGCCAGCCGCGGAAAAAACTGAACCTGCTCCGCCGCCTTCCGTTACCGCCGCTCCAGCCGGCCCAGCCAAAAAATCCGTCGCCGTCCTCTATTTCGAAAATTTAAGCGGCGCCAAGGAAGACGAATATCTCCGCGACGGCATCACCGAAGACATCATCACCGAGCTCTCCAAAATTCGCGGCCTCAACACTTTTTCCCGCCCCACCGTTCTCGCCTTTCGCGATAAGCCCGTCACGCCCACGCAGCTTGGCAAACAACTCGGCGCCGCCTACGTCCTCACTGGCACGTTGCGCCGCGCCGGAGCCCGCCTGCGCATCAGCGCTCAACTGATCGACACGCAAACCGATTTCCCGCTGTGGTCCGAACGCTTCGACCGCGAAATGAAAGACGTCTTCGAAGTGCAGGACGAAATGGCCCGCAAAATCGCCGAGGCCCTGCGCGTCACTTTATCCCCGCAGGAACTCGAAGCGCTCGCCGACAAGCCCACCGAAAATCTTCAGGCCTACGATCTGTATCTTCGCGGCAAACGCTACGCCCGCCGCCTCACTCGCCAGGACGTCGAATTCGCCCTACAGATGTTTGAAAACGCCGTAACTCTCGACCCCAGTTTCGCTCTGGCCTACGCTGCGTGCGCCAACGCCTGCGCCATGTACTACTCCTTTTTCAGCCGCGATCAGGTGTGGGTCGAGCGCGCCAGGGAAGCCTCCGGCAAGGCCGTCGCTCTGCGCTGGGATTTGCCGGAAACCCACGTCAGCCAGGCGTGGGTGCTTTACGCCGCGGGCTTGTATGACGAAGCCGTGCGCATGGTCAAAAAAGCCATCGAGCGCAAACGCGATTGCGACGGTGCCTTCTATCTATTGTGCCGCGCTCTTTTTGCCGCCGACCGCTACCAGGAAGTCGTCGACATCGCGGAATCGGCCATCGCCGCCAGCGGCGAAGATTATAACGTCTACGTTCCTATCGTGAATTCAATCGGCCATATCGGAACAGAAGAAGCCCAGCACAACATGACACTGCGGAGAATGGCGGCGCTGGAAGGCCACTTGAAACGTGTGCCTGAAGATGCCCGCGCGCGCATCGTCCTCGGCGCGGACTATGCCAAAACCGGACGCGAAGACGACGCTATGCGCGAACTGAATCTGGCCGTCACCCTGCGCGCCAACGAAGCTTCCATCCTCTACAACGTCGCGTGCGTCTATTGCCTGCTGAAAAAGAAATCCGAAGCCCTCGACGCGCTGCGCAAAGCCTGGGAAGCGGGCTCCAAGGATTCCGTCTGGGCCCGCCGCGATCCCGACTTAGCCATGCTCCACGGCGACCCCGAGTTCGAGCGCCTCTACCCCGAAAAATCCGTCTCCAATTAGTTTTGCAGGAAGTCTTCCCAATCGGCGTAGCACATGCAGCGATCGAGAAGAACGCGTTAGCGATTTATTTTTGGCTTAGAAGGTACAAGTCCGCATGCCCGCCCGGGCGCGCGTAAACCACCGTGGAAAGATCGCTCGTAAAATCATACGCATTGCCGCCAGAAACCAGAGGGAATGCAAACGGAAGCTTCAGCGCAACTTTTGGAGAGCCAATTGCTTTACCCACCTGCCAATTCTGGCGATAAATCGTAACGTCCCGGCGGGAAGGCACCGCGTACAGAAAGGACTTGCCGTCGCGATCGAATACCAGGCCAAAGGTCACCACATCGGGTACCAGCAGCGTGCAGGTGCGATCGGCCAGGGAATATTCATAAATTCCGATCTTTTCGCCGCCTGCGATCAAACTGATTAAAAATTGTCCACCGGGAGCAGTGCCGAACGCCAAACCGCAACCCTCCGTCAGGTTCTCCGGGGGCGACCCGTCTACGCTTTCTTTCCAGATAGTGCCTCGGCGTACGCCTCTCGCGAGGCTGTTGATGTACAGGAATTTCTGATCGTCGTCCCACAACACGTTCTGAACCGTTCCTTGGGTCCAGATAAGCGTGCGCAGCCCGCTGCCGTCGGCTCCGGCCATATGAATTTTGGCCGGCTTGCCCTTCTCCTCGGAGGTAAAAGTTAGGTGAAAATTGTCTGGTGCCCAGCTCGAGGTTGCCAGATTTCCCGACGGGGCCAGTCTCACTTTGTTGCTGCCGTCAATGTCCGATACCCACAATTCGTTCCGATCCCTCGCGGGTATGGTGATGTACATTACCCGCTTCCCATCGTGAGAGATGGCCGGTTGGGTCGCGTTTTCTGACGCGATGTCCGTCGACGCTTTGGTGTGGGTGTTATAAGAGGTCAAAAATCCAGAGGACTTCCCGTTTACGATGTACGTGCCTTTTCCCGACGGGTCGGGCATGGGTGAAACATCCGGTCCGGTGCCAAACGTCACTTGTGCCAGTGATTTGTCGTGCAGGCTGAATTTCCAGATGTTCGTCAACCCGTTGATGGTCCTGCTGAACAGCACGCTTTTCCCGCCCTCCGCCCACACTACATCCCCCGAGTTTCCGGGCACCTCGCCCAGATCGTCCGCCTTTTGATTAGGGAGATCGACGTCGTAGGTATGGAAGGCTTCCAGCGCGGAAACCGAGTCGGCGGTAACCACCAACAAATGCTTTCCATCCGGGAACGGCAGGATCTGTCGCACCGGCCAGGTGTTGGGATCCATTGCGAACGCTTCCTCCTCCCCCAGTCCGGTTCGATTCGCGCGTAAAATCGCGCGTGCTCCTTGCTTCGTGAAATAGATATACTCGCGATCGGGAGACGGCGCCGGAGTCTTACCGGAGACCAGGCGGTGCGGACTTCCGCCCAGCGTCGGCACCGACCAGCACTCGTCTCGGCCAAATTGCCGCACATAGTAAATTTCCGTGCCATCGGGCGAAAAATTGGAAACCACCTTTTCGCCGTCGTCATTGGTTAGTTGCAGCGGCTCGCCGCCTGAAGCCAGCATCACAAATACCTGCGCGACTCCCGCAACCGGCGAACTGAACGCTACGGTGTTGCCGTCCGGGGACAGCTTGGCGAAATCCATCGGCTTATCCCAGTGGCTGATTTGTGTGATTTTCGCGGGCTGGTCGGGGACCTTCGACCCCACTCCAAAATGATAGGCCGCGAATCCCACCGCCAGCAGCGCCACCACAGCAACCGCCGCAAGGATAAATTTCTTATTACTCTGCCCTGCTGCCGCACCCTGCTGGGCGTTGCTTGCATGCGAACCGCTTCCCGGTTCCACAGCAGCGTGCGAACCAGACGCGCTCGCGGACGCCAATATTTTTCCGGAGTCGGTATCCCGCCTCAAACGCTTCAAATCCGCGTGAATATCCGACGCCGACTGATACCGCAGGTCCCGATCCTTTTCGAGCGCCTTATTAATGATGCGCTCCAACTCAGCCGGCAACTCCGGATTCACGCGCCCAGCGGGCGTCGGCGCCCCATCCAGAATCGCTTTAAAAATTAGCCCGGAGGTATCGCCGCGAAACGGCAGAGTGCCCGTGGCCATTTCATATAGCACCGACCCAAACGAAAACAAATCCGTACGCGCATCCAGTTCTTTCCCGCGCACCTGCTCCGGCGACATGTACGCCACCGTCCCCAGCGTGCTGCCCGGACTGGTTAGTTGCGCGGAATCCGCCCCCAGCGTCGCACCGTCGACGCCCACACCCGTTTTTTTCGCCGCGCCAACCTTCGCCAATCCAAAATCCAGAATCTTCGCGTGCCCTCGCTCGGTAACAAAAATATTCGCCGGCTTGATGTCCCGGTGAACAATTCCCTTGGCATGCGCCGCTTCCAGCGC
>JBBRZT010000334.1:0-4036 GCA_038236395.1 Candidatus Acidiferrales bacterium
TCCGCTTGTGAACATCCAGTCCGATGTAATACATAGGTTGCATAGGGGAGCCTCCTTGGTGTTTTTCTGAATCAGCATCCGCTGAGTTCAGCTTTTTTACACCAAACGCTCCTCCTTCGACCTATACATTCAAACTTACCAGGACTTGAGCATGCGAGCCGAATCGCGGTGCCCTATCCGGGCGTTTCATCAAGCGCGAGGAGGCGAGCAGCCGCCACTGCATTTTCCTCCTTGCTATTAGGCTGTGAGTCGTGGCTGCGTGGGCTATATTGGATCAACCGCCAGCAGCGTTTTTGCTACGATGAGCACGTTTTGAACGGCAACCTATGAAAGCGATTCCGGTTATCTGCCCGACGGCCCTCGTACTCCTTCTCTCGGGGATAATAGTTTGTCTTGCCCAAAGTCCCGCGCCGTCGGTGACCCTGACTGACACCGAACAGCGTACCCTGACGTCCGCCAAGATTGGGCAGCGGTATGATCTCCTCGTTTCATTGCCCCGTGACTACGCAACATCGGGCCAGTCCTATCCCGTGCTCTACATTCTCGATGGCTGGCATTTTCCGCTGATGACGTTTCTCCAGAATAACAACGTCTATTCGAAGCGGATGCGCCCAGTCATTATGGTAAACGTCAGCTATGGTTCAACTCCAGATGTGATGGCGCTGCGAGCGCGTGATTTCACACCGACCAAAACGTCACGCGAGTCGGCTTCGGGGGGCGCAGCAGCGTTTCTCGATTTTCTGGAACACGAGGTGATTCCCTTCGTCGATCGGACGTATCGCACGATTCCGTCGGACCGCGGCCTTTTAGGCCATTCTTACGGCGGCCTGTTTGCGATCTACGCTTTGGAGCAACGGCCGGCGCTTTTTCAACAGATCGTAGCTGCAAGCCCCGCGTTGAGTTGGGATAACCGCTTGCTTTTCTCGGCTGCGCGCCAGAAATTACGGGAACTGCCATCACCGGTCCGCTTGGATATTTCCGTCGGCGGCGAGGATGAGTTCGGATTTGATCGAGACACCATCGCATTCGCCAAACTGCTCGACGAACTGAAACCTGCTGGGCTGGATTATCGCTTCACGCTCTACCCTGGTGAAAACCATGACTCGGTTCGACCGGTTTCCTTCCCGGCGGGCCTCTATTGGGTCTATCGCGCCCCACAGCCCAAAAATAAAGTTCCCGAGTGACGAGCAAAACCAAGTAATGCTCAAGTCTTGGTTAACGCGCTACTCGGAAACTTGAATTCACTGTCCAGTAATTTAACTAGTCAGGAATACCTTTGAACCTCAGCCGATTCACAACACCTCAAACTTGGCCGCAGCTT
The DNA here is from genome assembly GCA_038236395.1 of Candidatus Acidiferrales bacterium. Classification (GTDB taxonomy): domain Bacteria; phylum Acidobacteriota; class Terriglobia; order Acidiferrales; family UBA7541; genus Acidiferrum. The sequence continues at coordinate 1,322 of JBBRZT010000334.1, forward strand.
GAGCGTAGGCGACCTGTTCTTTGGTGAGTGACGGGTGCTCGTCGATATATCGGCTAATTAGGGCAGCGGTGTCGGGATGGTGAAGATGGCCCAACCCATGGAGCGCGGCACCCTGACAAATCCAGGAATCAATCGCAAGAACCTTGGCGAGGGTCTGAAAATAGGTATCCTGTAACTCCAAGTCCTCGCCTCCGCGCTCTCGCTTTCTATTCCCGCAGTGCCACGAATAGCAGAGAGAATCCCACCACATATGAACAGAGGTATCCAGGGGCTCGCGGGCGAAAAGGTGTTCAAAAAGGAGGGCCATGGATTCAATGCATTCCTTGCGGCTGGACAGCGGCGCGTTAGAGTAATCGATGAGGTCGCCAAGAGACCAATCATGGGTGTAACCCATGATTTCCCAGAAACCTTCTTCAAGCTCCTGTTTTGTAAAACGCGAAGTTAGAAATTCCGGTTGCTGAAACAATTGTACGTAGTAGCCGCAGACGCTCTGCGCGTTAATCTCCATGTCGGGCAGAAGTACATCGGGCTTGAATTGTTCGGCGGGATTGAAAATCAAAGCTACAAAGTCATCAAACGAAATGTTTGTTAAGTCCCGCGATTCTGGCTGTTCCATGGAGAAATTATACCGAACCGTTCGTGGAAGTACGCTAGGGCCTGATTAACGCGCTTATCGTACAAGTGAAATCCGTCAGTTCTCATTGTCCGGTTATCCGACTAATCGGGAGTTGACCGAAGCAGTTTGGGTATTGGCCACCAACGACGGCCGAAATTTGATTTAGTATCTGTGTTGACACACAACACTACCGCGTATTGCCAAAGTATTATGTAGCCATCAAACTCGTGAGATGGCGCACTTTTGGATGGCGTTTTGGACTTACTTGCGGTGGAGCCTCGAATTTCTGTGCGTGCCTCCTTTTGTGTATGGCACCGTAGTACTCGTTGTAAGCTTAATCGCGTCAGCCATTCGTCAACGGCCATTCAATAAGCCGATTTGGAAACAGACCTACACCATTGTCATTCTGCAATTCTTATTCTTCCCGGCGGTGCTTGCAGTTGCCGTCCTGGGTCGAGTTGATTGGCAGCAGCCTCACTTCCCTGGACCGAATTATTGGGGGCTTCGGGCAGAAGACCTCTTTGACCTTGGTTCTCTAATTCTTGGCATTTACTGGGTCTGGAGAATGAAAGGACTGCGTTGGTTTGCCTTGAGTTTAGCCATTTTGCAACTCTGGCTGCTGGCGGCGGCCGGCTTTATTGCAGCAATGTCGTTGACCGGAACTTGGCTATGAAGACCAGTTCGAGCGACATACCTGATTAACGCGCTAACCGGACAGTGAACGTGCCACCAACGGCTCGAAGTCGCGACCATCTCTCACGAAAAATAGTTGCTTTCCCCTCCTAAGCCCCACACAATCCGCCATCCACCTACAGGAGGCCCCCAAAATGCTCGACCGCCGCAACTTCCTCTCCACCGGCTTCTCCGCCGCCCTAACCCTCCGAAACACCAATCTCCTCACTCAGCTCCAAAACGCACCAGCCACCCTCCCCGATCATTCCCTCCTAGACAAAAACGACGACGCCTATTGGGCCGAGCTCCGCAAACAATTCCTGATCCCCGAAGACGAAATCTACCTCAACAACGGCACAGTAGGCTCCAGCCCCGCCCCCGTCCTCCGCGCCATCTTCGACGCCTACACCACCACCGAAAAACTCGATCAGCACGAACCGGAGGACTACCCCATCTGGGGCTACGCCTCCTGGAACGAGTTCCGCGATCCTCTCGCTGAATTCATCGGCTGCCGCCGCGACGAAATCGCCCTCCTCCGCAACGCCACCGAAGCCAACAGCTACATCGCCAACGGCCTCGACATGAAGCCCGGCGACGAAGTCCTCATGACCGATCAGGAACATCCCGGCGGCGAGCACCCCTGGAATCTCAAAGCCAAGCGTTACGGCATCGTGGTAAAAAAAATCACTCTCCCGCGCCCGGTCAAAGACGCCGCGCAAGTCCTCAATCTTTTCAATGACGCCATCACCCCGCGCACCCGCGTCATCTTCTTCAGCCACATCACCACTTTCTCCGGCGTAGTTCTCCCCGCCAAAGAAATCGCCGCTCTCGCCCGCTCCAAAAATATTCTCTCCGCCGTCGACGGCGCCCACGTCCCCGGCATGATGCGCCTCAACGTCCACGACCTCGGCTGCGACATGTACACCTCCAGCCCCCACAAATGGTTGCAATCCACCAAAGGCTCCGGCTTCCTCTACGTCCGCGACGAAGTCATCGACCGCCTGTGGAACACCATCGTCACCGAAGGCTGGGACGACCCAAAAATTCGCGCCGAACGTTTCCAGCGCATCGGCAGCTCCAACGTCCCCGCCCTCCATGGCCTCCGCGCCTCCATAAAATTCGCCAACGACATAGGACTCGACCGCATCGAGCGCCGCCACCGCCAACTCGGTGACTACATGCTCGCCGAAATGCAAAAACGCGGTGCCACATCTTGGACCTCTCCCGATCCCGCCCTCCGCTGCGCCATCATCACCGTAAACGTCCCCCCAGTCCTCCGCCTCGAGCTCGAAAACTGGCTCTGGCACTCCCACAAAATCCGCATCCGCGGAGCCGACCCCAGCAAACTCCGCCTCTCCACCCCCTACTACATCCAGAAACCCGACATCACCCGCTTCCTGGAAAAATTCGACCAATACAAACAAGAA
>JBBRZT010000335.1:0-4032 GCA_038236395.1 Candidatus Acidiferrales bacterium
CGCGAAAACCCGCTTCCGTCGTGTGCGGCATCAGCCAGAAAACCAGCGGCCTCAGAAATTTCCCGGTGTTATGCGCGGAAAAGGTATCCGTCGACAGCGAAAAAATCAGCCCGGCCCAGCACACCGCCGGCAGCCACGCCAGCAACAGGCTGTATTTGCGCGGCATGTGTACCCGCCCTTCCATCTGCGATAGTTGTGGAGCGGGGCGCGGATTGCGCCACGGTTGCGAGTCAGCCACGAAAAAGTTTACCGCATCTCATGATTCTATTTTGCCGCGAAATCGCTCACTCCATGCGGTAATTCGGCGCTTCCCTCGTAATGATCACGTCATGCACGTGGCTCTCGCGCAATCCCGCGCTGGTGATGCGGATAAACTTGCTCTTGGTCGTCAATTCATTCAGCGTCGCGGCCCCCGCGTAGCCCATCCCGCTCTTCAATCCGCCCACCAGCTGATCGGTCAGCGCCGCCAGCGATCCTTTATACGGCACTCGCCCTTCCACGCCTTCCGGCACCGATTTCCCTCGTTCCGCGCTTTCTTGCCCGTAGCGGTCCGCCGACCCGTCTTCCATCGCCGCCGTCGAACCCATCCCTCGATACGACTTAAACGTGCGCCCCTGATACAAAATCGTCTCTCCCGGCGCCTCTTCCGTCCCCGCAAACAATCCACCAATCATCACGCACGAAGCACCCGCCGCAATCGCTTTGCTGATGTCTCCGGAAAACTTGATGCCACCATCGGCAATCACCGGGACATCGGTCCCTTGCGCCGCGCGCGCCGCTTCCATGATCGCGGTTATCTGCGGCACTCCCGCGCCAGTCACCACTCGCGTAGTACAAATCGATCCCGGACCAATCCCCACTTTCAGCCCGTCAATTCCCAGCGAAATTAAATCTTTCGCGCCTTCAAAAGTAGCCACATTCCCGGCAATCAGTTGCATTTCCGGCAAGCGCTGCCGAATCGCCGCAATCGCTTCCATCACCCGCGCGGAGTGCCCATGCGCCGTATCAATCGCCAGCACATCGGCTTTGGCCCGCGCCATTTCCACCGCGCGCTCCAGAAAATCTCCCGTAGCCCCCACCGCCGCTGCCACCCGCAATCGCCCCTGCTCGTCTTTCGCCGCCCGCGGATACGCCAGCTTTTTCTGAATATCTTTTACGGTAATCAACCCTTTCAGGTTGTAATCTTTGTCCACCACCAGCAGCTTCTCGATGCGGTGCTTTTGCAGCAGCCGCTCGGCTTCCTCCAGCGTCGTCCCCACCGGCACAGTCACCAGGTTTTCTTTGGTCATCACCGCGCTCACCAGCTGCGTGTGATCCTTTTCAAAACGCAGATCCCGGTTGGTCAAAATGCCCGCCAGCCGCGCTCCGCGCGTCACCGGCAATCCCGAAATCCGGTACTTGGTCATGATTTCCAGCGCTTGCCGCAGCGTAATGTCCGGCGAAATCGTCACCGGATCCACGATCATTCCGCTTTCCGAACGCTTCACCCGGTCCACTTCTTCGCTCTGCCGCTCCACCGTCATGTTGCGGTGCACCACTCCGATGCCGCCCTGCCGCGCGATCGCAATCGCCAGCCGCGACTCCGTAACCGTATCCATCGCCGCCGACGCCAGCGGAATATTCAGCGGCAACCCGCGTGTGAATTTCGTCTGCGTATCCACTTCCGTCGGCAACACCGAAGATTTACCCGGCAGCAGCAGCACGTCGTCGAAAGTAAGGCCTTCGGGAATCGAACCGTCCTTCATTCACAGCCCTCGCAAAGGGGAATTTTCGTGCCCAGCCGGCGTTTCCAAAAACAGCACCCGCTAAGAAACGCGCCCAGAAACAGCGCGGCCCAGCAGGCTTCCGCTGGGCTCGTCAAACGCATTCACTAAATCGAAGAAATTGTTCACGTGAATAGATCATTGTAGGGGCCCGTTTATCGCGGGTCAAGCCGCTGCCGGCCTGGGTAGTAGCCAGTCTCCGATAGGCGCTCAAACGCCGCGAACACGTCAGACCAAATAGCGAATTCAACACTTCCGGTGGTTTTGAATTTCCCGGCGAGAGAGCTTCGGTCCTATATTGGAATCAATGACACAAACGGCTGCTTCGCTTGCGGCTAACGCAACGGCCCGGTCGCGGCAGAGCGATTTTGCATTTCTCCTGCAGGTTTGCCGCCCGGGCTTGTGGACCACCACGGCACTCTTCTACCTGATGCCGCTCGGCCATTCCATCAATTTCAATTCAGCGAAATTCTGGGTGGGGCTGGTCTATGTATTGATTCCTCTAGGATTCGTGCTGTATGGCGTGAACGATATATTTGACGTGGAAGCGGACCGCCTCAACCCGCGTAAGGGCACATATTTGTTCGGCTCCCTTGGGCGCCGCGAACAATTAGCCGCGTTGCGATGGCAGATTGTCGCGCTGCAGATTCCGTTCGTCGCGGCATTTCTGATATGGATCGGCGCGCAAAGTTTACTGTGGTTCGCAGTGCTCCTGCTGGCCGTCGCGCTCTACAATGCGCCCCAAATCCGTCTGAAAGCGCGCCCGCCGTTTGACGTGCTGATGCAGGCCAGTTATCTGCTGGTCTTCGTCCTGAGCAGTTGGGTCAATGGCGTCCCGCAATTGCCCTGGCCCACATTCGTTTCCGGCGCCCTGTTCGCCATGCATTCGCACCTGTTCGGCGAAGTAATGGATATTGTCCCCGATCGAGAATCAGGCAGGACCACCACCGCGGTGCGCATCGGCGCGGTACGCACCAAGCTGCTGATGGCCATATTTCTCACCGTGGAGGTTGCGCTGCTCACCCGCTATTTTCACGACCGCGTAATTGAAGGTTTCCTGGCGCTTGGTGCGGCGTGGTTTGTCGCCGACACGTTGTGGCTGTGGCAAAACAAGCCGTACAGCCCCAAGGTGATGACCCTGTTCATGTGGATGTGGAACGTGGCAGCGCTGCTTTTGATCGCTTGGGATTATACGCAGGCCACACTCACACGCATCGCGCGTTTGCCATTGTAACGGTCAGCAAAAATAGGTAACCGCATAAGACTTGTAAGCAGATTTCACTTTTCCGGTGCTGCCTAAACGTACTTAGTGTTGCAGTCCTTTGTTGCTCAAGATACTCAACGATACCTAGACCGAAAGAAAGGGCAGCATACCCAGCAGGTCAACCCCATCAAGCGCATCAAGTAGCACCGGCAGCAGGCAGACGAGAATTCGCGCACGATCTCCACTGCCAGACTCGCCTGTCTGTGTACGCGAGACATCTTGAGATACAACAGTCGCACTCAGGCACGCCACGCTTTGTTCGGCCGCATCCACGTCGCGCTCGTCTGGCGGGGTATTCTGCCGAATAGCATGAATCTCAGATAGTTCAGTCCGTTGAAACAAGCTGCCAAATAATATGCTGAATTTGTCGAAAAATGTCACTACTTCGCCGGAGCCTCTGCGGCTTAGTCCCAGCTTATTGCTGGCCAAATGCTCAGTAAATAGACCGACGGTTGGGTTCTTCACTAGTACTGTCGGATGCGGCATTGTCCTTCTTGGCCCATCGTGAGAGCCTTCGGGATGTTCATTTGGTGAAGTTCCGAATAGTTAAGCAACCGGAAACTGCCCTACCAGTCCGGCTGCCATGCGTGCGCTTTTCGCCATCGCTTGCAGACCGCGGACTCCCCCGAACGCATGGTATTGTATCGGGCGGCCTTTACCACCAGACCCGGCTATGCCCCGTTTCCTCAAACATTTCGAGCCTCACGCTCTGCTTCGCAACGCGCATGTCATGACCATGGCCCCGGTCTTCTGGCGAAGAACGTTTACGCTTCCGCTTCCCGAAGACCGCCTCTTTCAGGTCGATCCCGAATCGCGTTTGCTGGCGCATTGTCATTGGCAACCCGGGACGCGCTCCGGCTCCCCGGTCATCGTTATCGTCCATGGCCTCGAAGGATCCAGCGACTCCGACTACGCGCGCGGCATCGCTGAAGCAGCCTTCAAAAACGGCTTCCATGCCATCCGCATAAATCAGCGCAACTGCGGCGGCAGCGAAGAGCTCACCCC
>JBBRZT010000336.1:0-3888 GCA_038236395.1 Candidatus Acidiferrales bacterium
GAGCTTTACGGGCTGAGCGAAGGCAAACGCGGCTCGCTGCTGCGCTATTTCCACGGGCGCAGTTCGCTGAGGACCTGGCTGCGCGCCGTGCTGGCCCAGCGCCACGTGAACATGATTCGCGCCGGACGCAAATTCGAGGAGTTGGGCGGCGAGGATGGCGACGGCGGAATAAAAGTCTCCATCGCGGCCTCGACATCGCAGGCCGGCGACCCTTATCGCCAGAAATATTTGCAATTGTTTTCCGCCGCGCTGCGAACCGCGCTGAATAATCTCGAGCCGCTCGACGCCCAGCGCCTGAAAATGTACTACGCGGAAGAAAAAAAGCTCGCGGAGATTGGCCGCGTCCTCGGCGAGCACGAGTCCAGCGTGTCGCGCCACCTGGAAAAAGTGCGCCGCGATTTGCGCCACGTCGTGGAAGAAATTCTCCTCGCCGGCTCGGGTCCTGTGGACGGCCAAACCAAAGCCACTGGTTTGAGCGATGCGGAAATCGCGCTGTGTTTTGAATACGCGTCCGAAGACGCGCCGATCGATCTCGACAACCTTTTTTCGCGAGGCGAATCACAAAAAGAAGTTCCCAAGGCAGAACGCGGCGGCAAAGAGAGTTAAGGCCGGAACGCAAGAAACCGGCCGGAGTTCGTTCTAAGGATGGGCAAGTTTATGGGCCACGACGATCGCGAACGAAAGTTTGAGAAAGCGCTGGAGCGCCAACTGCGCCAGGGCGCGCCACGCGATGCCAGCGCCGCGGCGAATCCTCAATGGGATGGCTCTTCGCCTGCTTGCCTGGATGCAGCCATGTTCGCCGCATTTCATGAACGCATGCTATCCAACGAAGAAATGGACGCCGCCAAGCAGCACATTGCTGCATGCGCGCGCTGCCAGGAAATTCTGGCGCTCCTCGAAGTCACCGACGACGTGGCAGCCGATGTGCCCGACATGGCCGACGCCGAGCATGAAAAAGTTTTAGAGCTGGCCGAGCCAGTGTTGGCCGGAAGCCCTTCGCAAGAAGAAGAATATTTGCCTCACGCCGTTGCGCATGCCACCGCACCGCGAGCCACCGTCGCGTCGAGAGCGCCGCAATCCATTTCAACAGGCCGCACCAAGATGTGGCGCTGGGTGGCGCCCGCCGCGGCCGTCGCCGCGGGGCTGCTGATCTGGGTGACGGCGCACGACAAGCTGAAGCATCCAATAAACTCTGTGAACAGCCTCGAAGTGGCGCAAGAGAAACCGGCAGATCGTCAATTGGACGATCGCCTCGCGCCGCTGCCGCCTGCATCGACGCTCTCATCCACGTCCGAAGAAACTCGCGAAAACGGCCGCGTGGACGAGGCGCTGAAGAGTTTGAATGAATCGAAGCGCCCCGCCACTGCTCTCAGCGCGCGCCGCGCTCCAGCGGGTGCTGTGGGTGAAGTCGTTGGCCGCGCAATTGCCGCGCCTTCCGCGCGGACGCGCAGCGAGTCGCCGCTCCAGGGCAGGAACAGTGACGAACTAGCGGCGAGGGAGCCGGCTGGAAATGCCGGAAGTCCGGGCGACGTTTCTGTCAGCGCAGAGGCCCGGCCTATGGATACGAACGCAGTGGAACTGGACAGAGCCACATCCAAGGACAGGAAAAAAGCAGATTCACCCGCGACAGCCGCCAACGCACCCGCCAGCACGACCGCCGGAAATACCGCCGGTGTGGCAGGGGGACAGAACGCGCGCGATAGCGGGCGCAGAATTTTGCCGAAAGAAAAACTGGAGCCGAGCGTCGCCGGTGAGCTGAGCGCTTCGTCGACTTCGAGCCCGCAACCCGCCGCTCCTCCGCCCGCAGCGGCTCGCACCGCCGCAAAACAGCGCGCTGACGCTGCGAATAAAAAAGAAGCTGGCGCGAACGCGATGACCGCGGCCACCGAACAAGCGCAAGCTACCGCCAACTACGAGAGTGCTGCTTCGCTGCAGAATGACAAAGCCGGCCTCGCCAAAACCACTGAGGCAAAAACGAACTCAAAAATGAAAGACGCGCAGTTGATCCTCACGCCCGGCGGCACCGTGTTGTGGCGCCTGCGCGCTGGCGGGAAAATCGAACGCTCCGTGGACCGCGGCATCAACTGGACGCCGCAAAATACCGGCGCAATGCTCGAATTGTTGGCCGGTTCGGCCCCCAGTGACGCGGTGTGCTGGCTGGTAGGGCGCGCGGGAACGATTCTGCGCACCACCGACGGTGGCGGCCACTGGAAGAAGGTAGTCTCACCGATTACCGGCGACGTTGGCGGCATTCGTGCCGAGGACGCGCTGCATGCCACGATTTTCGATGCCGACAATAACACACGGTTCGCAACCAGCGATGGCGGAACAACCTGGACCCCCGCCAAAGAATAAATCGCGCGAGTCACTGCCAAAAAATGACTACGATTTCGTTGCAAGAAATTCCGGCTACTGCGTTCTAACAGAGAACGACAAATCTGACCGAGGTGATGTTATGAAAACCCAGCGCCGCGCATTTCCAGCCAGCTTCCTTGCAGCGGCCTCCAGCGTATTACTGATCTCCGGCGTCGGCACCGCGATTTACGGCAAGTCCCACGGCCGCGCAAACGGCAAAGCGGACACCACTCAGGAAACCGAAGCGAGCCGCGAGAAAAACGCGCAGTCCACCACGCTGGGCGACCAGACCGATCTCAACGTCACCGTTTACAACTCCAACATCGCGCTGATTCGCGACGTCCGCCAGGTGAACCTGGCCAGCGGAATCTTCAATTTGAAATTCGAAGACATCGCCGCCACCGTAAATCCCGCCACTGTGCATTTCCGCTCTTTAACCGAACCCGACAAGCTCAGCGTCCTCGAACAGAATTACGAATACGATTTGCTGGAGCCCGCCAAACTGCTCCACAAATATGTCGGCAAAGAAGTGACGCTCGTCCGCACCTTCCGCGAAAACGGCGAAACCAAGCACGAAGACGTGAAAGCCACTCTGCTGGCCGACAACAACGGCCCGGTATGGAAAATCGGCAACGACATCGTCACCGGAATGTACGCGGAAGGCTTCCGCTTCCCGGAAGTGCCCGCCAATCTGTTCGAGCATCCCACGCTGCTGATGTCCCTCGAAAATTCCGGCGCAAGCAGCCAGCAGATCGAAGCGTCCTACTTGGCGCAAAGCCTTTCCTGGAATGCCGATTACATTTTAACCGTGGGCCGCGAAGACAAAGCCGCCGACCTGGACGGCTGGGTCACCCTGGCAAATTCCAGCGGCACCGCGTTTCACAACGCGCGCCTGCAGTTGGTGGCCGGTGAACTCAATCGTCTGCCTGTGGCCACGTCGATGGCCCTCGAAGCACGCGACTCCGTGAGCGTGAACGCCGCCGCGCCGCCACAATTCCAGCAGGAAAATTTTAGCGAATATCATCTCTATACTCTCGGCCGCCGCACCTCCATCGAAAACCAGGAGACCAAGCAGATCAGTTTGCTGCAGGGTACTGGCGTGCCGACCGAAAAAATCTTCATCGTCAACGGCCAGGATTTTTACTATCACAACAGCCAGAACCCCGGCTCGCCGCTGAAAGACAACGTGCTGGTCTATTACAAATTCAAGAATGAACAAAAAGCCGGCCTGGGCATGCCCCTGCCCGCCGGCAACGTCCGCGTGTACCAGAAAGATTCGAAAGGCGGAGTGCTCTTCATCGGCGAAGACCGCATCGACCACACCCCCAAAGATGAAACCGTCACCGTGCACATCGGCAACGCTTTTGACATCGTCGCGGAACGAAAACAGACTGACTACAAGCGCATCGATGCGCACACCTGGGAAATGGAATTTGAAATTACCCTGCGCAATCACAAGGACACGCCGGTCACCGTGGAAGTGAACGAGCCCATCGGCGGCGATTGGACCATGCTGTCAACCACCTACAAAGC
>JBBRZT010000337.1:0-3833 GCA_038236395.1 Candidatus Acidiferrales bacterium
CGCTTGCGTTCCATTTCGACAACTTCGCGCTCGTGGTGCATGAAGTCGTTTACGGTGAGATTTTCTTTCAGCGAGTAGTCGATGCCGTAGAGGCCGCGCTGCTTGAGGCCGGAAAAATACAGGGCGGATTCGCGCAGCGTTTTGCTGGGGACCGTGCCGGTATTGATGCAACTGCCGCCGGTGTGCTCGGCGCGCTCGATGACCGCGACGCGCTTGCCGAAGTAGGCGGCCTGGGCACCGGCTTTTTCTCCCGCCGGACCGCAGCCGATTATCAGCAGGTCAAATTCATCGTGGGACGCCACAGAAAACCTCCCGTACAGTTTCGGATATTCGGAGACAAGAATCTTTGTTGAGAATCTTACGGTAGGAAAGGCGTCGGGCCGGAAAGATTCTTGCGAGGCTGTGCTGAATCCTGCTTTTGAGATTGACTGCGAGAGAAGGCACGCGTCGTGTTGTGGGGACCGTGATATTCTCTGGATGCCGCGTCGCCGGTGCGGCTGTGGCGAAATTGGCATACGCGGTGGGCTTAAAATCCACTGGGGTTTTCCCCGTTGTCGGTTCGAGTCCGACCAGCCGCACCATTTCTGGTTTTTCCCGGATCCTCAACAGATTCAGACGCTTCAGTAGGCTCCTCAACTCTTTGAGGCAATCGCGCCATTCAGTGATCTTTCAATCACGCGTTAAGTCGACGGTAGGTGCCGTAACTGGCGATTGTATTTAAGTCACGCCGCGGGCGAGTGGCTGCCCCAAAAGTGAGTCTGGACGGTAGGCTTGAAGAAGCATACCGTCATGGACAAAAACCCCAACGAAAAGCGCGGCCACCCCCGCGTTTATGCGCCGAAGGGCATGTTCGTAGCCTGGCGCGCCGGAACCCAGCAGGGCGTGTCGCGCATGGGCACCATGGCCATGGGCGGCCTGTTTCTGCACACTCCCAACCCGCCTGAGAAAGGGGCAACGCTGGAATTGCTTTTCGATATAGCGACGGGCGCGGAAGTGCGAGCGCGAGCGGTGGTGCGCAATTCACGGCCCGGCAAGGGAATGGGCGTGAAGTTCGTGCACATGCGCGCGGAAGACCGGTCGCGGCTGAATCAATTCGTGAAAGCGCAAATGGAAGCGGGAAATATTCAGCCAGAGTCGCCTGCCGGGAATGGCAAAGGCGCCGGCGCGGAAAAAGAGCAGCCGAATGCGACGGCCGCTGCTCCTGGTCCTGCGGGGAGTGGGGTTTCAGCGGAACAGCGCGCTGCGATTGCCGCTGATCGAGCGAAAAAGGCGATTGCGGGGGAAGCGCCGGTTGGAGCGGTGACTGAGGCGAAGGCAGAATCGCCGAGCGGGCCAACGGCGGGATCTTCCGTTGGGGAACCGGCTAAGTCATCGGGCTCACGATCGGGCGTCGAGCAAGGAGGCGCCGGGCAAGAAGGCCAGCAACCAGCCGAGGCGGCGGCGGGACCAGACGATTCAGCTACGGAAGAAGAGTTGCGGCGGTATCTGGCGCTTTCGGAAAAGAGCAACTACTACCAGTTGCTGGGAGTTGGTGTCGATGCCAGCAAAAGCGAAATCAGGGAAGGATTTTACGTCCTGGCGCGAAAATTTCATCCCGACCGGCACATGGACAAACATGACTGGGCCGCGCCGCTGCAGAAGTTGATGGGCGCGATTACGGAAGCGTACGGGGTGCTGAGCGACGAGAAAAAGCGCGGGAACTACGATCGGAAGCAGACGCTCTCGCGAACCCGCACGGAAACGGAAGAGTCGCTTGACGAGTGTTCGAAGCTGGCGGCGAATTGCCATCGCGACGACAATTTTGAGGGCGCGATATTCTGGCTGCGCAAGTGCGTGAACCTGGCGCCGGAAGAGGCGAAGTATCACGCGTCGCTGGCGGCCAGCCTGATGATGCAGACGCATCACCGGCGCGAAGCGGTGCAACACTTCGAGAAAGCCATCGAGCTGGATCCCTGGAATGCCGGTCCATATGTGAAATTCGCGGAACTGCACGAGGCCATGCAACTGCCCTGGCGCGCGGAGCCGCTATATCACAAGGCGCTGGAGATCGATCCGGAGAATTTCCTGGCCAAGCAAGGACTGGCGAGAATCAGGCTGGCGGAGAAAAAGAATAAAGTGTCAAAACCGTCGAAAGTGTCGAAGATGGCCGGAATTTTCAGCAAGAAGTAGTTTTAATTGTTGGCGCGTCAAATGCGCGCAAAATCTCCCTTTCAATAGATTGCAGCAGAACTGCCTTTCTAAATTCGGCGGGCGTGTAGATAATTGCTGTTCAGCTATTTTCAGCGAACCGCCGGTGCCGGCGGATCCAGCGAGGAAATTTTTATGGCGAATGTCAGCACAAAAAAAGGCGTGATCGGGATTCTGACCGGCGGCGGCGACGTGCCGGGCCTGAATCCGGCGATTCGCGGGGTGACGTTTCGCGCGTTGCGCGAGGGCTACCAGGTGATTGGGTTTCGGCGCGGGTGGGCCGGACTGGTGGAGATGATCCGCGACAAGAATCACGACAACTCCGAAAATTACCAGGTGCTGACGGAAGAACTGGTCAACCGCGCGGGGCGAACCGGGGGAACATTCCTGCACTCTTCGCGAACGAACCCGAGCCGCGTGAGTAAGTCGAGCATGCCGGCGCACCTGAAGGATACGTTCGCAGCGGACAAGAACGATGTGACGCCGGAAGTGCTGAAGAATCTGGAATGGCTGGGTGTGGAGCACCTGATTCCCATCGGTGGCGATGACACGTTGAGCTATGGGGTGCGGCTGCACAAAGAGGGCTTCAAGGTGATCGGCATTCCGAAAACGATGGATAACGACGTGCCCGGGACGGATTACTGCATCGGATTCAGCACCTGCGTGACGCGGACGATTCATATGACCAATGATCTGCGCACGTCGGCGGGCTCGCACGAGCGGTTCATGGTGCTGGAAGTGTTCGGGCGCTACGCGGGATTCAGCGCCATGCTGCCGACCATGGCGGGAGCGGCCAACCGCTGCGTGATCCCGGAGCACAAATTCGACATCGAGCAGCTGGCGGAGCTATTGAGCGCGGACCGGAGAAAAAATCCCAGCCGGTACTCGACGGTGATCGTTTCGGAAGGAGCGATGTTCGAAGGCGGGGAAATGGTGTTTGAGCATGACGCCGCGGACGCATTTGGTCACAAAAAACTGGGGGGCATCGGGGACCTGGTGTCGGAAAAGCTGAAGGAGCTCTCGCCCAAATACAACAACGGGAAAACCATCGACGTGATCAATCAAAAGCTTGGCTACCTGGTGAGGTGCGGTGATCCGGACGCGATTGATTCCATCGTGCCGATGGCTTACGGCAACCTGGCGTTGGATTTATTGTTGGCCAAGGTGCACGGGAAGCTGGTGGTGCTGAAAAATGGGCGCTACGACAACGTGCCGATCGAGACGGTGACGGCCACGAAGAAAGTTGTGAACGTGAAGGAGCACTACAACACCGATCGGTTGCGGCCGCACTATGCCAGCTTTGAGCATAAGCCGCTGTTTATCATGACCACTGAGGGGGTTTAGGGCTCGGTTGCGCGATAGAGCGGTCGTAGCGGCGCAAAATGTTGCAAGATTGTTTAGCGTGCGCCGACGAGAGACGGAACGCGCCGGAAACCAAAAGCTGTAATGGCCACGAATCCGACCAGAAGCAGCGACAAGGCGCCGGGTTCGGGAGTGGAAACTGGATCGTTAGTAGTCGGAGTGTCGTTTTTGCCGGTATTGGGGACGACCAGAACGAAATGGTCTTCCTTAAATTTGAAAACGCTCACGTGTTTGTCGGAATTGGTTTTGAATCCGCCCAGGGTCACGATATTGGAGTGACCGAA
>JBBRZT010000338.1:0-3823 GCA_038236395.1 Candidatus Acidiferrales bacterium
AATGATTCGCGGTTTTCCGCTTGGCCAATTCATAGTTCAGGTTTTGTTCGATCAGGTGTGGGTCGGCGCCGACCGTGCGGCGGCCGTTGAAGAAGACTGTTGGGGTGCTGGAGACTTCCAGGGCGAGGCCGTTGGCGCGGCTGGCCTCGACAGCGGCCGCGGCCTCCGGGCTGGCCAGGCAGGACTTGAAGGTGTCGAGGTTCAGGGCGATTTGCGAGGCGTAGTCGGTGAGCTTGGAGTAGGCGTTTTCGGCTGAGATGACGTCCTGATTGTCGTAAATCAAATCGTAGAGCTTCCAGAAGGCTTTGGGATCCTGGCTGTCGGCGCATTGTCCCGCGATGGCGGCGGTGCGTGCCCAGGGGTGCTGCTCAAGCGGGAAGTCCTTGAAGACCAGGCGCGCCTGGGGGTATTTGGGTAATAGGGTCCGCAAACCGTCGTGGAGGCTGCGGCAGACCGGGCATTCGAAGTCGGAGAACTCCACTATGGTGATGGGGGCGTTCGGGTCGCCCAGGGAAGGCGCATCTTTAATTTGGAGCTTGGCGAGATTCTCGGCGAGAGGGTCTTTGGTGAGGTCGGATAGTTCCCCGCGCAAAAGATATTTGCCGTCTTTGCTGACATAAAATTTGACGGTCTGGGGATTGTCGCCAATCTTTACGTCGATAGTGGTTTCGAGCAAGCCGGGAATGCTGGTTTCTTTGGGCGGGCCGACGGTGACTTGCACGTCGGGACCGAAGGCATAGAGGTTGCGGAGGTAGGCCTCCACGGATTTCTGTATCGGGGACTGCGGAGCGTTGGCTGATGGAGACGCGGACGGCTGAGATTGTTGCGCGCTGAGGATCGACGCCGGCAATAAGGCGAACGCCAGCGTCAGGGACAGTCTGGGTGATGTGTTCACGAGTCTCCTATTCAAAGTGTGGCTTGAATGTCTCGCATATCAGGGAATAAAGCGCTGGGCGATTGGAAACGGACGGCCGAAGCCGAATGCGCGCGATGTAATCTTCAATCCCGGAGCGGCTTGTTTGCGCTTGTATTCGTTGTGATCGACGAGCAGCGCAATGTCGCGTACCAATTTTAGATCGTAGCCAAAGCGATCGGCAATTTCCTGGGGGCTGCGCAAGTCTTCTATGTAAGCTTTGAGGATGCGGTCGAGGACATCGTAGGGAGGCAGAATGTCTTCGTCTTTCTGGTCGGGGCGGAGTTCGGCGGAGGGCGGCTTGCGGATGGTCGATTCGGGGATTACTTCCCTTTCGCGGTTAATCCAGTTAGCCAATTCGTAGACCATCAGCTTGGGAACGTCGGAGAGAATCGCCAAACCGCCGGCCATGTCGCCGTACAGCGTGCAATAACCGACGGCCAGTTCGGATTTGTTTCCGGTGCTCAAAACCATGGAGCCAAACTTGTTGGACAAGGCCATCAGATAATTTCCGCGGATGCGCGCCTGAATATTTTCCTCGGTCACATCGGGAGCCAGCGTTCCGAAAATGGGCGCCACAACTTTCAAGTAAGCGTCAAACACCTCTCCCACGGGCATGGTGATCATGTCGATGCCGAGATTTTTGGCAGCCATGGCGGCGTCGGTCTTACTGCCTTCGGAAGAATACGGGCCGGGCATGGAGACGCCGAGAACGTTTTCGGGGCCCAGGGCTTCCGCGGCAATCGCGGCAACCACGGCGGAATCAATTCCCCCGCTCAGGCCGACGAGGACTTTTTTAAATCCACATTTCTGCACATAGTCGTACGTGCCGGTCAGAATCGCCTGATAGGCGTAGGCGATTTCTTCATGGGGCTGGTCGTGGATTTCGCCTTTACCGGTGACGGTGTCGAAAAACACCAGGTCTTCTTCGAATGCGCGGGCCTGCGCGGCGACGCGGCCGTCGGCGGTGAGGGCCATGCTGGCGCCATCGAAGATGAGGCTGTCGTCGCCACCCACCTGGTTGACATAGACGATGGGGCGGCGATGGTGCATGGCGATAGAGCGCAGCATTTCGAGGCGCAGGCCGCGTTTGTCGATGGTGTAGGGCGAGGCGGAGATGTTCAAAAGGATGGTAGTTCCCTGCGCGATGATTTCGGTGACGGGATCGCGATCATAGCGGCAATTGGCCCAGAACGTTTTATCGTTCCAGACGTCTTCGCAAATGGTGATGCCCAGCTGCTCGTTGTCGAGTCCGTAGACGGATTGCCGGTCGGCAGGCTGGAAGTAGCGCGACTCATCGAAGACATCGTAGGTAGGTAGCAGCATTTTACTCTGCTCAAAAACGACGCGGCCCTCGTTGATGAGGGCCGCTTTGTTGGCGATAGATTTGCCGTGGCCATTTTTAACACGGCCGGCGTAGCCCACGATGGCTGGCAGCGGTAGCTTGGCGGCCAGCTCTTTCAGCTCCTTGTGATTTCGATCGATGAAGGCGGGGCGTTCGAGCAAGTCCTGGGGCAGGTATCCGCACAAGCAAAGCTCGGAAAAAACGGCCAGATCGGCGCCGCGCTGGTGAGCGGTGTTCGACAGGCTGAGGATGCGGGCGGCGTTGCCTGCAAAATCGCCTACGGTGGGATTAAATTGCGCGAGCGCTATTTTCATGCCGGGATTTTAGGATACGGTTCAGCGGACGCGAATGCAAATGGCCCAGCGAGGAGTGTTTCGAGCAGAAAACGGAGAGATAAAAAGGGGGCTACTCGGGAACTTCGAGCGACAGCCCTTCCCTGCCGGTTTGTAGATCGAGTTTGAAAGACTGGCTCGGTTCCGGTTCGGAGAGCCGCTCGATGGCGGGAAGAAGTTGTGAGTAGAGGCTCATCTTGTCGAGCAAGGCGACGGCGCCGTAACTTGCGGCTAGGGATTTGGCTTCTTCGTCGTTTGAAAAGGAGATGGCCAGGGTGTAGTCGATACAACTGAGTTGCGCCCTCACCAGCGAGGGATGCAAATCGCGCTTTTGCGGTAAGTGCAGGTCCAGGAGGAGCACGTCAGGCTTGAAATCGACAACCATCTGCATGGCCGCAGCAAATGATGAGGCCTCGCCTACGATCTGAAGTCGGGCTTCTTCGGCGAGCAACTTCTTGATGGCTTCCCGCATGATGTCGCTATCATCGGCAAGCAGCAGTTTGATGGGTGCTCCTGCTTTTACAGGCATGGGTCCTCCCTGCGCGCGGAGACAAAAGAGTTATAGCAGAAGTGTTACAGGCTGGCTAGCATTACCAGAAATGTAGGGCAGCCGACAGAAGGTCGACAGGGATGCTGTTTGCTCTACCGTCGGGATACAAGAATGGCTCCCGAAACCAACGCGGGAGCCATGAAATTGCTATTGCGCCGAGCGAAAAACGGGCGCGATTTAGACGCTGAAGGAGCTGCCGCAACCACAGGTGCTCTTCACGTTGGGGTTGTTGAATTTGAAGCCGGCGCCCTCGACCGTTTCGATGTAGTCGATCTCGATGCCTTCGAGATACATGGAGCTCATCTGGTCGACAGCGACTTTCAGGCCGTCAAAATCGAAAATCTGGTCGGTATCGTTGGTCTGGTTTTCGAACGCCATGTGGTACTGAAATCCAGAGCAGCCGCCGCCGACAACGGCTACGCGCAGGGCGATCGGTGAAGGGCTTTGCATGCCCATGATTTCCTTGACCTTGGTGCTGGCGACGGGGGTGAGATTAATCATAGTTCCTTTGGCCTCCGGTCACGGTGTATCCGCGACGCTGAAGAGATTATAGCAAATGTCCCGGTTAGCTGCACAGCTACGTTCTAGTATGGAAATTCGAATGGAAACTCGCGTCGCTAGCGTGCTGCGAAACGGAGCGAGCTTCGCTTACAATATGATGCATCTATGAGACATAAAGTCAC
>JBBRZT010000339.1:0-3808 GCA_038236395.1 Candidatus Acidiferrales bacterium
GCGGAGTACCAGGCGGCCTTGACGGTGACGGGCGGACCGGAGCAGGCTCGCACGGCGGCGCAAAAAGGTTTGGCGGAAACGGCACGGGAAAAAGGTACGGAACGGCCGTGAAATTCTGGCGTGAAAAAGCCTTTACGAAACGACACTACCGGGGTGTTAGCCCGCACGCCGGCAGTGAATTCAACAGGAGAAACATACATGACGGTTCAGATTAATTCGTGGATTAGAGCGGGCTTGGTGGCGGGAACAATGCTGGCCGCCGCCGGCTGGGCTGCTGCGCAAACCCCTCCGGCCAACAACACCCAGAATCCGCCGCCGGCTCCGGCCGACAAAAAGGACGCTCCGGCAGGTAATACCATCAATCTCGATAGTCCGACCGCGGCGCCTGTGAACGCCGACGAAGAAGCGGCCTACAAAGCCATCGCGGATTTGCCGGCCGAGCAACAAGTCAAGCAGATTGAACTAGGCGAAGCGTTTGTACAGAAGTATCCCGAAAGCCGCTACCGCACAAACATTTACAACCTGCTCACCGTGGATTATCTGCGGACCGGTGACGTGCAGAAAATGGAAGTGGTTGCCGACAAAGAATTGGCGCTGAATCCCAACGATATCCAGGTTCTGGCCATGGTCGGACAGGCTCTCCCGCGGGCCATAAACGCAAAGACGCCGGATCAGGCCAAGGTGTTGGCCAAGGCGGAACAATACTCGCGCAAGGCCATAGAGTTGACGCCCACCTATCCCAAGCCGGCGAATGTGAGCGACGAATCGTTTTCGGTGGCGAAGAACCAGACTCTGGCCATGGCGCATGGCGGGTTGGGCCTGGTTTATGTGCGCCGCGGGCAATTCAAGGAAGCCATTCCGGAGCTCAACCAGTCCGTCACTCTTGATCCCAGTCCGGATCCGGTGAACTTTTACCTGCTGGGATTGTCCAACACCAAGACCTCTCACTTCGACGATGCCGTCGCGGCCTATAACAAGTGCGCCCTGGCGGCCGGACCGATGCAAGACACCTGCAAGAAAGCCGCGGAGGAAGCCAAGAAACTTGCCGCCACCCAACTTAGCGCACCGAAATAATTCGGCCCATCCGGCTGCGGCGTTGAACGCCCGAGGTACCCGGGAATAACCACGCGCGACATGGGACCCACAGACGATGCTCAGCTGGAGATGCGCCTGGGTGTTAAATTTTCGCGACCGGAATTGCTGGAGCAGGCGCTGACGCACAGCTCGGCCGTCCCGGATTTGCGCGCGAGTCAGAATGAAACTCCGTCAGCGAAGACTGGCGGGCTTAGTGGTCCGCTAGCAAATAACGAACGGCTCGAGTTTCTGGGCGATGCCGTCCTGGAACTGCTCACCAGCGAATATTTACTAAACACTTTTCCGGACTGGAGCGAAGGACAACTTTCGAAGAGCCGGGCGCGGCTGGTAAACGCGCACTCGCTGCAAACCGCGGCGCGGCGGCTGAAGCTGGGCGATCACCTGCGCCTGGGGCGTGGTGAGGAAAAGACCGGCGGGCGCGATAAACAAACGTTGCTGGCCGACGCGTTTGAAGCGGTGCTGGCGGCTGTCTACCTGGATGCCGGCCTGTCTGCCGCGCGCGAAGTGCTGCGACGGACGCTCTTCGAACAGGCGGTGGACGGCGGCGAGGAGCGCATGGACGAGTCCGACCGCAAGTCCGCGCTTCAAGAGTTGTTGCAATCGCGCGGACAAACGCCCGCGGAATATCGCGTGGTAAAGGAAAGCGGCCCGGATCACCAGAAAACATTTGAGATTGAAGTGTGGGCGAACGGCAGGCGGCTGGCCAGCGCCGAGGGCAGCACAAAAAAAGAGGCCGAGCAGCGTGCGGCGCGCAAGGCGCTGGCGCAACTGGAACTTGCGGAATAGCGGACGTTTTCAGGCATGGCTATCGACCGGTAGCTGCAACCGAGCACGAGGACGAAGGTGAAATCGCGATGACCGACAGCACAGCTGCAGAAACTGAAATTCTGTCAGCTGAAAACCAAGCTCCCACGGAGCGGCAACATTCCACGATGCACCGGGAAGAGACTACCTTCACCGAGTACCTCGAATCCCTGCTGGTCACCGTTATTCTCGCTCTCTTCGGCACCAGTTTCGTGGTGCAGGCGTTTAAGATTCCCTCCGCTTCGATGGAAGACACGCTGATGATCGGCGACCATCTGCTGGTCAATAAGTTCATTTTTGGGGGGCATGACGCCTGGTATGAAAAATTTCTGCCCTACCGCGCGCTAAAACGTGGCGACATTATTGTTTTCAAATACCCTTTTCTTGACCACCCGCACTACGTAAAGCGCGTGATTGGATTGCCGGGCGATCACTTGAAGATCGTGGATCAGGCGGTGTACATCAACGGCCAGGCGCTGAACGAACCGTACGTGTTGCACGACCCGGCCGCGCCGTATGATCCGTTCAACTACTCGTTTCCGCCTTTGCGCGATCAAATGATTCCCGTCAACGTGATCGACGAATGGCGCCCGGAACTGCGCAAATATGTGCAGGGCGACGAACTGGTAGTGCCGCCGGGCAAGTATTTCGCGATGGGCGATAATCGCGATCACAGCCAGGACAGCCGCTACTGGGGCTTTGTCGATCGTGGCGCAATTATGGGCCGTCCATTTCTGATTTACTGGTCGGTACGGGCGGATTACACCGGGGAAAGCACGTTCTGTGGGCGGCTGGCGGGCATTTTTGACACGCTAGTGCATCTTCCGGCGCGCACGCGTTGGAAACGCATGCTGCATACCGTTCATTGAGGGCATTAATTTGCATCGAGCGGGTATTGAACCCGCGTTGAACTGGCATCTGAACTGGCGTTGAGCGCGGGCCCTACACATTTTTGTCTCAGTCTGCCAGACTTCCGAGCGGGATGACCCATCTGCGCAAATGGTGGAAAGTGGTGTTGTTGGCCGTCGCTATGGTGGTCGCGGCGCAGGTCGCTGTGTCTGTCGGGGTGCGCACTCACCGGCTGCACAATTATTTGATCGCGCAGCTGGAAAAAGCTTTTGGCCGGCCGGTGCAAGTCAAACACTTCAACATTGAAATGCTGCCCAGCCCGCGGGTTTATGCCAGCGACGTGACGGTGGGCGAAGATCCCGCGTTTGGCTACGAATATTTTCTACGCGCGGAAAATCTGACCGCCAGCCTGCGCTGGACGGGATTTTTGCGCGGGCGAATCGAACTGGGCACCTTATCGCTCAGCCAGCCGAGCCTCACGCTGGTCAGAAATCAGCAGGGACGCTGGAACCTGGAAGGCTGGCTGCCACCGGCAAAAGGGGGTGCGGGAGAAGACGGGCGCGCCTACGAGCCTGTCTATGGACCAAATCGCGCGCCGGCCATCGCCAATCGCCTGGAAAAAATAGAATTCGACGACGGACGAATCGATTTCAAGAACGCCGAGCTCAAGGAACCTTTCGCGCTGACCCAGGTGAAGGGGAGCGTGGAACAGGTTTCGCCCGGGCGCTGGAAATTACGGCTGGAAGCGCAGCCGTGGCGCAGCGGAGTGACGCTGCAATCCACCGGCACGATGCGTGTACAGGGAGATATCGCCGGCACTTCGGCGCGATTGCAACCGGCTTCGTTTAACGTGCTATGGGATAGCGTGTCTCTCGCCGATTTGTTCCGGCTGCTGCGCGGGAAAGATTATGGCGTACGCGGAACGTTTGCGTTGGAGGGCAGCGCCAAGAGTGGAGCGCCCGCCACCGGCGCGGCGAGCGCGACAACGGCAAGCGACACAAAGGCGAGCGATTCTTTCGTGGCCGGTGACTGGTCCTTTTCTCTGAAAGCTTCGGCGACC
>JBBRZT010000340.1:0-3794 GCA_038236395.1 Candidatus Acidiferrales bacterium
AAATGCCGTTTGCTCAGCACCAGCGTTTCGAACGGCCATACTGCCCAGAAGGGCACCACCACCACAAACGCATCGTTCTGGCAAACCACTCGCTCGTTGCGTTTCAATTCCAAGTGCAGGTAGTCGCACAACAGGCAGGATTTCTTTTCGTTCCGGTATTGCCGCGCGGATTCCAGTTCGCGCGCGGATATGTTTGGCACAGTGGCGTTGGCCCAGATCTGGCAATGCGGGTGCGGATTGCTGGCGCCCATCAGCGCGCCGCGGTTTTCAAATATTTGAACGTGCCGTACCCAGCCCGTTTTTTCCAGCGCCAGAAATTGCTCCGCCCACATGTCCACCGTGGCGCGCAATTCGCCGGGGGCCATGCTTGCGATCGTCAAATCGTGCTGCGGCGAGAAACAGCCTACCCGGCAAATCCCCGCTTCGCTCTCGGCCACGATCAGATTCGCGTCGTTGACCGCGTTGTTCAGCGTGGTCGCGCGCGCATTGGGCAGCAGCGCCGGATAATCGTTGTCGAAAACGAATGTTTCCGTATATTTCGGATTGCGTACCCCGCCCGCTCGCTCGTTTCCGGGGCACAGATAGCAATCAGGATCGTATTGCAGCGCACTAGTTGGCGCAACCTTCTCAATTTTGCCCTGCCACGGCCGTTGCGTCCGGTGCGGCGAAACCAGTATCCATTCCCTCAGCAGCGGATTGAATCGCCTGTGCGGCGCACTCTGAAGCTCGAGCAATCCGCCGCTGTCGCCGCTCACAATTCTCCCCGCACCGCGCGCGTCTCCGCCCCATTTCCGCGGCCCGACGCCTCGTTCCGAATTGCCTCCGCCCCTTGCGACGCTCTGCACACGTAAATGTCCGGGCGCAAACCCGTCGCGCCGGTGTACGCCGCGGTTACCTTCTTCTGAAATTCCTGCGCGTGCACTGCTTCCACCAGGTTGATCGTGCAGCCGCCGAATCCGCCGCCGGTCATCCGCGCGCCGAAAACTCCGCGCTGCCTAGTCGACACTTCCACCATGGCATCCAGCTCCGGGCAGCTCACTTCAAAATCGTCGCGAAGGCTGCGGTGCGAATCCGCCATCAATTTGCCTAGATTTTCCACCTGACCGGATTGAAACGCCTCCGCGGCCTTCAACACCCGCGCGTTTTCCAGAACGATATGGCGCGCGCGGCGAAAAATCTTATCGGGAAGCAAATGGCTGTGGTCTTCCAGTTGCACGGCCGTAACATCCCGCAGTGCTCGAATCCCCGGCAGCGCTTTGCCAAGGATGCGCACCGCTTCCTCGCACTCCGCGCGCCGCGAATTATATTCGTTCGCCGCCAGCTCGTGCCGAACCATCGTATTGCAAATAATTAAAGCGATGTGCGGCGGCACCGGCAGCAGGCGCATTTCCAGAGACCGGCAATCGAGCATCAGCGCGTGATCAGCCACACCGTTGCAGGAGACGAATTGGTCCATGATGCCGCAACGCGCCCCCACAAATTCGTTTTCCGCGCGCTGGCAGAGCAATGCCAATGCGGTGCGCTCGATAGCATGTCCCGAAACGTCCAGCAGCGCGCATCCCACGGACACTTCGATCGCCGCGGAAGAACTAAGCCCCGCGCCCAGCGGCACGTCGCCTGCGATATAAGCGTTTGCTCCACGCAGCCTCTTTCCCGCTTGCTCCAGCGCCCACGCCACCCCCAGCGGATAATTCGCCCACGCCCTTTCGGGCTGCGGAAGCAATTCATCCAGGTCCACTTCCATCGTCTCGTCAAAATTCTCCGAATGAATCATCAGCGTCCGGTCGTCGCGCGGCGCGATGGCCGTCCAGCACGAAAACCCGATGGCCGCAGGCATCACAAACCCATCGTTGTAGTCGGTGTGCTCTCCGATCAGATTCACGCGGCCCGGAGCCCGATAAATCTGCGCTTCGGCGCCAAACCGGGTCCGAAACCTGGATAACATTTCCTGTACTCTGCTCATCTGCGTCCCGCGGCCTCTCCAATTGATAAATTCAAATAAGTTCCATTTTTACAATTGCATTTTACAATTGCGCCGGCCGCCCCAACGTTCGAAAAGTGTTGCTTCGCCCGCGCTCTCCCGATTCCAATTCACTTTTCAAACAACGCAGCCAGCCATAGTACTCAGAATCTTGCCAATTTGCTCACGCTTTGGCTCACGCCGCGTCTATGCCAACGAAACTCGGCGGCGCAACTTTCTGCGCTTCGCCGCACTTCTCGACGCAAGCCGTTGTGTTGCGCGTAAATTCTGTTGGAGCACTTGAAAGGAGTTTAAATATGCGCAAATTCTGCGCACTCAACTTTGGTCTGGTCTCAGTCTTGGTCTTGATTCTGTCTTTCGGCACTTCCCCTGCGTACGCGCAGTTCAAGAATGGCAGCCAGGCTACCGAGCTCAATCTTCCCCGGCTCAGCCAGCGTGCCACTATCACCCAGCGCGTTGGCTTGACGGACATCACCATCGTCTATCACGCGCCGCTGGCCGGTGGACGCGAGATTTTCGGAAAAGTCGTGCCCTACGGAAATGTCTGGCGTGCCGGAGCCAACGAGAACACCACCATCTCCTTCACCGATGACGTCAGCGTCGAAGGCCATCCGCTGCCCGCCGGCGCTTACGGCCTGCACATGATTCCCAACGCCGACCAGTGGACCATTATCTTTTCCAAAAACTCCACCTCCTGGGGCAGTTTCAGCTACGACGAAAAAGAAGACGCCCTGCGCGTCACCGTAAAACCCGCCGCCGCCGAAAATCGCGACACTCTCGCCTACACCTTCGATGATATGAAACTCGATTCCACCGCCGTTACTCTCCGCTGGGGCAAGGTTGCCGTCCCCTTCCACATTTCGGTGGACACCAACGCCTTGGTCGACCACAGCATCGCCAACCAGTTGCGCAGCGTCGGTGGATTTTCCTGGGCAGGCTTCGACGAAGCCGCCAACTGGAACCTGGACGCCAACTACAAACTCGACGAAGCGCTGAAGTGGGAAGACACGTCGATACAAAACGAAGAACGCTTTGAGAATCTCGAAACAAAGTCGCGCATTCTCGATGCCATGGGCAAAAAACAGGAAGCCGCCACTACGTTGTCACAGGCGCTCGATAAAGCCAACGCCATCCAGCTGTACGTCTACGCCCGCGGCCTGCAGCGCCAGAAACAACAGGACAAAGCGTTCGAACTCTACCGCCGCGGCGAAAAGCAATTCCCCAATCACTGGATCACCCATGTGGGCTCGGCGCGCATCGCTTCGGCCTCCGGAAACTTCGACGAAGCCGCCAAGCAAATGAAGGTAGCTGTGGACGGCACCCAAGGCGCACAGAAAACCCAGCTGGAAGGCTTGCTAAAACGCCTCCAGGCCAAAGACGACATCAACAAATAGCGATCCTTGGATCAGCAGTAAAGAATAGGAACCGGGTGCCCCAGACGCCGCATCTGCGTCTGGGGACTTTGGTAAGCCATGTCGCAGTTGTGTCTGGAATTTACTGATCCAGGCGCGTCAACTAAACGTGACTCATCGCCGCCGGCGCGCGCTCCGAAACGGCGGCCAACGCCGCCTCCATCACGCGCAAGCCTTCTTCCAACTGTTCATCGCTGATCACCAGCGGCACCAGAATCCGCACCACATTGTTGTACGTCCCTGCCGTGATGGTAATCAAGCCATGCTGGTAGCAATAGTGCGCGAGCTCTTTCGTCTCGCTGTCGGCCGGCTCGCGCGTCTCGCGATTGCGCACTAGCTCGATCGCGCACATCCCGCCAATCCCGCGCACCTCCCCGACCAGTGGCCATTTCTTCTGCCAC
>JBBRZT010000341.1:0-3764 GCA_038236395.1 Candidatus Acidiferrales bacterium
AAATCGGAGCGATGTGTGCAATCCACACGCGCGTCAGTCCGGCGCCGAGCAGCATACCCGCCAGGATCAGGCCGATGACTCCGACGATCATCCAGAAATTGGTCATCGAACTGTTGCTGCTGTCCTGCGGCAGCTGCCCCGCTATAGCTCCCCGTTCAGCGGCCTGTGCCTTCAGGTGCGCATTGGCCTGCGCGGTTACCACCGGTGTTACGACTCTGGGCTTTTCTGAGATCTCCGGCTGCACCAGCAGGCAATATCCCTTGCGCGGTATCGTCTCGATATACAGGGGCTTTTCCGACGAGTCGCCCAGGACCAGCCGCAGCTTGTTCACAGTGGTGTTCACGTTGGCGTCGTAATTGACGTGCGTCTCGGCCGGCCACAGCCGCACCCTTAATTCCTCGCGGGTGACCACGCCGCCGGGCTTCTCCAGCAGCGCCATCAGCACCTGGTAAACCTTGCCCTGCAGCTTCAGCCGCTCACCGTTCCGCGTGATTTCCTGACGCTGGCGGTCAATTTGGAACGGTCCCAAATAGATGTAGCGCCCCGACGAGAGAGTGCTGCCCACCGTGCCCGCCGGATCGTACGATTCCTGCATGGTGACCACTCCCGGTGTCATGGACATTCCCCTTATGACCTATAGACGCAGACGCATCCATTGCGTTTTCTTTAACTACGCGGGAATCGTCAGAACGTTCCAGAACTAGAGAGATATTTATGTCAATTGAACGGTGTAACAGGAATTCCGCTCAGGGATGGGCGAGAACTCGCTTAAAGTAACCTAAATTTAGAAGAGTATGTAGGGGAGCGAGCGATTCGGGCTCTCGCGGCCAGGATGCTCCCGCGTCTAAGTTCAGGATTGCTTGCGGGAATTTCGCCACTTTGCCTTGGCCATCAGACAAGAAATCCTACGTTAATTGGAAGGACGCTATGCCTGGTCATCAGAGATCTCATCTTAAGAAATTGCTCATAGTCAGCAGCTTCGTACTCGGCTGGGCGGCCCACGTCGCGGCCTCGCCACGCCACACGTTGCCACCATCGCAGGCCGCCGTGCCAGCCAACACCAACGCGGCGGCGAATGACGCGTATCAGGCAAAAGACTGGGGTACGGCCGCGCGATTGTATGGGCAGATAGCCTCGCAGCAGCCTAGCAATGGCCGCGCGTGGTACCGCCTGGCGGTAGCGCTCGATGGGCAGGGGCAGCAGGATGAGGCTGTCGCGGCGTTCCAGAAATCAATACAGGCCGGCGTTCCGGCTGGCATCGGTGAATACGGCATGGCTCTTTCGTATGCCTCGAGACAGGATAACGAGCGCGCCTTTGAATATTTGAACAAAGCCGCGGAGGACGGCTTTAGCGATTCCGCCCGATTAGCCGCCGACGCGGAGCTGGCGTCGCTGCGCTCCGACCCGCGATTTGCCAAGGCCGCAGAGCAGGTGAAGCGCAACGCGAAGCCGTGCGCTTACAATCCGCTGAATCGCCAGTTCGATTTCTGGGTTGGGGAGTGGGAGGTGATTACTGCCGATGGCGCCAATCCCGCGGGCACGAGCAGAATTGAATTGATTCTTGGCGATTGCGTCATACAGGAAAACTGGACCAGCGGCGGCAATGCGGGTTACGAAGGGAAAAGCTACAACATCTACAATCCCGACCTGCATCGCTGGGAACAATTCTGGAACGACAATGCCGGAGGGATGATTCATTTTTACGGCGAGCTGAAAAATGGAGTGATGGATTACTGGACGGACGAAATTCCGCAGAAGGATGGAACGAAATTAAAGCGCCACCTGCAATTCATTCCGTCGGGCGCCGATAAAGTTCGGCAATTCAGCCAAGGCTCCACCGACGGCGGAAAAACCTGGCACGTGGAATACGATTTCATCTACAACCGCAAGAAATAAATGTGGCCTTGTTTGCGGTTACTTTAACTTCTGCGCTTCGACTTCCTTGGGGAGCACCGAAATCTCTACGCTCGACGGATATTTTTTTGAGCGGTAGATGTGCTGCGTGGCTTTCTGATAGTCGCTCGCTTTAGCTTCAAAAATATTGGGCAAGAACTTCTGCGGGTTGCGGTCGTATAGCGGAAACCAGGTGCTTTGCACCTGCACCATGATGCGGTGGCCCTTCTTGAATACGTGATTTTGGGTATGCAGGTCGATGGTGAATGGCGTAACCGCTCCGGCTTGTAAGGGTTCGGGTTTTTCCATGGACTTCTGAAAACGTCCGCGGAAAATTTCATCGGAAATCATCAGCTCGTAGCCCGATAGTTTCCAGTCCTGCGGATATGTTTCGGGGTACACGTCGATCAGCTTGACGACCCAGTCGCTGTCCGTTCCAGTGGTGGATGCAAAAAGCTTAGCGGTGACATTTCCCGCGAGCGTCAAATCTTCCTTGAGTTCGCCGGTTTGCCAGGTGGCCACGTCGGGGCGCTCGTCGACGAAGCGCTGGTCCTGCACCAGCCAGGTGTACCAACTCCCGGGATGATCGGGTGGATAGGTGGCGTCCACGGGACGATGCCGGTAAGGCACGGGATGTGCGGGATCGCTGACGTAGCTGTCGAAATCATTCGCGGAATCGGATTGCGGCGCATCGAAGGACAGCGCGCCATCTTCGTGGAAGTAAAGATATTGCTGCTTGGCCTCTTTGGGCGGCCATGAATCAAACGACGTCCACACATCACTGCCGCTTTGGAACAGCAGCGCTTCCTTGAGCGGCAGGGTGCCTTTGTCCTTGAGCCAGTAGGCGAACCACGGGGCTTCCACTTTCTGGCGGAAATAGACTCCGGTATCGCTTCCGAACGGGATCGCGCCAAGTGAGTTTCCTGGGCCGTGCCCCCAGCCGCCATGATTCCACGGGCCGACCACCAGGTAGTTCAAATGTTTCCTGTCGGACTTCTCGAGATTTTCGTAGGTGAACATGGGGCCGTAAAAATCTTCCTGGTCCCACCATCCGGCCACATTCAAATTGGGAACCTTGGCTTCTTTCAAGCCGTAGGCCACCGCGTGTTTCTTCCAGAACTCGTCATAACTGTTATGTGCGATGAATTCGTTCCAGGAAGGAATCGTGCCGTGGAAATACCTGGCGTTGACGTTGGACAGCGGCCCCACGCGCAGAAACCAGTCGTAGACGTCGAATCTGTCGTAGGCGAAATGGAAATTCTCGTTGGAGCTTTCCGTCAACGCCGAATATTCCAGCGCGTAGCTCAAGCGGAACGCACCGTTGTGAAAAAAATCGTCGCCCAGAAACGTGTCGCCCATGCAGGCCTGTTCGGAGACGGCTTTCAGCGCCGGATGCGGATTGATCATGCCCATGGTGACCAGAAAACCGTCGTAGGAAATTCCGTCCATGCCCACGCGCCCGTTGTTGTGGGGCACGTTTTTCACCAGCCAGTCGATGGTGTCGTAGGCGTCGGTGCTTTCGTCCACGCCCTTGGCGTCCGACGGATCGTGGATGGGGCGGTTCATCAGGAATTTTCCTTCGGAACTGTAGCGGCCGCGAATGTCCTGAAAAACGAAAATGTAGCCTTCGGGAATCATGTCCCCGTAGCGGCGCAGCATGGTGCTGTAGCCCTTGTCTGGCGCGGAAATACCGTAAGGCGTGCGCACGAAGATAATGGGGAGCGGCTCGCTCGACTTCTTGGGCGAATAAATCTCAGTGTGCAGTTTGATCCCGTCACGTGCGGCGATCATTACTTCGTTCTTGTCGAAAACATTTTCGAAGCCGGCTGGCTTGGCCTCCTGGGCCCTCGCAGAGACCGCGGCGGAGAGCA
>JBBRZT010000342.1:0-3763 GCA_038236395.1 Candidatus Acidiferrales bacterium
ACGCAGAAAAAAACAAAGCGTCTTGATTTCGACGAGAATAATTCTGTTTCAGAAAATGATTCGGGAACTCCCCAAACAAATTTGTATCGGCGGTGGAACCGCGCGGGACTGGTTTGCGGGTGTGCCTATATTGCGGTGGCGATACTTGCGCATCATGCGGCGCTTTCTCGTGTAAAGAACTTTGCCTCGCTTCAAAAACTTGAGGTTACGTCGATCGGGGCGCTGCCGTTTCCTCCTTCCTTGTGGCGATGGGATGGGTTGGTGCGGACGCCGCGCGGGGTTTATGAACTGCGGATGGATCTGAGCGAGAAATCGCCTTACTTATCAGCGTCTGCGGATCCCGCGCAACGCCTTCCACTGGAGTATCGATTTTATCCCGAGGCGTACCCGAATGTTTTCATCGAGGCTGCCAAGGAGCTTCCCGTTGTGCAAAAGATTTTGTGGTTCGATCGTTTTCCGGTGACGCGTTTTCACCAGGAAGGCGGAGACGCGGTAGTGGAATTCTGCGATATACGCTTTCCGCAAACACGCAGGGGACATGCGGCGCCGTTCGCGTATCGCGTGCGCATTGGACCTGGCGGAAATGTTCTGAAGCAAGGTTGGGCCGAGTAAATTTAACCGGCACGGCGGGCGAGTAGCGTGAATTCGTGGGTGCCGATTTTTAGGGATTAGGTGGGTGTGGGGAAAAAGCGGCTGACGACCAGACAGGTGATGTCGTCGTGCTGGTTGGCGCGGCCGGTGAATTCGTCGAGCTTGTTGAGGATGGTCGCCAAGGTGACGGAGGCGCGCTCCTGACTTTGTCGCGCTTGCAGCGCAGCCAGCAGGCGGGCTTCGCCGAATTGTTCGCCGCGCACGCTGCGCGCTTCAGTGATGCCGTCGGTGTAAATCACCAGGACGTCATAGGGCTGCATGACGGTTTCGCCGGCGGTATATTTTTCCGTCAGCTCGATGCCCAGCGGGATACTTTCGGATTGCAGTTTTTCGATCTGCCCGGATTCGCGCAGCAGGAGCGGGGGATTGTGCCCAGCGCAGAGATAGTCCAGCCTGCCGTTTTTGGGATCGAGTTCGGCAAGGAATGCGGTGGTGAATCTGCGGCCGCTGAGATTGTTGGCGCACACCAGGCGGTTCAGGTCGGTCACCAATTCAGAGAGAGAACTCGGCGAGCCGGCCAGAGCACGGAGGCTGGCCTGAAAGTTGGACATCATCATGGCAGCCGGAACGCTTTTGCCTGCGACGTCGGCGACGGCGAGCAGCAGCGGGCCGTCATTGGCGCGGCGGAAAGCGTCGTAGTAATCGCCGGCCACCATGTTTGCGGGGCGCATGACGAAGGCCATGTCCACGCCAAGAATCTCTGGAGGGACGCGGGGAACGAGCAAGCGCTGAATTTCGCGGGCGATTTCAATGTCGCGCTTCATGGTGACGTGGTCGCCGAGGACGAGCAGCAGCAAAAGGAGCAGGCCGCTGAAGGCGATGACGAATTCGACCTGCTTGGTGATGAACAGGAATTCAAAGCCGACCGCAGCGAGCACGGCGATGATCAGCGTGGCCAACAAAAATACGCGGCGCGCGGGCGACAGTTTTGCAAGGATGGCGAGGAACAGCGCGGCAGCCACGCGAAAGGGCTGCTTCCAGGAACGTATCGCGGGCCGCTCCGGCAGGTTGGCGTCCTGTTTGTAAAGACGGGTGCTAGCCTGGGCCTCGGATTTGAATTGCGACCAAAGCTCGTTGAGCTCCAAGCCATTGGTTAACTGGCGCCAACTGTCCCTGGTTTGCCAACGAGCGCGCCGCCACTCCATCCGGGCGGTGTTGTAGGTGCGTTTCATTCCGCCGGTAGTGTTGCCCGCAATTTTCTTGATGCCATTTCCGTTGGCAGGCGTTTCGCCGGGACGTGCCTGATCGGGGCGCGCGTCATCAGGAGGTTTGTTGGCGGCTTGTACTTCGTCGGGACGGTCTGGTTTGGACAATTGATCGATTTCTGGCGGCAACCTGGGTCCTTTATTGTTTGGAGCTGTGGCGCTACATCTTTGATGCTACGCGTGATGGATTGGGATGAGGGCTCGAATGGTTGTGGTTGTCCAACTGTCTACTGTGGGGCTTGCAAATCGCGAGCGTCAAGTGCGCCAGCTAGGGAACGCTAGGGCGATGCGCCTTGCGAAGTAGGTAGAACTTCCTATTCACGCGGGGAATGCAAAGGCGGAACTTTGAGATGGAGGCACAATTAAAATGGACATCAACGGAAAAATGAAAAGCGACCTGGGGAACGATTCCAAGCTAAAGAACGCAAAGAATGACGTCACGGGGATCAGAACCAGCGACCTGCGAAAAGAAGGTGGCGACCGCAAGAAAGAGTCGACCGATAGTGAAAAGAGCAATTCCTGAAACAGCTGAAGCCTTGGCTGAATTTCGAAGCGGTCGTAACTTACGAGCGCCCTTGATATGGGCCGCCGCGGTGAAACCTCAAATCCGGAGCTCGCGTACGCGCTGTTGCGCGTGACGTTTGGAGCTAACCTGTTTTTGCACGGAGTCGGAAGACTCCTGGCGGGGCACGCTGCGTTCTACGCGTACATCGCCAAGCAGATGCAGGAGGCCCCGGTTCCGGCGTGGTTTCTGCCGCCATTTACGTACGCGCTTCCGTGGCTTGAAGCGCTGGTTGGGTTGTTGCTGCTCGTGGGACTTTTCACTCGAGGTGCGCTCGTTGCGGGGGCGCTGTTGATGCTGGCGTTGCAAATTGGTAGTTGTCTGGCGCAAAATTGGCAGGTGGCGAGCGAACAGCTAATTTACGTGGTCATTTATTTTATTTTGTTGAGCTTTGTCATTTATTTTATTTTGTTGAGCTTTGTGGATCGCAATCGATGGTCACTCGACGATTTTCGGAAGACGGTCGACTAGCGGCCTCCCAATGGTAAAGTTAGGTGTGAAGGCCATCACAGTCAAAAACCGCACCCTTTTAAAATCGCAAAGGATGCGGCACCCCCTCTTTACGCTTAAACTCCTGGCGGTCCGCATGACTTATTTAACCGGAATATCAAAGTGAAAGACGGATTCTCTTACGCCTAGAGATTCGTAGAGGCGGATGGCGGGGTCGTCTCCGGGATCGGCTTGGACGAAGATTACCCATACATTTTGTTTTTTGGCGATTTGTTGGAGGTTTTTGATTAGGCGGGTGGCCAGGCCTTTTCTGCGGTGGGCTTCGGAGATGACCAGGTCGTAGATATAGATTTCGCGGCGGTCCTGTTCGAATTTTTCCAAGACATAGGCGGCGAGGCCGCCTACTACTTCGTTGCCGAACATCGCTACCAGGGCGATGAAATGTGGTTTGGCGAGGAGCGATTGCAGGTAGGTGTCACTGGGGACGGCGTGTTGATAAGTGGGGATTTCGTTGAAGGCTTGCCCGAAGACCTGGAGGAGAGTTTTCAGGAGTGGGACGTCGGTGGTGGTGAGGTGTTTGTAGGAGTAGGTCATGGTTGATTCAGGATAATGCTCTGTGGAGAAGTGCGGCAACGGTTTTGGCGGTTGCGGGCGATGGTATGCTGCGGGCGCTGAAATTGGTTTGCGCGCGTTGGCTTGACTGGCAGCCAAGATCAAATAGACAGCAGATTCCTCACGCGCCGCGAAGCGGCGGTTCGGAATGAAAATATGAAAGCGCGACTCCTGCCGCCGGCGTAGGCTGGCGGTGGCGAAGCAAAAAGAAAGAAAGGAGCCGCGCCATGCAAGAGTATATTGCGTTTGACAGTCACAAGCATTACACGTGGGTAGAGCACTG
>JBBRZT010000343.1:0-3753 GCA_038236395.1 Candidatus Acidiferrales bacterium
AACAACTTCGTCGTGCGAAAAGGGCAGCACGAAATTCTCGGTGAACGCGTAAATCAAAGAAAACGTGAGCTTATTGTGCTCGAACTTGCGGTGCACCGGGTTGGCGGAGAAGTATTTCAAGGTGTCGTTCATCCAGCCCATGTTCCACTTCATGCTGAAGCCCAGCCCACCCAGGTAAGTAGGCCGCGAGACGCTGGGCCACGCGGTGGATTCTTCCGCGATAGTCAGAATGCCGGGGAATCGCTCGAAAGTGATTTCGTTGAGGCGCTTGATAAAGTCGACGGCTTCCAGGTTTTCGCGCCCGCCAAATTTGTTAGGAATCCATTCGCCCGGCTTGCGGGAATAATCCAGGTAAATCATGGAGGCGACCGCGTCGACGCGCAGTCCATCGATGTGGTACTTGTCCAGCCAGAAAAGCGCGTTGGAGATCAGATAGTTGCGAACTTCATTGCGACCGTAGTTGTAGACCAGCGTGCCCCAGTCGAGCTGCGATCCCTGGCGAGGATCGGAGTGCTCGTAGAGGTGCGTGCCGTCAAACTGTGCCAAGCCGTAGGTGTCGCGGGGGAAATGCGCGGGGGTCCAGTCGAGGAAAACGCCGATACCGGCGTTGTGACAGCGGTCGACAAAATCCATGAACTCGGCAGGCGTTCCATAGCGGCTGGTGGCCGCGTAGTAGCCCAGCGTCTGATAGCCCCAGGAGCCATCGAAGGGATGCTCCATGATGGGTAGCAGCTCGATGTGCGTGTATCCGAGCTCTTTCACATAGGGGATGAGCTGATCGCTCAGTTCCCGATAAGACAGCCAGCGATTATTTTCCTCGGGTACCCGCCGCCAGGCGCCTAGGTGCACTTCATAAATGGATACTGGCGATTCGAACCAGTTTTTCTGGGGCCGCTCTTTCATCCACTTCGTGTCATTCCATTGATAGGTGTCCAGGTTGGCGACGATCGAGCCGGTATTGGGGCGGAGCTCGGCGCGAAAGGCATACGGATCGGCTTTCAGGGGTAGCATGTCGCCAGTCGGCCCGATGATTTCGTATTTGTAGATCGCTCCCTCGTCCAGTTCCGGGATGAAAAGTTCCCAGATACCCGAGGAGCCGCGGGCGCGCATGACGTTCACGCGACCGTCCCAACGATTGAAGTCGCCAGCCACACTGACGCGCCTGGCGCTGGGCGCCCACACGGCAAAATTCACGCCGCGAACTTCCTGAACGGTTTTCAGGTGCGCGCCGAGTTTTTCGTAGGTGTCGTAATGGCGGCCCTCGCCCATGAGGTACAGGTCAAACTCGCTCAGAAGATATGGGAAGGAGTAGGTGTCGTACATTTCGAACGTTTCGCCGTGGTGGGTGCGCCCCTGGATTTTGTAGCTGCCGGGCGCGGGCGCGGCGGATTGACTGGAGGGCCAAATCGCTTCGAATAAACCTTCGTCGCGAAGCCTCACGGCGTCGGCGACCTTCATGCTGTTTGCGGCGGGGCCGTTGGAGTTCCCGCCAATGGCGATGCTGGCTTCCGCCGCCCAAGGGATGAAAAAGCGTATCGCCCATCCGCCCGGTACCGCGTGAGGACCCAGCAGCGCGAACGGGTCGGTATGCCGGCCATTCAGGAAAGCGTCAATTTCTGTGCTGTTTGGACGAGCGGGAAGGGCAGCCGATCCCGAGCTCGTGCTCTTGGGTTCCTGGGGCGTTTGCGCCAATGAAAATTCTCCGTCGCGGACCAAAAGAAGAATCTATCGATCTCCTGGGGACACAACCGCGCTACTCGATTCTAGAGAGTCTGGACCTAAATGCCAATCGATTGAACGTCGGGCTGTATCAAAAGCGGGGCGAAGGTGTATAGTCCAGCAACAAATTTGCGAAAATTCAGAAATGGCGCCGGGCTTTTTCGCGGCGCCAAAGATGACAGGGGAGCATGCAAAATCGGAGATTCGTTCGACTTCTGATTTATATTTTGTGCGCCATGCCAATTTCCTTCCTTCATGCACAGGACCGGTCGCAGGCACGCTCAATGGTCATTTCGCGTAATGGAATCGTCGCCGCGGAATCGCCGTTGGCGGCGCAGGCGGGAGTAAGAATTCTCGAGCGCGGCGGGAACGCGGTGGACGCGGCGATTGCCGCTAACGCCGCAATGGGCGTCGTGGCTCCAATGATGAACGGCATCGGGGGCGACCTGTTTGTCATCGTGTACGACGTGAAAGCCAACAAATTGTATGGATTGAACGCCAGCGGCTGGGCACCCAAAGATTTGACCATTGAATTCCTGCACAAGCGTGGTTTCCGGGACATGCCGGAGCGCGGGATCTACGCAGTCACCGTTCCAGGCGCGGTGGATGGATGGCAAAAACTGGTCGACAGATTCGGCCGCAAGAAATTGGCCGAGGACCTGGCCCCGGCGATCAAAATCGCCCAGGACGGATTTCCAGTGCCGGAATTGACGGCGGCAGTGTGGGCCACGGATACCGATCTTCTAAGGGGAGACAGCGCCGCATCGGAAACGTATCTGATCAAGGACCACGCGCCGCATACCGGAGAAGTGTTTGTGAATCCCGACCTGGCCTGGTCGCTGCAACAGATTGCAGTGCATGGTCGGGATGCGTTTTATAAGGGCGAGATCACCAAAAAGATTCTGGACGCCGTGAAACGCCAAGGCGGCGTGATGAGCCAGCAGGACCTGGCCGAATATTCCAGCGAATGGGTGGAACCGATTTCGACCACCTATCACGACTGGAACGTTTTCGAATTGCCGCCTAACGGACAAGGGCTGGCTGCGCTCGAGATGCTGAACATCATGGAAAAATTCCCGCTGGGGCAGAAGGACTGGGCATCCGGTTCTGTGAATGCGCTGCACACCATGATCGAAGCGAAGAAATTGGCCTATGCGGATTTGGCCAGGTATATCGGTGACCCGCGCCAGCAAAAACTGCCGGTGGCGACGCTGCTTTCCAAAGATTGGGCGGAGACGAGAGCGAAGCTGATCGATGCGAATCATGCCAACTGCTCGGTTGCGGCGGGAGATTTACCTGGAGGAAGCGACACCACTTATCTGAGCGTGGTGGACCGGGAAGGGAATATGGTTTCGCTGATTCAAAGCAACTACGATGCGTTTGGCTCCGGGATCGTGGCGGCCGGCACGGGATTTGTGCTGCATAACCGCGGGGCGCTTTTCACGCTCGATCCCGCGTCGCCCAATGCGCTGGCGGGACGCAAGCGACCGCTGCACACTATCATTCCCGGATTCGCACAAAAGGGCGACACGCGGATCGCTTTCGGGATTATGGGCGGGTGGAACCAGTCCCAGGCTCACGCGCAATTCATCGCCAACATTTCCGATTTTAAGATGAACATCCAGGCGGCTCTGGAAGCACCGAGATTTTCGAAACGCACGTTCGACGGTTGCGATGTGTCGCTGGAAAATCGATTCAACGGCAAGGTTCGCGACGAGTTGGCCGCCAAGGGTCACAAGATCGATCTAAAAGGCGCGTTTTCCAGCGTGATGGGCGGCGGCCAGGCGGTGTTGCGGGACTACGCCGCGGGAGTGAATTACGGTGCGTCGGATCCTCGGAAAGACGGTCAAGCTGCGGCGGAGTTGCCCGCCGAATAGGTATTGGGCGGGTACCAGCCGAAGGGTTCAGTACCGCATAAGTTTGCACAACAGTGGCGCGCGAAGACCACAAGATTTCCCTTTCGGCGGATTCGCGATTTTAAGGTAGGTCTAAGTTCAATGGTGTCAGTGTGTTCCGGCTGAGTCACGTGGCGCG
>JBBRZT010000344.1:0-3747 GCA_038236395.1 Candidatus Acidiferrales bacterium
GATGAACCTCACCGCCGGAGGTCGCCCGATTCCTTGCGTGTAGATGGCGGAATTGTTGTAGCTCACGCTGGGAAGCAGCGCATCTCGCGCCAGGTTTTTGTCCTCCCGCGCCACACCCGCGTCCGTGACCGCGGCCTGATAAACCAAGCTGTTTTTTCTTGCGCGAGCCAGAGCCTCTTGCATCGTCAACCGCAGCAGACCCGATGCCGGCGCTTGCGAGGTCGCCGGCGCATTTTCAGGAATCGTCGCGCTTTGCTGCGCTCTTACGTCGGATACAAGGATGAAACAGGAAACGAGGCATGCACACAGGCAGCATAGAAACCTTCGAACCAAGCTCATAGGTCAATTCTCCGCAGCCACTCAAAACGCAAGCTGGGCCCGGACTAACTAACCTATCGACTGGAAGATAAACGCGGGATTAACGGCCGCATCGCCGTTGCCGGAAAGAAAACCGTAAATGTGCTGCCACTATGTTCCGATTGCGTCAATTCGATCCGTCCGCCATGCGCCTCAGCAATCCATTGGCTGATCGACAGCCCCAGCCCCGCTCCGCCGCCATCGCTTTCCGCTCGCGCCCGCACCTTGTCGGCCCTGAAAAACCTCTCGAAAATTCGCGACTGCAGTTCACTTGGAATTCCAGCCCCCGTGTCCCGGATACTCACGCTGTATTCCGAATCCTGTTCGCCGCCGCAGATCGTCACCGCCCCGCCGCTCGGCGTATATTTGATCGCATTGTCCAGCAGGTTCATGATCATCCGCCGCAGCAAAGCTTCGTCCGCGCGTATCAATATTTCCTTCGACGCCTCGCAATGCAGCGCGATCTGTTTTGCGCCCGCCAGCGTCCTCACATTCCGCGCGCATTCCGCAACCAGCTCGTCGAGGTAAAAATCCGTCAGCATCAACGGGTGCTGCCCCGCATCGGCCCGCGCCAGCGTAAATAAATCCTCCACAATGTGCTTCAGCCGCCGCGCTTCCCCGCGAAGAATACTCAGCGACTCCCGGTACTCCTCGGTTGTCCGGGTCGATTGCGCCAGAGTGACGTCCGCTTCCCCGAAAAGTATCGCCACCGGCGTCCGCAATTCGTGAGACGCGTCGGCTACAAACCGCCGCTGCCGTTCGAACGATTGGTCCAGCCTGTCCAGCAAATCATTAAAGGATTGCGCCAGCTGCCCGAGTTCATCTTTCGAGTTTTTCACCTCCAGCCGCTTGTCCAGATTTTCAGCTCCAATGCGCCCGGCCTGTGCGCTCATGGTCACCACCGGCGCCAAACTTCTCCTCGCCAGAAAATACCCGCCCGCGCCCGCCAGCAATACCGCCAGTGGAATAACCAGCGCAAACGTCTGCGCCGCGGTCTCCAGAAATTCCTCCTGGCTATGCAGCGATTGCAAAACGACTAGCGCGCCTTCGCTCTGCCCCGCTGAAAAATGTCGCGCGTAAGTTCGGTAAGCTCTCCCCCGCACCCTGATGGTATGAAAAGGATGCGCTTCGGCCAGCACATGATTGGCTACACCGCGCAAACTCTCCGCCGTCACGTCGCCGGGCTCGCTATGGGGCAGACGTTCTTCGGATACAGCCTCGCCCCGCTCGTCCAGCACCACAAATACCGTCCCGCTGAAACGGTGCTCCAGAATTGCCGCCGCCACGCCTTCTTTCAGCCCGCCCGAACCCGCCGCGCCATTCAATTCCGCGCTAACCGTCGCAAGAAAAGATTCGGCCATCTCCACAATGGACGCATCCGTGCGCCGCTCTGAATTTTCCCGCAGCACGAAGTACGCGCCCGCCGCCAGCACCACCAGCACGCAGGCCATCACCGCCGTGTACCACACCGTCAGCCGCACCCGCACCGAATCAAGCATCGTCGCGATCCCGCGTGTCGCCGTTTTTCGGCTCAGCAGCGCCAGCCTCATCCCCCGCCGAAAGCACGTATCCAGCTCCGCGCCGCGTGTGCAACAGCGGCTGCGGCGACTCCGCATCGATCTTGCGCCGCACCCGATTCACGTACACCTCTATCAAATTGGAAAACGGGTCGAACTCTTCATCCCACACGTGCTCTGCAATTTCCGCGCGCCCCACCACGCGCCCGGCGTTGCGCGCCAGAAATTCCACCAGCGCATACTCCTTCGCGGTCATGGTAATCGCACGCCCGCCGCGCGAAACGTTTTGCCCCACGGTATCCACCACCAGGTCGGCCACCATCAGTTTCGCCGGCTGCAATCTTCCCGTTCGCCGCAGCAACGCCCGCAATCGCGCCAGCAATTCTTGAAATTCAAACGGCTTCGTCAGATAATCGTCGGCCCCGTGATCCAGCCCGCTGATTCGGTCTTCTACCGCGTCCCGCGCGGTCAGCATCAAAATCGGCATGCGCTGCCCGGACTTCCTCAACTCCCTGCACACCGCAAATCCGTCCGGCGCCGGAATCATCACATCCAGTATCAACAAATCGTAGGTATTGATCGCCACCTGATAAAGCGCTTCTTCGCCGTTAACAGCCACATCCACGGCGTAGCTCTGCTCGCGCAATCCCTTCGCGACAAACCGCGCAATTCGCGAATCGTCTTCCACCAGCAGCAGCCGCATACCAGCATCATAAGGCTTTTCTGGAAACACGCCGCCGCGCAAGTCATTTGGCCGCCCGATTCCGGCATCGTTCGAATTTAATCCCTGTTTATCTTCGCGGTGTGACTCTTCCAGCAGCAACGCCGCTAACAAAAGAAGGAGTTCATCAACGCCATGCGCCATCGCAAAACTTTTTTCCTCACCGCAAGCTCGCTGCTTATCTCACTCGTCGTCTTCTCAACACTTCACTCCCGCGCGGCCGCGGCCCAGGCTGGCCCCTCCGGATACCACGTGATAAAAACGATTTCCATTCCAGGTGACGAAGGCTGGGACTACGTCGCCGTCGATAGCGACGCCCGCCGCGTCTACGTCTCACATTCAAGTCACGTCGTGGTTCTCGACGCCGACACGTTTGCAGTCGTAGGAGACATTCCCGACACGCAAGGCGTCCATGGCATCGCCATCGCCCCCGACCTCGGCCGAGGCTTCGTTAGCGACGGCCGGGCCAATACCGTCACCATCTTCGATCCCAAAACTCTCAAGACCCTGGGCACCGTCAAGGCCGGAACGAATCCCGACGCCATCATCTATGATCCGCACACCAAACGCGTCTTCACCATGAATGGCCGCAGCCAGGACACCACCGCCATCAATGCCGCCGACGGCACTGTCGCCGGCACTCTCGCCTTGGGCGGCAAGCCCGAATTTGCCGTCGCCGACGGCCACGGCAACATCTACGTCAACCTCGAAGACAAATCCGAATTGGTGCGCTTTGATTCCCAGAAATTGACAGTCCTCAATCGCTGGCCGCTCAAGCCCTGCGATGAACCCTCAGGCTTGGCCGTGGACTGGAAAACTCGTCGGCTATTTGCGGGCTGCGGCAACAAGATGATGGCCGTAGTCGATGCCGATACCGGAAAGATTGTGGCCACTCCACCGATCGGCGACGGCGTGGACGCCAACGGCTTCGACCCCGCTAGCGACTTGGCCTTTGCCTCCACCGGTGAAGGTGTGCTCACCGTCGTTCACGAAGACTCCCCCGATAAATTCACCGTGGTGGAGAACGTCCCCACCAAAAAAAGCGCCCGCACCATGGCCCTGGACCCGAAAACTCACAACATCTTTCGGCCCGCCCCCGACGTCGATCCTCCCGCGCCAGGCCAACGCCGCGGCAACATGAACCCCGGCACC
>JBBRZT010000345.1:0-3740 GCA_038236395.1 Candidatus Acidiferrales bacterium
GCCGAAGCGCTGGATGGCTTCGTGGGTGTAGTTGGAGCAGGAAGGTTCGAAGCGGCAATTTCCGGCGAAGAGAAAGGATAAATAGGATTTGTAAAAGCGGATGGCGAAGAGAGCGGTGTTCACGGCGGCGGATGGCGCGTGCACTTTTTCGCCGGCCACGATCTGGGTGGCAGGCTGGGGGGCGCTGTGTGAAGGCGCAGCAATCACGGGTTCAAGAGCAGGCGCAGCAGGTCGGCAGTCAGAGTGGAGTGCTCGGACTTGGCTACGATGTTTTTCGGGTGAATGACGATGTCCCATCCCGACGGTATTTCCGAACGATGACAACGAACGGCCTCCCTTAAGCGGCGCCGAATACGATTTCGCACAACCGCGCCGCCCAGAGCCTTTTTGATGCTGAAGCCGAAGCGGCTGCGTGGCAATTGATTGGCGCGAAAAAAAACGGTGAAGTGAGAACTGGAACGTCTGCGTCCGGCGCGATAGACGGCGTCGAAATCTCCGCGGCGGACCAAGCGCGCGTCGCGCGGAAAGTTCAGGCGCGGAGTATCAGACGGGCGTGAGGCGATGACGGCCCTTTTTACGGCGAGCGGCGAGGACCTTGCGGCCTCCCGCGGTTTTCATGCGTGCGCGGAAGCCATGCGTTTTGGCGCGGCGTCGTTTGCGCGGCTGGTATGTGCGCTTAGGCAAAACAATTCTCCTTTAAGGCGTGGCCAAAGGGCAGCCAGCCATTAATGCGTTCGCAAACCCGTTAAGCGGATGAAAGCGAACTACAGACCGCGGAGGCGGCTGGACTTGAATTATTAGTGTATTCGAGGGTCGATGGTAGGGTCAAGAAAGCAGGCGTATTGATTTGGAAGTCGATAAGGTAACATTCGCAACCGATTTACGATGCGAGGTGAGGAATGAAATTGATGGGTAAGCGGAGATTGTGGGTTCTGAGTGCGCTGATTGGCGCGGGTGCGGGGCTTTGGGTGGCTGGCGGACTGACGGCGCACGATCAGGCGTCGGCGCAACCGCCTAGCGCGCAGGAAAAAACCGGCGCGGCAGCGAAGGTGGGGACGAAGCAGGCGGTGGAGGCGCGGTTGAAGGCGGTGGAGAAGCCGAAGGCGGAGTCGGCGATTCATGAGGTGGAGAAGACGTTGTTTGCCACGCACCAGTTTGGGCAGGCGGTGATTTCGTCGGATGGGAAGCGGGTGGCGTGGGTGGAGATGTTGATTGGGAAGGATGGGGCGCATTCGGGGAAGACGGCGATCTATGTTTCGGAGATTGAGACTAAGGCGGCGGCGAAGCGTCTGAGTGTGGGTGGCGGGCGCGATCATGAAGAGGGCGGTGTGGCGTGGTCGCCGGACAGCAAGAGGATTGCGTTTTTGTCGGACGCGGTGAAGGGCGGGCAGCGGCAGCTTTATGTGATGAGCGCGTCGGGTGGCGTGGCGAAGAAGTTGACGAATGTGAAGGGGTACCTGGCGGCGCCGAGCTGGTCGCCGGATGGGAAGACGATTGCGGTTTTGTTTACGGAGAATGCCACGCGGGCGTCGGGGCCGCTGGTGGCGGAGACTCCTGCGACGGGAGAGATAAAGGATGCGTTTTACGAGCAGCGGCTGGCGCTGGTGGACGTGGCGTCCGGGAAGCTGCGGCAGATATCGCCGGCGGACACTTATATATATGAGTACGACTGGTCGCCGGATGGATTGAGATTTGCGGTGACGGCCGCGCTGGGGAATGGCGACAACAACTGGTGGATCGCGGAGCTGTACACGTTGGAAGGCGCGGGCGGATTGATGAAGTCGATCTACAAGCCGCACCTGCAGATTGCCAACCCGGTGTGGTCGCCGGATGGGGAGCGGGTGGCGTTCATCGAAGGGTTGATGAGCGATGAAGGACTGACGGGTGGAGACATTTTTACAGTGCCGGCGGCGGGAGGAAATGCGGAGAACGTGACTCCTGGTGTCGCGGGTACGGCGAGTTGGATTCGGTGGACGCCGGAGGGGAAATTGATGGTGGGCGCGATTGTAGCAGGGGATGCGGGGATCGCGACCGTGCATCCGGACAGTCAAGAAATAGAAGTGCTGTGGCGCGGCGGCGAATATTTGATGGCGGACGCTGGAGTTTACTGTCCGACGATTTCGCTGGCGAAGGATGGCAAGACCATGGCGTTTGTGCGGCAGTCGTACGCCGAGCCGCCGGAAGTTTGGGCCGGGCAGGTGGGTGCGTGGAAGCAGATCACCCGGCGCAATGAGGGAGTTACGCGCGAGTGGGGCGACGCGAAAAGTATTCAGTGGAAGAGCGGCGGGCATGATGTGCAGGGGTGGCTGGTTTATCCAAAGGATTTTGATGAGGCGAAAAAATATCCGCTGGTGGTATGGGTGCATGGTGGGCCGAGCTGGTCGGCATTTTCGCAGTGGCCTTCGCCGCATGATTACGCTTCAGCGCTGGCGGGAGCGGGATATTTTGTGCTGCGGCCGAATCCGCGGGGGAGTTTTGGGCGGGGCGAAGCGTTCACACGGGCGAACGTGCGAGATTTTGGCGGAGGGGATTTGGCGGACATTCTGGCGGGAGTGGATGAGGCCATACGCGTGGCGCCGATTGACGGGAATCGGCTGGGGCTGACGGGCTGGAGCTACGGCGGATTCATGGCCATGTTTGGGGTGACGCAGACCAACCGGTTCAAGGCGGCGATGGCGGGAGCGGGAATTTCGAACTGGCAAAGCTACTACGGAGAGAATTTGATTGACCAGTGGATGATTCCGTTCTTTGGCAAGTCGGTGTACGACGATCCGGAGGTTTACGCTAAAGCGTCGGCGCTGAACTTCATCAAGAAAGTGAAAACTCCGACTCTGATTATTGTGGGAGACAGCGACGGGGAATGTCCCACGCCGCAGTCGTACGAATTCTGGCACGCGCTGAAGACGCAGGGAGTGGAGACGCAACTGGTGGTTTACGAGCACGAGGGGCACCTGTTCGCAAAACCGGCGCACCAGCGGGATGTGATCGAACGCACGCTGGGATGGTTTGACGCGCATTTGAAATAAATCGCTGCTGGAAAAAGAGAACGCAATTCCATAAGCTTTGAACCCTTCCAGGGGCCGGATGCGGGGTTTTCTGGCAAAGAAAGCGAAAATTGTTCGGGGGTGGGACGTGAAGGCCGCTCATTTTATTTTGCGTTTTGGGTTGCTGGTATTGTTGGGCGTGAGCGCGGCGTTCGCTCAGGGGATTGTGGACGGGACGGTGCGGGACGGCCACGGAGCCGTGGTTCCGAACGGCAGCGTGTCGCTGGAGCGCGGAGAGGGCAAGACGGCTCTTTCGGCGAAAACGGACGCGGGGGGAAAATTCCGATTTAGCGCGCTGGAAGCCGGGGAGTACACGCTCAAGGTGGATG
This sequence comes from Candidatus Acidiferrales bacterium, assembly GCA_038236395.1. Classification (GTDB taxonomy): domain Bacteria; phylum Acidobacteriota; class Terriglobia; order Acidiferrales; family UBA7541; genus Acidiferrum. Next base: position 3,374 of record JBBRZT010000345.1, read on the forward strand.
CCGACGGGTACTACCCGTCTTCGGTGCAATTTATGTTGCGGGCGCGGCAGCCGCTGTCACTGAATGTGGATGTGAACAGGAAAGAGACGGTGCGCGAGCGGGTTGAAGTACAAGCGAAATATCTGACGATCGACCCGGAGAAAACTGGGAGCTCGTACGTTTTTACCAGGCAGGACCTAGAGCGCTTGCCGGACCCGATCATCGAAAGCACCAACGACCTGGCGAATAATCTGATGCCCGGCGCCAGCGACAGCCATGACAATTTCCTGGCGGTGCGCGGGACGGAGTTTTCGCTGCACGAATTTGTGAACGGCGTTTCGTTTCTGGACAATATGCAACCGCAGTTTTCGCCGGGTGTGAGTCCTCA
>JBBRZT010000346.1:0-3655 GCA_038236395.1 Candidatus Acidiferrales bacterium
AACATCAGAAACGGGAGGCTTCTTTTGGGTTTTGCGCCCGTACGGGACGGCATCTGCTGGCATGGTGGTGTTCTCCTTCTCGGCTCAAAGTGGTTCTAGCGCAACGGCGACAGAATCCCACCGGTCCAGCTCCACTGATATAGGGTTGACAATTTAGTCACAAGCGGGACGGCGCTATTTTTGACCTAATGGCTTCTACGACGCCTGGCATCAGGGATTCCCTTATCCGCCAAGATGCTCATAGTAAAAGAAATATTCGGATGAGGAGTGTGCCGCAGCCCCGTGTAGAAAACTATTTGATGATTTGCACAATAAGGACAAATAGAAGGGTAGTTCAGGACGTCGACGAGGAACCTAAGACGCTAGGCGCTTTTTCCGTTCAGCGATCCCTCGATCGCGTGATGCAAAAGCTCCCGCGCGTTCCGCAATTGCAATTTTTCCTTGATATGTGCCTGGTAGGATTCCACAGTTTTTATGCTGACGTGCAATTCGTCCGCAATTTGCCGCGTCCCCCGCCCCGACCCGATCAGCCGGTAAACTTCCAGCTCCCGATCGCTCAGTGTTCCCAGCGGATCGCTCTTTGGCGAGCGCGGCCCATGCACATATTGCTCCAGCATTTTGTTGGTCAGCCGGTCGCTCAGGTAAACCTTGCCCTGCAGGATACGCCGGATGGCCACCAGCACTTTTTCCGTGGCTTCCTGTTTCATGATGTACCCGTTCGCGCCGGCGCGCAGTGATCGCTCCGCGTAGCTCGATTCGTCATGCATGGAAAGCACCAGCACCGGCAGGATCGGATCTTTTACCCGAATGGTTTTCAACACTTCCAGGCCATCTGGACCATCCAGGGAGATATCCAGAACAATCAGGTCCGGAGCGGCATTGGGAATCTCCTGCAAAGCCGTAGGCGCCCCGTCGGCTTCCCCGCAAACCATCAAGTCCGCTTCGCGATTGATCAGCAGCGCCAACCCCTGGCGCACAATAGGATGATCGTCCACCAGAAAGACCCTGTTTTTTCCGGCCGCTGTTCCCGTCGCTCCTAAAGCACCCGCAGAAAAGTTACCTTGCACTGTCGTTTGTCCTCGCTCCAGCACTAATCGGCAAGGGAAATACACACGAGACGCTCGTCCCACCGCTGGAATTGCGCTGCACTTCCAGGGAGCCGCCGACCATTCTGGCCCGATAGTTCATGATATTCAAGCCCATGCCCGCATGCTTAGGCAGAACCTCCGGCAGGCCGGTTCCGTCGTCGTGAATCGCCAGCATTCCTTCACTGTCTGACGCCGCCAGCACGATCACCAACTCTTTCGCTTTTCCATGCTTGATGCCATTATTCATCGCTTCACGCGCGATATGATACAGATGTGTGGACACGCTCACGTCGTCAATCAAAACCGGCACATCGCATTGAAAGCGGCATACCACTCGAAACAAATCCTCGGTTTCCTCGGCACACTGCCTAAGAGCGGACATCAGTCCTTCCGCTTCCGACACCACCGGCGAAAGACCGCGCGCCAGCTCCTTCGTTTTGCGAATGGCATCGTTGACCAGCCGCACGATCTTGGTCATATCCGCGGACTCGGCTACCGACTCGTCGGAAAGTTTTTCCTCCAGAACTTTGCTCATGAACGCGATGCCCGTCAAATGTTGGCCCAATCCGTCGTGCAAATCCTGTCCGATGCGCCGCTGTTCCCGCGCGCTCACTTCCAGAATCGCTCGCTCCAGGCGCTTGCGTTCAGTGATATCGATGCCCGTCGCAATAATGTGCGCCGCGCCTTCGCTTCTCGGCAGCACCGTAGTGGACCAGGCAATCAACCGCGACGCGCCATCGCGCATCAGCCAGTGGCTTTCGTGCTCACCCGATGTCCGCCGCGCGCTGGATTGCTGCACCAGCGCTTTGAAATCGTCGATTTCTTCCGGCGGCAAAAATAAATCCCACACATATTTGCCTTTTACTTCCGTCGAGGAATAGCCGGTCGTCTGCTCACATGCGCGATTGAATCGCACGATGCGTCCGCCGGGATCCAGCACGATCACCAGCGCGCCCACGGTGTCCAGGATCGCGGACAGCACATTGCGTTCCTGCTGCAGCGCGGTTTCCGTTTCCTTCAAATCGGTGATGTCCACGCCCACGCCGTGAATAAACCACGGCTTGCCATCTTCCCGCCGAATCATCTTGGCCTGGCAATGAAACCAGCGCACTCGTCCATCCCGCGCCACCACCCGGTAAGCCGAGCTGAGCGGCTTGGCGCAAAGAAACATTTCCGCCGCTTCCAGGCTCCAGCGCTGCTTATCATCTACATGAATCTGCTGATACCAGCGCATCGGATCTTCCAGCCATTCGCTCTGTGAAAAGCCGAGCGCCGCCTCAATTTCGGGGCTCACGTACGCTTCTCCTACTCCTTTGTCGAGATAAGCCATGAACACCACGGCAGGAATTTGCTCTACCAGCGCCCGGTACCGGGCTTCCAGACTGAGCGGTTTTAATGAGGAATCCGGGCCCTCCGGTTTTTCGTCAGCGACCGCACTCCGGTCATTGCCGAGATTTTGAAAAAACACCCCGGCCAATTCTTCCAGCGTGGCCTGCGCCTCAACCAGCGCGGGATTCTCTTTCCCCGCCAGTGTGAAATCGAAACCGGTGCCCATCAGCGCGCCCCTTTAGATTTCCTGTCCACACCTACTATTCGATCAGCGCTTTGATCACGAATCATCCGAGGGGCTGCTCGGATAATTTCTCATTCGGACGCCGGCGCCTCCAACTCGGCTCCTTATTCATGGACGCCTGGGTAAACCGCCGAAGCGCGTGAATCGCCTTCCCGTATGTCGCCACTGCGTTGGACGACAGCAACGACCCCGGCGGTTGGCTCATGAACGGCATAAACTTGTCCGGAAACCCCGGCATGGTGCACCCGATACAGATCCCGCCGATGTTGGGGCACCCGCCAATACCATTCATCCACCCACGTTTGCCCACATTGCACTGCACCACCGGGCCCCAGCAGCCCAGCTTCACGATGCACTGAATCGCGCCGTACTCCTCCGCAAATTCTGCCTGCTCGTAATAACCGCCGCGATCGCATCCTTCGTGGACGGTCTGTCCGAAAAGCCATGTAGGCCGAAGATTTTCATCCAGCGGAATCATCGGCGCCCGCCCCGCCGCCATATTCAGCAGGTAAAGCAGCGTCTCCATGAAATTGTCGGGCTGCACCGGGCACCCGGGCACACACACGATGGGCACGCCCGCCAGCGACTTCCATTTCCATCCAAGGTAGTCCGGTAATCCCATGCAACCGGTGGGATTCCCTTCCATAGCATGAATCCCCCCATAGGTCGCGCACGTGCCCGCGGCAATCACCGCCCACGCTTTGGGCGCCAGCCGGTCGATCCAGTCGCAAGTCAAAATCGGCTGCCCGGTTTTCTGGTCGGTCCCAAAACTCGCCCAGTAACCTTCCTCTTTGTTCGTCTCGTCGGGAATCGAGCCTTCAATCACCAGAATAAAAGGCGCGAGTTTGCCTTCCGCAGCCTGGTGAAAACGCTGCATGAACTCATCGCCATTTTCGTAGGAAAGAAAAGGATTGTGCAGTCGCACCTTGGGGATCCACGGGATGGCCCCCAGAACAAGTTCTTCAATACTCGGCTGCGTCGCAGCCGTCATGGC
>JBBRZT010000347.1:0-3627 GCA_038236395.1 Candidatus Acidiferrales bacterium
ACCTGGGCTGGCCTGCCGCTGGGCCAGGCCTAAACTCACAAATATTTTCAGCGCCTAAAAAAACAAAAACCGTTTCCGTGGCTGTTGCACCCGCTCATCTTCCAGTTCCGGCACGTGCGGCAGGTCCCGCCCCTCAAACGCCGCCCTTGGGTTATCCACGAACAACGCGCGCGCTTTTTCTTTCCCGAATTCTTTTTCCACTACTTCATACGCGGCCCGCAGTTGAACAGGCCGCGAGCTGGTGTTGTGCGCGTCGCTGCTCACGAAATGAATCAGTCCGGCCCCAATCCAGCGCATCGCATCGTTCCGCGCGCTGGACCCGAAGCGCCCCGTCAGCGCCCCGCCGGTCACCTGTCCAAAGCAGCCATGCCTTACCCAGCTCGCCAGGCGCTCCGGCTTCGCTCGCAGCAACCGGTTCCGCTCCGGGTGCGTCACGATCGGCCGTATCCCCGCCAGTTGCATACCATGCAGCGTCTGGTCCACCGCCGGTGGAATCGCAATTTCGTTGAATTCCACCAGCAGGTAATCTTTCTGGTTCACGCAGAATCGCAGCGAGTGCGCCCGCAACAATTCCACATTTTCAGGATTCAAGTGAAAATCGCATCCGGTCGCCAGCGTCAACCGCTTCCCCACTTTCGCTTCCAGCTCTTTGCACAGCGCTCGCACTTTCGGGTAATCGAAAAAAAACTCCGAGCTGGAATGCGGCGTCGCCACTAGGTGGGTTATACCCTCGGCGATAGCCGCTTCCGCCATCTCCACCGACTCTTCCATCGTCTTCGGCCCGTCGTCCAGCCCGGGAAGGATGTGGCAATGCAAATCAACCATGTCGTATGCGTCCCAAGCGCGCCCGGCGCTTCTTTCCATCTTCGCCCATCCCGTCTCCAATCGCTACACCCGTAAACAAGCTGTAAACAACCCGCCAGTGCTCCCGCTTTTGTGCTACCGGAAACTGTTATATTTGTTCTCTCAGTCTTCACCGCCCCTGTGGGCCGGGTAATCTAAACAAACCGCATAGCGGTCAAAGAGAAATTCACAATCAACGAGGAGCTTTACGAACTCATGCCCATCGACCGGAAACCCGAATTTTTCAAAGGCGCCCAGCTCAAGGTAGGAATCATTGGCTGCGGATACGTGGGATTGCCTCTGGCCTTGCGCTTCGCCGAAGCCGGCCACAAAGTTACGGGTTTTGACACCGACCCCAAAAAAATCTCCATGCTCAATGCCGGAAAATCCTACATCGAACACATTCAGCAAACCAAAATTCAGCAATTTGTAAACAGCAAGCATTTCGGCGCCACCACCGACTTCGAAAAACTGAAAGAATGCGACGCCATCATCATCTGCGTGCCTACGCCGCTCGATGAGCGCCGCGAACCCGACCTCAGCTACGTCGAGCAAACCGCTCTCAGCATTCAGCCCAACCTGCAAAAAGGTCAGCTCGTCGTCCTGGAATCCACCACTTATCCCGGCACCACCGAAGAACTCGTACTCCCCATCCTCGAAAAAACCGGCCTCAAGTGCAGCATCGCTACCGGCCCGCAGAATGAAAATATGCCCTGCGATTTTTATCTGGCGTTCTCGCCCGAACGCGAAGATCCCGGCAACAAGCAGTACGGCCTGGCGCAGATTCCCAAAGTCGTCGGCGGCATCAATCCGCCCAGCACCCGCGCCGCTCTTTCTCTATATGCCCAGGTGGTCGCGAAAGTCGTGCCGGTCAGCTCTACCCGCGCCGCCGAAATGGCCAAGCTGCTCGAAAATATTTTTCGCTGCGTCAACATCGCGCTCGTCAACGAGCTAAAAATGCTCAGCCTGCGCATGAATATCGACATCTGGGAAGTCATCGACGCTGCGGCCACCAAGCCTTTCGGCTACATGCCCTTTTATCCCGGTCCCGGCCTCGGCGGCCATTGCATCCCTGTCGATCCCTACTATCTTTCCTGGAAGGCGCGCGAATTCGATTTCTCCACGCGTTTTATCGAGCTGGCCGGCGAAGTCAACACCGCCATGCCATATCACATCGTGGATGCCATCGCCGCCGCCCTCAACAACCACAAAAAGAGCCTCAAGGGCTCCAAACTTCTCATTTTGGGAGTGGCCTACAAGAAGGACGTCGACGACCTGCGCGAATCGCCTACCCTGAAAATCATGCAGCTCCTCCAGCAACGCGGTGTGGACTTCGACTACAACGACCCCTACTTCCCGCAGCTCCACAAAATGCGCCACTACAACTACGAAGGCATGAAGTCCGTCCCGCTCAACGCCCAGACTCTGGCCGCCTACGACGGCGTGGTCATCGCCACCGACCACACCAGCTACGATTACGCCGCCATCGTCGACGGCTCCAAACTCGTCATCGACACCCGCAACGCCACCCGCCGCGTCATGCGCCACCGCGACAAAATCGTCCTCTGCTAATTTTTTAGTTGGGAGCTCTTTGGGAGGCGGGGGCTTCAGCCCCCGCGTGCGCGCGCCACAAGAACAGGGGCTTTAGCCCCTGAAGAAAAAACTACTGCGCCTTCACCAATTCCACCCGCGCCGTCGCAAACGGCATCAACGCCTCCAACAACACAGGAGTGCGCGCTTCGTCATCCGTTAAGTACAACGTGAAGTGCGCATCCTTCATCTCCACACCGTTTTCGAAAACCCGCAACTCGATCTTCAACGTATTAAAATTTCCCGCCGGCACAGTCACCGCCTCGCCTCTGGCCACCAGCCTGGCCCGCGCATCATACAATTTGTGCCCGTCGTACACCGGACCCCGCACCTCCGGCGTCTTCGCCCAATCCACGGTCCGCAAATACTGCATCATCCCCAGCGGATCCCGCGTGCCCGGCAACACCCGCGCCGCCGTAGCATTCCCCGGAGCCGGCTCCCGCCCCGACGCCGTCAACCGCTGCACGGAATCCACCGTCTCGCCCCGCTCCTTCAAATGCATTTCATACTGCATGCTCACCAGCGAAGCCGCATCGCTGTAAGAATCAAATTGGTCATCCAGCTCAAAAACCATGCGCAGCGGATTTTCCGTGTGCGCAAACGCCTGCAGGTGCCAAACGCTCCTACCCTGAAAATCCCGCTTTTCCGCCACCTTCAATTTTAGGTTCGCCACCGCGTTCAGCTTCGACACGTTCGCGGAAAAATTCCACGTCTCCCCGGCGCGAATAGGTGTGCTCGGTTCCACCGGCGCTGCCGGTTTCTTCAGGTCCGAAGGCTGCGGTCGCAAAGCAGGCGAACTCGGCGCAGGCGGCTCCGCCGACGGGACCGCTTTTTCCGCTGGTTGCGCCGCTGCCGCTGGCTCCCCAATCGACGCCGCCCGCGAAACCTCTCTACGCTCGTGCATCTCCAATAGCACCGCGCCGCCAACCAGCGCCACCACCAGCACCACTGCTAATGTATTCCGGCCGCTCATACTCTATGCGTGACGCTCCCTGGAAACAGTCTCTTGCGCTCCAAACTTCCGTCGTACAATAAATCTCACTCGCGGCCTCAGAACAATTTTCACGCGCGCCGCTCCGTACTTTGAGCGTACCAAATCGCGGACCGCACGTCTTTGCGGGCAGTCTCCCGCGGCGTAACCAGCCGGGAGCATTTCGAAAGGGAGTTCCCTTATGCGCTATCTGGTCACTGGCG
>JBBRZT010000348.1:0-3534 GCA_038236395.1 Candidatus Acidiferrales bacterium
AACCGGCGCTCCATAAGCCTCCAGCGCCAACTCCACGATATCCACCGCGCGCACCACTCCGGCGCAGAAACCTCGCGGCCTTACCCTCAGCAAAACTTTTCCGCTCTTTGCAGTCTCCATCGTCACCCTGACTCTAGAATTGGAAGACTCTATCATACCTCACCGCCCACTCCCCCGCATCCGTTTGTGAACCGCATCTGCGTCCCGCGTTCCATCACAATTATCCGACTCCTCTTCGCCGCGGCTCTGTCTCGTGATCTTGGCAATATCCACAGTCAAACGCCCAGGCCGGTCACTCCGAGCGTAGCGGCGCGGCCTCTTCTTCCTCGTCCGCTCCTGCGAACGAGCCGCGCTGCGCAGTCGAGCCTGCCCGCCGTGTGTAGGGCGGGGAATCCCTCTTCGATCTACCGCGCAAGCCTCGCTGCTGCTCTCTCTAATGTGCAACCGGCCACGCCTTTATCCATGCGCACCACGCGCCCGTACAACGCAACCCCCACAACTATTCACCCGTCCTAGTGTTAAATAACCAGGTACAAGTTCGCATCTGGAGGAAGTCGAAATGTCGCTCGCATCCTTAATTACCAAAAGAAACTCCCCGTTATTACTCGCCGCCGTAGTCGCTTCCGGCCTCTTCTTCGCCGGCTGCGATGAACACGTCGACGTCGTCCGCGATCACAGCGTAGCCATCCCCAAACACGCCACCTGGGCCTGGCGCCCCGCGCCACCGCCGGAGAAGCCGGAGAAAAACGACGGCCGCAAGCCCGTAATGTCTCGCGACGACATCAACAACGACGGTCGCCGCGAATCCGTTGAACGCGATTCCCGCCTCGACAACGAAACGTTCCGCTTGGCCATCCGCACCGATATCGAACAAACCCTGCGATCCAAGGGCTTCAACCAGGTCGACGATCCCGCTGCCGCCGAATTCCTGGTCGACTATCACGTCGGCATTCACCGCCGCACCATGACCGTTGAGCGTCCCGCCTTCGTCTGCGGCCCTTTCGGTTGTTATGAATCTTACCGATGGGGCTACTGGGGCGGCCCCGGATACGCCTATCAGAATGTTCACTACCGCGAAGGCACCATCGTCTTCGACTTCGCAAAGCAGGGCTCCAACAAAGTCGCCTTCCGCGCCGTAGGCACGAAAGTCATGTACCGCGATTCATTCACCACCGATCACATTCGCGACGCGGTCCACCGCCTGCTTCGCGACCTGAAACCCAGTAAGTAATCGCTCGCGTCAGTCACCCTATCATTCGCTGCAAAAAAGCCGGATGGCGTAACCGCCGTCCGGCTTTTCGTTTCTGGCTGACCATGATGGAACGAACCTCAAGATCTCTGGTCATGCCCGATGGCAACCCGGGCGGCTAAAAGTGGAATCACATGGAGTAACTGAAGACCTGGTTCTATAATTTAGCTTTGCTGCGATGCTGAGAACACCTCAAACCGGCGCGAAGACCTGGAAGGTCGCAGTGCATTTCTGCGCCACTGCAAACTTGGCATTCGCCTTGGCAGGAACGGCGTTGCTGACTCCCCCTGCTCAGTCACGCCGGCCAGCAAGACGAGCACAAGAACGCCATGCCCGGCATGGACATGAGCGGCAAGAATGGCATGGAAGATATGGGTGACATGGGACCAAGCATGGCCGCCATGGCCGGTCACATGTACATGACTCCGCTACGTCCCCAACAACCGGGCGATGTAGAAAAAGTGAAAGACGTGGTCGCCAAACTAAAATCCACCATGGATCGCTACAAGGATTACCGCAAGGCTTTAAAAGACGGATACGTCATCGCCAACCCGAAACTCAAGCAGCCTCAGTATCACTTTCTCAACCAGGCCAACACTCACGAAGCCGATCTGCAATTCGACCCGACCAAGCCCACTGCCTTGCTCTATCGCAGCATGTTCGGCTCCATTAACACTCAGGAGGCGTGCACGGCCGAACGTGGCACCTTCCATCCCTTCATGTTCACCTGGATGATCCACGTCTTCCCCTACGAGCCCGACCCCAAACAGATCTTCTCCATGAACGATGACATACCTCACGTCCGCTGATCCACAGTCGCGATCCACCTACCAATTCGTGTCCTTCCGAACTTCCGCGCAGCGGCGCGTGAGAAATCTGCTGTTTGATCCCGCGCCCAATCTCTCCGTTTTAATCGCATTCATCACCTGTCACTAGCTTCGATTGCTCCGCTCGTTTACCTTGAGCGGCCCGCCGCCGAAGGGCGCAAGCCACCTCCCGCGGTCCCGTGACAGCGCTCGCTTATACCTAGGCCTCGCCGGCACCGCTAGCCGGCCCAAATCCACACCGCTCTCGCATGCCCTGCCGGAATCGTTCTCTCTCCTCAGGACTCATATTCTTGCGCCGCTCTTCCATGCGCCGGCGCCAATTGAAACGACCCGAACCGTGCCGCCCAAATCCCCCGAAAAGAACTCGGCACAGCGCCAGAATCCCAAACGCTTGCCAGAAAGTAATCTGCCGCCAGCCAAACAATGTCGGCGTAAGCCAATTCCACAAATGCATCACCAGCTCGCCGCCGACAAAAATAAACAACGCAATAAACACCGGTATCAGCGGGATTGCGAAAATCCACTTCCTTCTCATGTTCAGTCCCTCCCCTTCGTAAATTCATCGTAAATCCCCTGCAATCGTTCACGCAGGTGCAGCACCGCATACCGCTTGCGCGATAGCAGCGTGTTCACATTCACGCCCGTCTCGGCGGCCATCTCCGCAAAGCTGCGCCCTTCCAGTTCGTGCGCCACAAACACTTCGCGCTGGTCCGCCGGCAACTCCTCAATCGCCAGCTCCAGTTCATCCAACAGCACGTTCCGCGCATACAGCGCTTCCGGTCCGGCGTCGGGCGAAGGCAGTAACTCCTCCAGCTGGAAGAGTTCGTCGTTTTCGTCCGTCACCCTGCTGTCGCTGAAACTCTTCGTCTTCCTCTTGCGAAAAAGATCGGTGATGCGATTGCGCGCCACCCGAAACAGCCACCCGGTCACGTGTTCGATGGGCATCAGCAGGCGATTCGCTTCCACCAGCCTGTAAAAAACGTCCTGCAGAATGTCCTCGGCATCGCGAGGGTCTGGCACACGCCGCCGAATGAAATTCCGCAGCCGGGACTGCTCCCGCTTGACCGCTTCAGAAATCCGCTGGTCCTGTTCGAGTGCCATCCGCTCCAGGCTAGCCACGTCGCTCATCTACTACTTGTAGACGAATGAGCGCCCCAGATATTGTAGGTTGCAGACAGTTCGGAGGTGGGGATATGGCAATCGCTGACAATTCGGAGGTGCGAAAATTGCAGTCACAGAGGATTTCGATCCTTAGGTCGCAGTTTCGGAAGTCTGTCACTCACCTGATCTTGGCAATTTCTAACGCCGCTCAACCAGACGCGTCATCTCTGAAAGCGCGACTGTCAACTACGACTCCGAACAAAATCCGAAGGGGTTTTCCCCAGTCATCTCTTCGCCCTGTGGAGCGGGCATGAATATGTTTCGGAGGTGTGTCGCATTCATTCCGCGAGTCCAAAC
>JBBRZT010000349.1:0-3526 GCA_038236395.1 Candidatus Acidiferrales bacterium
AGCGTTCCCACATCGCGCCAGTACAACGCGTCTTTGCGGTTTTCGTCGACGAAGTTGTAAGCGAAGACGCGGTGCTTGGAAATGATGCGCGGCAAAATATCCTTGCCGAAATCGTGATGAGACTTGGGATCTTCGGAGTCCGCCAGCAAAATCGGAATCATCAGGTGGGTGTTGAAAATGTAGATGCCCATGGAAGCGTTGCAATAGCCGGCCTGATGCGGCGATTGCTTGGGGGCGGCGGGCTTTTCCTCAAAGCCGGCGATGCGCCAGTCTTTGTCGGTTTCGATCACCCCAAACTGCAGAGCCGCCTCTTCCACCGGAATTTGGATGGTGGCGACAGTCACGTCGGCGCCGGAGTCGACATGCTGCTTGAGCATGCGGCTATAATTCATCTTGTAAATATGATCGCCGGATAAAATAAAAACGTACTTGGAGCGCTCGCTGCCAATCGAATAAATATTCTGGTAAACGGCGTCGGCGGTGCCCTGATACCACTGCTGCGAAACGCGCATCTGCGGCGGCAGCACTTCGATGTATTCGCCCAGCCCCGCTAGAGGCGACCAGCCCGCGCGTATGTGGCGATTGAGGCTCAGCGCTTTGTACTGCGTTAGCACGAACACGCGCCGCAAATCGGAGTTGATGCAATTCGAAAGGGTAATGTCGATGATGCGATAAAGTCCGCCGAAGGGCACGGCCGGCTTGGCGCGGTCGCGCGTCAGCGGCCACAACCGTTCGCCCTGCCCTCCTGCGAGGAGTACTCCGATGGCGTCGCGCATGTCGGACATGGACTGCCCCCCGGGACATCTAAAGGACGGGTTAACGAACGCGCTAAAGTTTAACAGCATCCGTGAAGTGGAATGCAAGCCGCGAGCAGGCAAAGCGGAGCGGAGCGCCGCAAAATTCGCGCTAGTTACTGAGTGATACTTGATATCTTTATGATTACTAGGCAGGCCTTTCAGCCGGCGACCACCGCACAGGCAGAAAGATTCCTTGACTTGGACGCCTCCAATTGATTAGAAGATGCCAACGCCCTCGTGAGACAATCTAGTCAGGACGGCGCGGAACACAGCGCCGCTAGAAACCAATCCTAACCGGATTGGGGGTGACTCTAAATTGGCAGAAGTAATCATCCAGGAGAGTGAATCTCTGGAAAATGCATTGCGCCGCTTCAAGCGCAAAGTGCAGCAGGAAGACATCATCAAGGAAATAAAGAAGCACAGCTTCTATATGAAGCCCGGCGAGAAGCGCCGGACAAAAGAAGCGCTTTCGCGGAAGCGACTGCGTAAGAAGCAGCGCCGGGAAGCGGACTAACCTCCGTTTCGCGGCTCGGCTCGGCGCGGCACTTCCGAGAATCAGGCCCCAGTCAGGTAAGTGAGTTGGGTTTCTCTTTCGGTTTCACGCAAGCAGGCCCTTGGGATCCGCGCCCGGCGTCCCCGGATATCGGCATACCCACGCAGTGGGATGTTCCACGAAGTCAGGCCTCTCGGTGTAAGCCGACCCATCCCCTTTGCCTCCCTCGGGCTAAGGGGAGCGCCTCATGGAATATCACGATCGGGTCCTGAAGTGTTCGGAGTGCAGCGCCGAGTTTGTATTTACCGCGGGCGAACAGATTTTTTTCGCCGACAAAGGTTTCAAAAACGAACCCAAGCGATGCAAGGCCTGTAAAGCCAGGCGCGCCGAAGGTGGCGGGCCGGGCGCCAACGGCGGCTTGCCGATGCGTTCGGAGACCAAGACCAACTGCTCGCAGTGCGGCAAGGAGACTACCGTTCCGTTTCGCCCAACGCAGGGGCGGCCAGTATTTTGCCGGGAATGCTTCCAGCAGCGCCGGTCTATGGGCGCAGCTTAGTTCGTTTTAGCACTACCTCGTAGTTCGGCGGGGACAGCAAGCTGTCCTGTCCCCATTTTGTTCTATCCCACCGATGCGAAGGTCCTTCGCTCACTTAACCGTCCACGCAGATTCCCACCCGAGATTGTCACTGTGTATTGACCTCGTTCGGATGTAATTTTGTAGATGAGAAGCGTATGATACGCATCTCAACTCCAGTCCCGCGAATCGCCAGGCCAACCGGAAGGCCACACCATGGCTCACCGTTTCACGATCGGCGTAGAAGAAGAATTCCAGATCATCGACCCGGCCACCTGCGAACTACGCTCGCACGTAATGCAGCTGGTCTCGGCGGCTTCGCCCGGCATTGTCGAACAGGTGAAGCATGAGATGCACCAATCCATCGTGGAAACCGGCACGAATATCTGCGACAGCGTGCACGAGCTGCGCATCGAAATGCACCGCACCCGCGGCGAGCTGGTGGCTGCCGCGGAACGCGCGGGCTTGCAGGTAGCCGCGGCCGGCACCCACCCGTTTTCCAGCTGGATCGACCAGGTCATCTCTCCCGGCGAGCGCTATCAGAATATTATTGAAGAGCTGCAGCAGCTGGCGCGATCCCTGCTGATTTTCGGCATGCACGTGCACGTGGCCATGCCCGACAAGCAAACCACCATAGACATGATGAACATGGTGCGTTATTTCCTGCCGCACCTGCTGGCCCTCTCCACCAGCTCGCCTTTCTGGATGGGCCGCAACACCGGACTGAAATCTTTCCGCACCACCGTGTTTCGCCGCTTTCCGCGGACCGGGATTCCGGAGCAGTTCGAATCCTGGAGCGCGTATGAAAACTTCGTCAATCTGCTGGTCAAGCTGAACTGCATCGATACCGGAAAAAAAATCTGGTGGGATGTGCGCCCGCACCCCACGTTTGGAACTCTCGAATTTCGCATGTGCGACGTGACCACCAAAGTGGAGGAGGCCGTGGCCATTGCGGCGCTCACTCAGGCCATCGTCGTAAAGCTCCATCGCCTCTATAAAGGCAACATGGGCTTCCGCTTGTATCGCCGCGCATTGATCGAAGAAAATAAATGGCGCGCCGCGCGTTACGGAATCGAAGGCAAGATGGTGGATTTTGGCAAAGAAACCGAAGTGCCCATGCGCGAGCTGATTCCCGAGCTGCTGGAATTCGTCGATGACGTGCTGGACGACCTAGGCAGCCGCAGCGCCGTGGAGTACGTGAACACCATCATGAGCGAGGGCACCAGCGCGGAGCGGCAACTGCGCGTCTTCCAGGAAACCGGCGATCTGAAAGCTGTAGTGCAGCACCTGGTGAACGAGACTCGCGGCGGAGTGACCAAAGGGCAAGCGCCCTTGCACGCCGTAAATTAATTGCCGGGCGCGCCGGCCCGGCTTTCTTGCCGAATTTCTGTTTCGTTAAGCAGGATTTCATGGCGGTCAAAAATGCTGCCGACTTTCCGAGGAGCCAGAGCATGAAGAAGGTGGGCCTGCTATGCGGGCGTGAATTCAGTTTTCCGCCGGCGTTCATCGAGCGGGTAAAAACGCTGGGCGCGAAAGACGGCGTCACGGCGGAGTTCGTGAAACTGGGTGGCACTCGAATGGACGAACCCGCGAAATACAGCGTAATCGTCGATCGCATTTCCCATGAAGTCGAATATTACCGCGGCTACCTCAAGCACGCCG
>JBBRZT010000350.1:0-3524 GCA_038236395.1 Candidatus Acidiferrales bacterium
CCACCCGGCCGACGATTTCGGCTTCGTCCGGTGTGCGCCACCATTCGGGCATGCAGCGCGACAGCGGGTGCGGCTGCATTACCAGTCGGGGCCCGTCCTGATGGAACCATCCGCAGCGGTAGCCCTCTCGCACTTCTACGATACATCGGGCGGTCGTATTCGCTGGACCAGTCGATATCCCCTATGCGCCGAACCGAAGTGTCCACCAGGACGATACTTCCAGGCCGCAGGATGGGCACCATCTTCCGGTCGTTCAGTCCGATATAACCGTAACGATGCTGGAGTCCGCTATTGAATAGGGTACCTTCGAAGTTACCCCACTGCTCCACCATCCTCGAAAGATACGCGGTGCGCTTCGGATCAAATGCCGGATCGAACCGCAGCGGCACCCGCAGCGAGGCCGGCGCCGCCCCCAGGTGCGTTTGCGGGGCAGGGAACATGGCCCCATCGGAGAAAAATTCATCGGCGGGAATGTCGTACCAGCGAAAAATTTCCACCGGATTCAGGTGATAAACCACCGCCAGGGCATAGAGTTTATGCAGGCTGGGCACCACATTACGGTTTTCGATATCTGCCAGGCGGCTGATGTGCAGGATAAATTCCGGACGGCCGCGCTTGGCGGCAATTTCGTAACTGCATCGTTCCACGTCGCGGTAGGTTAGTCCTAGACGCTCCCGCACCTGACGCAATTGGAGACCCGGCAGCATTTTTTCCTCGGGGGATGACCGACATGGCAGCCTACACCATAATTACCAATTTGTTAAGGATTCAGAACAAGGAACTCTGGCGCCGCTCGGACGCTCGACGCGCCCGCCAGACTGAATCTGCTATTCTGCAGGCTATGGGTTTCTTAAACAGTACCAATTTATACCGTTTCCTAATCCCGTTGCTCCTGGCTATTTTCCCATTTCCCGGATTTTCCTCAGCGCAAAATGCCCCCAGCGTCGCCAATCCGGACGCCGCCAAAACCAGCGCCAATGCCGAGTTCAGCGCCGCCGCCGATGAAGTTCTGGCGCGCATGAGCGAAATCACCGGCCTGAAGCTGCGCACACCGCTCAAGAAAACCCTGCGCTCCCGGGAAGAAATTCGCGCCTACGTCATTCGCGAAATGAATGAGGACAAGGAGCCCGCGGAACGATACGCCTCTTCGCGCAGCGCCGAGGCCTTTGGTTTGCTCCCCAAAGGCTTTGACTTCGACACTTTCATGGTCGATCTTCTTACCGAGCAGATTGCCGGCCTCTACGATCCCAAGGCTCACGAATTTTACATCGCCGATTGGATTCCTTTGGCGGATCAACGCATGGTGATGGCTCACGAGTTGACCCATGCTCTGGAAGACCAGCATTTTCAGATTGAGGCTTGGACCAAAGCGGCCCGGCCGAATGACGACGCCGAACTCGCGCGCGAGGCTGTCCTGGAAGGGAGCGCCATGGCCTCCATGATCGATTATTTGCTGGGGGACACGGGCCGCTCCCTGAAAGATCTCCCGGATATTGACCCGTCAATGCTGGTGGGCGATATGGGCAGCACGCCCGGCCTGCAGAAAGCGCCGCCATTCCTGAAAGATGCGCTGGTCTTTCCTTATTTTGCGGGACTTACCTTTTCCGCCGATCTTTTGAAGTCTGGAGGCTGGAGCAGCCTGCCTCTCGTGTTTGCCAATCCCCCGATTTCTACGCAACAGATCATGCACCCTGCGCTATACCACTCCGGAAAAGTCCCTGCACAGATTAAGCTTCCGGATGTGGACAAGTTGCTGGGCCCGGAGTGGACCAAGCTGGAAGAAAACGTAATGGGCGAGTTCGGCTGGAAGGAAGTGTTCAAGCAATTTCTTGGCGAAGACCGTGCCAAGATTCTTGCGGCTGCCTGGGAAGGCGACCGCTATGCCGTGTTCGAACAAAAACAAACCAAGCGGCTCGTCCTGGTTACGCGCTTGCGCTTCAACAACGAAGCTCAGGCGGCGCGCTACTTCGGTCAATATTCCGAGGCCCTCGAGAAAAAATACGAACATCGAAGCAATCTTTTTCGCCGGCCAAGCTTCTTTTCCTTCGAGTCCTCCGACGGCGGTGTATATCTTCGTTGCGTAAACGTCGAATGCATCACCGTGGAAGGAACAACCCGCGGAATTTTCGATGGTATTAATAAGGGAGTCGGCTGGACTGCGGCACCCGCTGCGCCCATTGATCCAGACAAGCCGGCCAAAACTACCACCACGACGCACAACCTCGCGACCGGAGATTTAGTCGTCGCCGCCAGCCGCGGCCGCAGCCAGTTCAAGTAAACCACTGGCGCGCTTCTTCAGCCGCTCCTCTAGTCTTCTGATCCGTCTTATGGACGCAACTTCGCGCCGTTCCCAGGCCCCGCGAGAGTACAGATTCGTCTGCGCCGCCTGCGACCGCCATAACTTTTGAGCGCGGCACGCAAATTCCATCGCCTTCTCGTAATTCTTGACGCGCTTTTCGTAATGAATGGCCAGTTGCTCGCACGCGCAGGCGCCGTCGAGCGCATCGGCGGCAATCTCATGCCAGATCTCTGCGGCCCTCTGGTGCTCGCCTTTGCGCCTGGCCATCAGCGCCAGATCGTGTTGTGCCCGCGCGTGAAATTCCGCGGGTAATCCGAGGCCGACCGCTTCCGCACAAGCTTTCTGCGCTCGTACTGCATCACCCTTACGGTGAAGAAATTTGGAAAGTCCGAAAAGATCGAGCCCATGAATCTCTTCGTCGACCACCGCTTCTTCCGCCAGCAGCGAATTTATCTTTCCAAATAATGCCGCCAATCCGCGGAGATCCATCTGATTGTGTCGCGCGATCCCGGTCAGAGGTTCCGGCGGGCCGCCCCGCAGGTAATCGAAATAAAATTGGGGAATGAATCGGGACGAAACATCGCCATCCCGGTGCCAGCCCAGCAGCGTGGGATTCAGCACCTGCTGCTCCAGTTCGATCAAACGTACCGAGCTCAACCGGAATTTCCAAAGGGCTCGAGCCGGATGCAGCAAGTCCAGATGCGCCGCCAGATGCGGCACGGCAATCGAGCGCGTCATGCGAAAGCGATTTTCAAGCAATGGCCAATCAAACGTCTTGCCGTTGAAGGTCACCAGCACCGGTCGCTCCGCCAATCGCGCCGCAAGCTGGCACAGCACCGAATGCTCCTCGGCAAAATCGCGCATGAACAACTGCTCAACCTGCAAGCCGCCGGCGTCCCACCACGCCAGGCCAATCAGGAATGCATACGTGCCAGTGCCACCCGCGAGTCCGGTTGTTTCCGTATCGAGGAACAGCCATTTTTCGGGATTTTCGAGTGCAGTGCGGGTGCGCCGCGAAACCTCTTCATCGCGATTCTGCGAAAGCAGTTTCAGGCACGAATGATGAGGAGTCGCAAACTCCGGAGTGGAAAACCAGTTTCGCACCGCCAGATGTTCTCCAAATCGATTGCTGGAAACGCCCGCTCCCAGCAATCGCGCGAGGGTGTCTTCCGCGCACGGTTCTCGCAACGCGCTGGAAGCAATGGTGGACGGGCGCGACGGCCTC
>JBBRZT010000351.1:0-3507 GCA_038236395.1 Candidatus Acidiferrales bacterium
CTGGCGATAACGCGCTTCCGCGGCGGCAATTTCTTCAGGACGATAGCCGCGCTGCAGCCCGGCAAGTTTCTGTTGCGCGCTTTTCTGCTGGGCGGCCGCGACTTTCCAACTGGCTTCGGCGGCGTCGCGCTGCTGGCGCGAAACGAGATCTTTTTTGGCCAGAGCGTCATAGCGATCGAAATCGTTGTGGGTGCGAACCTCCTCGGCGTTGGCGCGATCAAGGTCGGACTGCGCGGCGCCAATATCTTCGCGGCGGTAGCCATTTTTGCGCTGCTCGTATTCGGCTTTGGCTTCGGCAGCGGCGGCGCGCGACTGAAGAATATCTTCGGGGCGCGAACCGGTATGCGCTTTCTGCCATGCGGCGCGTGATTGTTCGAGCGCGGCCTGCAGTTCCTTGTCGTCAAAGGTGACCAGGACCTGGCCGGGCTGGACGGAATCGCCTTCGCGGACCAGAACTTTGTCGATGCGGCCACCAACTTTGGAGCCTACGCGGATGTAGCGCGCTTCGACGGTGCCGGAGCCTTGCAACGTTGCATCGTTGCGGTGCTGAAACCAGCGTGCGGATAAGATAGCGGCGGTGATCAGGACGATCACGAAAATTAGAATTGCGATGCGTTTACCGCTCATGCGGCCACTCCTGAGGGAGGCTGTTGACCCGGAGCGATGCGGGGAGACAAACCTTGCCACAAAACTTCGAGCGCGGTGTGAACGCGATTGGCGAGCGAGTCGTCTCCATATAAAGACCAGATCAGCAGGGTGCCGAAGACAGTCTGGCGGAAGACGTGGGCGATTTCTCCCGCGGGGAGATCTTTGCGCAGTTCGCCGCGCTCCTGGCCGATTTTTACAAATTCGGTGAGCAGCTCATGCCCGCGTGCCTGATTGATTCGCATGGCTTCGCGCACGGGCGTGCTGGATAAATTGGCGAGGAGCATCGCGCGGACCATGGAAGGATTGCGTCCGGGTTCCTCGGTCATGCGCATACCGAGAGTGCGGAGAAATTGCGGGACGGGTTCGCCGGTGTTGCGCAGATTTTCGATGATGGATTGGAGTTTCGCGAGCTGCATTTCGGCGAAGGCCAGGAGGATGTGGTCTTTGCTGGGGAAATAATTGAAGAAGGTGCCTTTGCCGACGTCGGCGGAGTTGGTGATGTCTTCGACGGTGGTATCGGCGAAACCGCGTTGGGCGAAAAGATCGAGGGCCGCGCGGAAGAGGCGCTCGCGAATTTCGGCGGCGTGGCGCTGGCGGCGATCTGGTGATTTAGAGGCGAGAAGGGACTCCATTGACTGATACCCATATATGACTATAGGTCATTAAGCAGGCAGCGTCCAATAGATTGTGGGCAAAAAAGGACGCCCGAGCCGAAACGCGTCGGCCCGGGCTGATTCGAAGAAATTGCGGCCTTGTCGACCGCGTCGTTATTCGTTTATTCCTCGTCGTCGCGCAGAGAGACGGGATCAGAGGTGTTCTTTGGCGAGCGGCGATCCAGGTAGGCCATCATGCGGCGGGCGGCCTTGGGCGCCTTTACCGAGTTTCCGAAAATAATGTCGCGAGCGCTGACGGACTTGTCGTAGACGCGTTCGTTGGCGTCGTTATCCGGGCGCACCGTGGAACCGGCCAATGACACTCCCGCGAAGAGTCCGCGCGAGCGCGAGTAGCTGAGAACTTCGGCACGCATGGTGGCGTCGGTGGATGCCTCGGCAGTGCGGCCCTTGGGTCCGGCGGCGGCGGAAGCGTCCGCGCCGAGCTTCACCTTGCTCTTGAGAATGGAGCGGGCGCCGCGCGGGTTCATCACCAGCAAAACGAAATCGGTGGCCTGGCCGCCGATCTGGAAGCCGAAACTGCCGCCTTCGAGAGCCATCATGGATGGCGCGCTCCAACGTCCGCTGTAATGTTGGCCGGTACGGCAGGTCATGGCACCGCGGCCGTAGCTGCCGCCGACGATGAATGCGGCTTTGAGCACGGAGGGATAAACGATGACACATTCGGCTTTGTCGATCAGGTCCTGCGGGATGTCTTCGGGGATGTCCATAATTTCCTTGAGGACGGTGCCGCAATTCTGAAGGCGTTCAATTTCTTTTCTGTCGGACCCGGACAAAGGCAGCGAGAGCGCGGCCAGAGCCATCAGGGCTGGAATCATTCGCTTCATTTTTAATTCACCTCGTTTTCAATTTTGAACAATAGTTTTCGGAAAAGGCGGCAACGTTGGACGCGACCGGCGGGGCTTCCATTGTGAGTCCCACGCTAGACCCGCCGACGCCGGCGAGTAACTCTAAGGAAGTGATCCGCGGCTCTTCGACTATACTTTCCCAGACAGTAATTTACCAGCTGGAGCGAAATGGACGCAGGGCGAGAGAGAGGGAAATATGCCTTGGCGATGGGCATCGCCATGATTGGCGCGGCGTTTTTGTGTGCTTCGGCGCCTGTACTGGGGCAGAAAAAGCGTCATGCGCAGACTGATTTGCATGCGGCGACAGAGGCTGCGGCGGCCGCAACTCCAGATGCGCAGCGATTTGCGAAGCGGGCGGAGACGTTGCTGGGTAGCGAGCCGGCAAGCAAGGGTGAATGGGGATTGTTGATCGCGGATGCGGAGACGGGCGAGACGCTATTCGAGCAGAATGCGGCGAAATATTTTGTGCCGGCATCGAACATGAAGCTGTTCACCACCGCGCTGGCGCTGGCAAAACTCGGGCCGGAGTTTCGATTTCACACCACGCTGGAAAGCACGGGAGTGATTGATTCCTTGGGAGAGCTGACCGCGGACCTGGTGCTGATCGGGCGCGGGGATCCCAACCTTTCGAACCGCAAGCTGCCATTTAATCTGAAAGAGGAATTCGATGGGTCGCCGGAGAAAGTGCTGGCGGATTTGGCGGATCAATTGGTGGCAAAAGGCGTGAAGAGCATTTCCGGCGACATTGTTGGAGATGACAGTTATTTTCCACGAGAGCGTTATCCCAACGGCTGGGAAATCGACGACATGGTTTGGGAATACGGCGCGGCGATTTCTGCGCTGGTGGTGAATGACAACACGGCGACGGTTATGCTGACACCGGGATTGGTGGCGGGAGACGCGGTGCAGGCCGAGGTAGCGCCGCGAACGCCGGATTTTATTGTCGATAATCGGGTGGTGACGAGCGCGGCAAATGTGAAGCCGGATCTGACGCTGACGCGCGAGCCGGGCGCGCACCTGGTGGTGGTGAGCGGAACGCTGCCGCAGAAAAGTACGCCGCGAAAGCTGGTGATGGCGATTGAAGAGCCAGCGCTGAACGCGGCGACATTATTGAAAGCGCTGCTGGAAGAACGGGGCGTGCGAGTTTCGGGCGGATTGCGAGCACGGCACGAGGATGTGGCGGAACCGCCGGGAGTTGCGCCGACGGTGCTGGCAGAGCATGTGTCTATACCGCTGCGGGATTCGGTGAAACTGGTAAATAAAATCAGCCAGAATTTGCACACGGAAGTTTTGCTGCGGACGGCGATGCGGCAAACGGCGGCGACGTGGAGTTCTCCCGA
>JBBRZT010000352.1:0-3503 GCA_038236395.1 Candidatus Acidiferrales bacterium
ATATTCGACGGTAGCGCCAGCGACAATTCTGCCGTCATTTCTGGGCACCAGATAAATATGCTCCGACCACAGCACGTGTTCGATGCTTGCGTCTTTTGCGCGCAAGGCGATCATCTGGCCCTTGGCGGGCCGAATGGGCGCGTACTTCGCTGCGCCTTCGATTTCGGCGGAGTGGCAACCAGCGGCGATGACCGTCCAGCGCGCCTCGAGTTTTTCATCGTCAACTATTAATCCGGCGCAGCGGCCGCCGTCCTGGCGGATGGCTTGCACACTTCGGTCCGCGAAAAATTTAACGCCGGCTTGGGCGGCGGCGATCAATACCGCGCGGGTCAGCTCGCGATTGTCGACAGACCGTTCATCTGGCCGCAACACCGCGGCCTCCAGTTCTGTGCTCAGGGCCGGTTCCAGTTCACGGGCATCGTCCGCGCTAAGTGGCTCGGCTTTCAGTCCAAGGCCGTGATGCAGGGCCACGATGGTGTTGAGCTTGGCCTGCACGTCGCCGGAAAAAAGCGCTTCCAGCGTTCCTTTAGTTCGATAACCAACGTCCTGGCCGGATATTTCCTGGATGGCCGCGACGAATTCAGGGTAGAGCGCCAGGCTAGCGCGCCCGAGGGGAACCATCGAAATGGTCGCCGCATTTTCAGGGGCGGGAGACAAAATTCCGGCGGCGGCCCAGGAAGCGCCTTCGCCGGGTTGCTGGCGGTCAAAAATCGCCACGTGCAAACCGGTTTGCGCCAGTTCGAAACCAATGCTGGCGCCGATCAGTCCAGCGCCCGCAATTGCGACATCAAACGTCTCCATAAATCCATGATAGCGCACGCCGACTGTGGCCATGAAAGCGAACGCTACAGGAGTGACGCGTTGGCTGGAGAAATTACAGGGAAGCGGCGAGTTCTTCGGAGAGCACCTGGGCCTTGGTCGCCAGGCTGCGGGCGCGCGTCCAGTCGCCGTCGCGTCCGGCGGCGCGAGCGTCGTCGACGAACTCCTTAGTTTTTGCAGCCAGGTCCGTCTGGTTCGCGTTGAGTTTTTTGCCCTGGGAATACGCTAGATTTTTCTCCGCGACTGCGAGGCTGGAGGTCATCTGCTGCTGCGCCGCCGAACTTTCCGCCGCCGACAATTGCGGCGCTATGACGGGAACTTCAGGCTTGGCCGTAGTGCCACTTTCAGCCGCGGGCGCGGGCGCCACGCGCGGGCGCGGCGGCGCGGAACGAACCGCCAGCAATGGCGGAGGAGGCGGAATTTCCAATCGCAATTCAGGGACAGGATCGACGTTCTCTTCGGGCAACGGACGCGGACGCGGCGCAACAGTGGCGGGCATTGCCGGGCGTATCATGCCGGCGCCTCGCCATTTGTTCGCATTATTTTTGCGCGCGCTGCAGCCGCCAATGAATGGCCAAGCGCACAAGCAGCAAACGAGCAAAGCGCGGGCGCGCTTGCGCGAGGCGACGGAACAGAGCTGGGGTGTGTTCGCCGTCATTTCCCAATCCGATTAAGCAGCAAGTGGCAACTCAATACGGAACGTCGTGCCGCGGCCGACTTCCGAAGTAAAGTCTATCGAACCGTTGTGAAGTTGCACAATTCTGAAAGCGCTGGCCAGCCCTATGCCGCTGCCGCCCGGACGCGTGGTGAAAAATAACTGGAAAATTTTCTGCTTATTTTCCGGTGGGATGCCTTTGCCGGTATCCGCCACGGCAATTTCCGCCATTTCGCCGCGCCGGCTGAGAACCAGGCTCAGTTGACCGCCGTTGGGCATGGCTTCCGCGGCGTTCAGCACCAGATTCAGCACCGCTTGCTTCAGTAAAGCACGATCGACGTAAACCTCCGGAACATCGATGGGCAAGAGCTTCGCGAGTTGGATATTGGCTTTCTGCAACTGCGGTTGGGCCAACTCCAGCACTTCCGGCAGCAATTGAGAAAGCTGCGTGGCTTCCAGGCGAATATCCACCGGCCGAGTGAAGTCCAAAAATCTCTTCACCACAGCGTCGAGCCGGTCGATTTCCTTGTCGAGTACGTTGACCGCCTGCATTGCCCCGGCATCCTGATCGGGCGGCAACGATTCCTTCAAATTTTCGAGCCAGATTCGCATGGAGTTCAGCGGATTTTTTACTTCGTGCGCCACACCGGCGGTGATGCGGCCCAGCGCAGCGAGTCGTTCGCTGACTTGCAATTGGGTATTGATGCTCTCGAGCGAATCGAGATCCCGCAAAGTGACCAGCGCGCCGATGCGCTCGCCTCCTTCCTGAATGGCCTGCACGCTCACTCCTACGCGCCGGAATCCGCCCGCAGTGACCAGTTCCGTCTCCGCGGCGACTTCGCTGAGCTCGTCCCCTTCCAGATGCAGTACCGCGCGCAACGGATGCCCCTCGGGAAATATCTCGGCGGCGCGGCGCCCCAGAAATTCGCCGGAGGACGCGCCCAGAAATTTTTCCGCCGCGGGGCTGACCATCACGGCGCGTGCGTCGCGGGTGAAGAGGAGCAAGCCGTCTTCCAGGCCGGCCATCACCGAATTCATGTTTTCGCGCAGGGTGCTGAAAATTTCGTGCACGCCGCGGAGTTGCTGTCCGACCTGGGTGATTTTTCTGCTGACCTGGCCGAGCTCGTCGCTGCTGCCGCCAAAAACACCGCGGTCCAGTGTGGGCGCGTCGTATTGCCCGGCGGAAATTCTGTCGAGTTGCGCGGAAATGTCGCGCAAGGGGGCCAGGGTTGTGCCGCTGACTAAGGCTGCAAGCAGCGCCGAAGTCACGAGCGCGAGCAGCACGATAGTTCCTGAGGTTTTCAGGCTGGGAGCCATTTCATTCAGCAACAAACCGGAGGACAAGACCACGCGGACTTCGCCGAATGGTTTGCTGGCCATATTGAAAGGGTAGTCGTACTCGTAAAGTTTCGAGGTTCCCCGCAAGACTTTTACTTGTCGGATGAATCCGCTCTGCACCAGTTGTGAAAGCGGAGGGCGGCGCGCCTGCGTTTTTCCGGGAAGTGATTCGTCGTTAGAAATCAGCACCAGACCGTCGTCGTCGGCAATGGAAACTTCGTAGACCGAAGGAGAGCTGACGGCGGCTTCCAGCTGGGCCTGCAGGCCGGCGTTAATTTCAAACGCGCGGCGGACGTAATCGTGCACATCTTCGGGGCCCTCCGACGAGGGCCGAAGGCCTTTGCCGGCCGCTTCGGTCAAGGCGTGCTGAGCTTGGACAAATACCTGGTGCGCGAGATCACTGGCGCGCTTGTCGGTTTCCATCAAAGTTTGTTGAAGAAGTTGCGCCAGAAAAACGCCGGACAGGACCGCGACCATCAGCAGGACCAGCCCGGTCATCACGAGGGTGAGTTTTGTACGCAGCCGCAGCTGCATGGGCGATCCCTATTCCGCGCCAGCGCGGTCGGCGCCATATTCTTTGAGCTTATTGTGCAGGGTTTTTAGGCTGATGGCGAGAAGGTCGGCGGCACGCGTTTTGTTGTTACCAGTAGCGCTGAGAGTTTGCAGGATCAGCTCGCGCTCCATGGCATCG
>JBBRZT010000353.1:0-3463 GCA_038236395.1 Candidatus Acidiferrales bacterium
GTCGATACATCCACCGGCATGAATGAGTCTCCTCGTGTGTCTAACGGTTGGCTGAAAGCGCGAAAATGGAATCAGCCGCCCGAAATTTGCCCCAAGGCGGTGCGGGCTTGCTCAGCGATCGGCGCCTTGGGATTCAGAGAAATCGTTTTTTCAAATTGAGCACGCGCGCGGACCTTGTCGTTCAGACTCTTATAGGCTACGCCCAGATGGTAGCGGTAAGTAGCGTTGTCCGGATTTTTGCTTACGGCGTCTTCGAGCAGCGGCGCAGCCACGGAATAGGCGCCATTCTGACAGTAAGCCCAACCCAGGGTGTCAGCGGTATTCGCAGAATTGGGCAGACCGCGCCGAGCCGTTTGCGCCAGGGTAAGCGCCAAATTCACGCTGCCACCATGCTCCAACAAGATATACGCAAGATTGTTGGCCGCCAGAGCGTTGTCCGGTTGGCTGGAGAGCACCTTCTGATAGGTGGTTTGCGCCAGCTGCCAGTTTCCGGACGCTTCATACAGGCCGCCGAGAGCCACCTGGAGGGACATATTGTTCGGAGCAAGCTCAATGGCGTGCTGAAACGTGGCAATCGCCTGATCACGAGCTCCCAGACTGCTTTGCAGTTCAGCAAGCAGAATGACCGCGGTTACATTTTGTTTGTCGAGTTGGACGGCGCGCTCGAGTGCGTGTTCGGCGTCGGTGGTGCGCTTATCCTGAAGGAACGCGCGGGCCTGAAGCACGTAGAGCGGAGCGCTGTTGGGGTTTTTCTCGATGGCGGATTGGAGCAATTGAAAAGCATCGGCCGATTTGTTTTTGCGGAAGGCGACGTCCACCAAGCCTTGAAGCGCTTCGATGGAATCAGGCTCATGGTTCAAACCCCGGCGATACAAAGCTTCCGCTTCATTAACCCGGCCTTGCGCGATGCGTAGCTGGCCAAGCTTTACGTAGCCCAAGGCACTGTTTGGCGCAAGGACGGTAAGTTGGTTGAGATCGGCTTCCGCACTGCGGGCGTCCTTCTGATTCATGCGGGCGGTGGCGTCGAATAGATATCCTTCCGGAGACCGAGGAGCGATTTGCTTCAGTTTAACCGCAATACTATGCAGGCCATCCCAATCGCCTCGCTGGAGAGCGCTTTCCCCCAATGCGCGCCAGGCCTCGGACAGCGCGGGGCTGAGACGCACGGCTTCGCGCAATTCTTTCTCGGACTGCTGCCCTTTTCCCTGCTTTTGCAATGCCACGCCCATCTGGTAATGAGCGAAGGCGTTTTCCGAGGAAGCGAGCAAGGCTTTCTGCAGTGTTTGAACGCTGGCGTCTATTTTGCCTTGCTGCAACTGGATTTCGCCTTTCAGGATCAACGCTTCGGCGTCCTGCGGCGCGCTCTTGAGCAGGTCGTCGCTCAGCGATGCGGCCTCGTCAATCCGATGGTTCAGGACCAATAGTTGAATGTAGGTCTTGCGAATCTGCAGATCTTTGGGATGCTGGGTAGCAAGGGCCGAGAATTCCGCCGTGGCTTTGGCATTGTCGCCCCGACCGAGGTAATAATCACCGAGCATGCGGTACGCGGTGGGGTCATCGGGCAATTGCTGTTTGGCATCGGACAGAATCTTCTCCGCCAGGGAATCCTGTCCTTGATTCATGTACACGGTGGCCAACGCCGCTCGCGGAACCGGATTTTTCGGCGCTCGTGTGATGGCTGCCTGAAATTGTTCGACGGCCGCAGGCCAACGATGCTGCTGTTCGTAAAAGTTTCCAAGCGCCATGAATGACGAGATATCGGCGGAGTCCAGCGATACAGCTTTCTTGAAACTTTCTTCTGCTTCGGCGGATTGACCGGCGACGACTTGAAGTCCACCGAGGTGAACGAAAGCGCGCGGCTGATCCGGGGCCATGGTGGTGGCGTCGCGAGCTTCCTGGAGCGCCGCTTTTGAATCGCCGAGAGCGGCGTCCGAAGTGGAAAGTACCATCTGGGCGTCGACGTTTTTCGGGTCGCTGCGAAGGATCAGCAAGGCGCGGTCTTTGGCGTTTTGGGGCTTCCCGCCACGCAGAGTAAGCTCGGCAAGCTGAACTTGAGCGGGCCAGTTATCGGGCTGAAGTTCCACTGCGCGGGAAAGTTCGGCAAATGCGGCGGTCCAACTACCCAGCTTTAGCTGGCACTGCCCCAACTTGTAGTGCGCTTGCGCATCGTGCGTGTCCAACTGCAGCGCCTGTCCGTAATAAATCATGGCCTCGGGGTACTTGCCCTGGGCAAATTCCCGGTTTCCGCGGTCCATCGCTTTCTGTTTGCGAGCGGCGGGACTTGAACACGACACAAGAAACGCCGCGACAGACAGAACGAGTAGTAAAGAACGCGCGAGATGCCTGAAAAACGTCATAACGGGAGGTAACCTTGGCCCCAACCTTGGTGGGGCGCACAGAGAAATTTAGCCCCTCCCTTTGGCAAAGAGAAGGGCAAAATACGAACGTGGTTCTAAGGGCTAGAATCAACTGGTTACAGACGGCTTAAGAGGCACTTGCCGAAAGACAAATCAGGAGATAATGTGGCAGAAGAGTTCCACTTTTGGCTTTGCATAGATGAGTGGACACACTGCGGTGGAAGGCATGTAATAGGCTAAATGTATGATATAATTGATGTTAGTAATTTGCTTAGCGTGGAATTGGGCTCTGCGGGTGCGAAGCGGGTGGCAAGACCCGTGCAATCATATTAACGCTGGGGCAGAACGATACCTTCCTGCGGAATCGTGGTACGGCAATGTATCGGTCGACCAGAACTAGAATGAACGAGGTAGTCAAATGGCCGTGAATGGTGAACTTGGCGTAGCGGACGCGAAACGAGTTCTGAGGCGCTATTGGTGGATCGTGGCGATGTGCGCGCTTGTACTGGGCACGATTGGCTTTATCGCTGCCAAAGTATTACCAAAGCGCTATACGTCGACGACGATGGTGCTGGTGGAACAGCCCTCGGTGCCATCCGATTACGTGAAGCCGGTGGTGACCGAAGATTTGAATCATCGTCTGGCTACGATGCAGGAACAGATTTTGAGCCGTACGCGCCTGGAACCGATTATCGAAAAATTCAATCTGTATGCCGGGGACAAAGGGCGATTACATATAGACGAACTTGTGGAAAGACTTCGCGGAGCGATCTCCATCAAACCGGTGGAGGCCATGCAGGGCACGGGACCGCATCAGCTACCAGGCTTTTATATTTCCGCGACATTTGATAATCCCCTGCTGGCACAGCAGATCTGCACGGAAATCACCTCGATGTTCCTGGAGCAGAACGCCCGTCAGACCGAACAGCAAGCGACGCGAACAACAAATTTCCTGGGTGAGCAGTTGGCCGACGCAAAGGCCAAGCTGGATGAACAGGATGCTAAACTGGCGCAGTTCAAGCAAAAATATCTGGGTTCTCTCCCGGAGGAGTCGCAGACCAATCTGGGTATGCTGATGGGCATGAATTCTCAACTCGAGGCCAATA
>JBBRZT010000354.1:0-3461 GCA_038236395.1 Candidatus Acidiferrales bacterium
GGCGGCGTTGTAGACAATCAGAGTAGGGACGACCACTTGCATTAATGAAAGACCAAATTTTTCCTGCAAGTATTTGGGCAGCCAGAACAGGTAGAACCACCAAACCGGATCGGTGAGAAGTTTGCCAATAGCAAAGGCCCAAGTCTGCCGAAGTGGAAGCAAGAGGCTCCACTTAATAGCGGTGTCAGGCTCCGCAGGGTCGCTCTGAATATAGGCGAGTTCCGAAGCGGATATGCGCGGGTGATTTTCCGGGCGGTGATAGAAGCACAGCCAAAAAATCAGCCAGATAAATCCGAGCGCGCCTGCGGCGATGAATGCCATTTGCCAGCCATATGTGACTGCCAGCCAAGGCACCGTAAGCGGGGCGACGACAGCTCCAACGTTGGTGCCGGCGTTGAAGATGCCGGCTGCCAGCGCCCGTTCTTTCTTGGGAAACCATTCGGCGACGGTCTTGATGCAGGCTGGGAAATTTGCAGCTTCGCCCAGTCCCAGAAGTGATCGCGCGATGCCGAATGTGAATGCCGAGGTGGCGGCCGCGTGGGCGATAGCGGCCAAACTCCAGACCGACACGGCGAGAGAATATCCCTTGCGTGTCCCCAGCCGGTCCATCAGATAGCCGCCGCCGAGGAGTCCGATCGCGTAGGCCACCTGGAAAGCGCCGGTTATGTAGCCATACTGTATACTCGTCCAGCCGATGCTGGTCTCCAGCGTTTTTGCCAGCATGCTCAGAACCTGGCGGTCGAGATAATTAATGGTGGTGGCGAAGAAAAGAAGAGCGCAAATCGTCCAGCGAACGTGAGAGGTCGCGGGCTTAACGGAGAAGGTCGTGGAGTTCACAAGAGCGTTTCAGGAATATAGGCGGAAGAATTCAGTTGTGCAAGCTGGGAAAAAACCGCGAGTATCATTCGGTTTTTCTCGGCGAACATTCTTCACTGGCTTGGGTGTTTCGATGACAGCTTCATTCCTGCCAAACAGCCTCCGCCCTGCGATCTTTGGTTCTCCGTGGTTCTCGTTCTCACAACTTTCGAATATTCTGCGTGAAGCGCCGGGGCCTGGTGATTTGCTGTACCCTCCGGTTGATCTTTCGTATTTCGAAACGCCCATTGGTCACCGTATATGAACTCCTTTTTTAAGATCTCGGTAATTACCGATGAGATTTCGCAAGATTTCGGCCACGCTTGCGACGTAGCCTCCCAGGAATTCGGCATGGGCTGGATAGAGATTCGTGGACTCTGGAATAAAAACATCATGGCGCTGGACGCTAAGGAAATAGCTGAGGCGCGCGGAATCCTGGAGCGTTATCGGTTGCGTGTCTCTGACCTGGCTACACCATTATTCAAGGTGGACTGGCCTGGAGCGCCGCTTCCCAAATTCAGGCAAGGCGCGCACGACAGTTATGGTGCGGATTTTACGTTCGACCAGCAGGATGAAGTGCTGGAACGTTCACTGGAACTCGCTCGCGTTTTTGTGGTCGACCGTATCCGTTGCTTTGATTTCTGGCGGCTCGACAATGCCAAACCGTATCGCGCGGCAATGGACGCGAAACTTTTTGAGGCCGCGGAGAAGTGCGGCAAAAAAAATGTAGTTCTAGTGATTGAAAACGAGCACGAATGCAATACCGGCACGGGCGCCGAGGCCCTGCGAACGTTGAATGCGGTGCGCTCTTCTCATTTCATGTTGAACTGGGATCCCGGCAACGCGGCCGAGCTTGGCGATACTCCTTATCCGGATAGCTATGACAAATTGCCGAAAGTTCGGATCGGCCACGTGCACTGCAAGGATGTGGCGCGCAAACCGGATGGCTCCGGCAACACTTGGGCGTGTATGGGGAAAGGTGTGATTGATTGGACCGGGCAGTTCCGGGCGCTGAAGCGTGATGGGTACCGCGAGGCCGTCAGCCTGGAGACCCACTGGCGTGGCGCAGGCACAGCGGAAGAATCGAGCCGTCAGAGTTGGGCGGGGATGAAAGAGCAACTGCGCAAGGCCGAAGCATTGTCGTAGGGCAAGGTTGGTGACGCATGATTGACAATAAAACTTCGAGGCGTGCATTTCTGAAAGTGACCGGCGCCGGACTGGTTGGCGCGGCGGCAGGTTTTTCCGCGTCCAGTTATGCGCGGATCGCGGGAGCAAACGATCGCATTCGGGTTGGCGTGGTAGGTTTTTCCGATCGCTTCCGCAGCGCGCTCGCTCCGGCGTTCATGGAGCACGCTCAGAAACTGAACTTCGAGTTCGCGGCTGTTTCGGATATCTGGAACCAGCGCCGCGACGAAGGCGTAGCATACTTGCACAAATTGACAGGTAAAGAGCCGGCGGCAGTTCGCAACAACGACGAACTCTACGCCCGCAAAGATATCGACGCGGTCACGATTGCCACTGCGGACTTTCAGCACGCTTATCACGCTGTCGAGGCCGTCAACGCCGGTAGAGATGCGTATGTCGAAAAGCCGCTGGCGCACACGATGGAAGACGCGCGGGCGGTGCGAAAAGCAGTGCATGAAACTGGGCGTGTGGTGCAGATCGGTACACAAAGACGCAGCTCTCCGAAATACCAGCGTGCGTACGAATACATAAAATCTGGAAAGTTCGGAGATATTGTTGCGGCGGAGATGACCTGGAACGTAAATCAGCCGGGGCGTTGGCGGCGTCCTGCGTTGGTTTCCGGATTACGAGAGCAAGACACGGATTGGAAACGGTTTCTGATCGACAGGCCGGCGATAGCTTTTGATCCGCGGAAATATGTAGAGTTTCGCCTTTTCTGGCCGTATTCGTCGGGGATACCGGATCAATGGATGGTGCATCAGATCGACACTGTGCACTGGTTCACGGGTTTTCCCCGGCCGCGAAGCGTGGTCGCCAACGGCGGCATTTATCTCTGGCGTGACGGCCGTACAAATTGGGACACCATGACGGCGGTGTTTGATTACGGCCCGCTGGACGATAAATCGAAAGGATTCCAGGTAGTTTATTCCTCGCGGATGACCAACGAGGCGGGCGGCGTAAAAGAAATTTACTATTCGAATGGCGGCACACTGGATCTGGACAAGCATCTAGTTTCGTCCGCAGGTGGCCTGGAGCAAAACTTCGCACAGGAAATGAACATGAAGGCAAATCTGCTGGGGACGACTTCCTTGGCGCAAGAGAGCGCAGCGACAGACACCCGGGCCGATGCGGGAAGCGACGTGGCTACATCGGGCAATGTAAAGAACTGGATGGTGTGCGTGCGCAGCCGCGCGAAGCCGAATGCGGATATTGAAGCCGGTTACAACCACTCCGTAGCGTTATGTATGTGCATCGCCGCGATACAGTCGGGCCAGCGAGTGACTTTCGATGATGCAGAACAGAGGGTAGTGGTGGGTTGACGAGGAAAGAGAGCCAATGAACGTGTCTGAACAAGGCGTCGCAGGCAAAATGGTTTTCCGGCGGACCAATGAACATTCCGGCCGGCACATTTCCATTACGCC
>JBBRZT010000355.1:0-3456 GCA_038236395.1 Candidatus Acidiferrales bacterium
ACTTAGCGCAGCTTGTATCCCGAATTTGCCATCACGCGCAGTTCGCGCGGGCTACTTCAGCTGCTTCAATTCTGAACGCACCATCGCCAACGTTTCCGTGGGGGTTCCGACCAGCCGGTATTTCGAATAAAAAGTTCGTTCGTGCAGTGAAAAGCTGGCTAGAAATTTGCGCCCGTCGAAATCGTATTGGGAAAAAGACGGCAACCACAGCCCCGGCACCATCTCGTAACGCTCCTGCATAAAATGACTGCCCTTGTAGACCTTGGCAAGAAATAGACCGAGAGAAATATCCTCCATCACTTCTCCGTCGATGCGCGCCAGTTCACCCGACTGTTCATCGATCCACACCGTGCCGCGCACCCGCGTATAGATCGACGTCGCGCGAGAAGTTGGTTTGAAAGCCGGATTGGGAGTCATCTTGTATTTCAACAAAGTGCGCGATTCGCGCTGCTCACTGGCGATGTAGGTGAAAACGAACGCACTTCGCGCCGCGCCGATCAGCTCTTCACGATCTTTTCTCTTCTTCGCAATCTTCTCGTAGGCCTCGCGCTGCGCGTGGCCGGTGTCCGCCGCCCACACCAGCGCTTTCTCCAGCTTTTCAAGCTCCAGACGGTACGCGGCAAGGTCTGTCGGTTTGCCGTCGGGTCCCATGGAGAGATGCGCTGCGCCCGTGCCGGCGGGAATCACGCGCGACGTCTTGACGTCGGTAATCTGGCCTTCTGCTGTGGTCTTGCGAACTTCGACCCTCTCGATCCGCTCGTAAGAATCCATGGCCGCATCGTTTTTTTTCTGATTTTCGATCACCCGGTCAAACAAGGCATGATCCCACTGCCTGTCCGGGGGATGGGGAGCTGTGGCGTACTGGGGGTATCCGCTGCGGGCGCCTGGGACAATCAGGACACTTGCAAAGATCAGAATGGCAGCGCGCATAAGGTCAGTATCGAAACGTACCGGGCATATAAGATTCCATCCTTCCCTCAATTGTTGCACGAGTTTTTATTACGATGTCTCGCCGATCACAACTTGCCGACGCCGTGGTGGTCGCTCTCTCGCCGCTGTTCCGGTGTGTCACCGCCGGGCGAGGTGCGCTAAGTTACGTCACTGGTCGCTTAAAGCGGGTTAAAATGGATGGGTGTACAGGGCTTGATAAATAGGGCCACAAAAGGGCCAATGTTCGGTAATAAAAGCCCCGATCCGTGCGTCTAATAAGTACAGATTTCAGGGAACGATTCTGCCTGGTTTGCCGTCTTTCTCAGTGACCCTTGGAGGCCTTTCTGGAAGTAACCGCAGTAACGGTTCCGGCCGCTGCCGCTGCAAAGCGTCGCGGACGCTTCGCCACCGCCTTGGCGACGACGCTTGAGACCCTGCGCCTGGCCGTGGATGCCCTGCGCGCCCATAAGTTGCGTAGTTTCCTTACTTTACTGGGTGTGATCCTGGCGGTGGCTACCCTCGTTGCGGTCATGAGCGTGGTTGCCGGGCTGAATTTCTACGTTGCCGACAAGGTGGCCAACCTGGGCGCCAACGTGTACCTCGTCGACCGTTTCGGAATCATCACCAGCCAGGATGCCTGGATAAAGGCCCAGAAGCGCCCCCTGGTTACCCTGGAAGAGTACGAGCGCCTGCGCGACACCATGAAGACCGCGGCCAACGTCGCCGGAATTTCTGACCGTAACATGGATGTGCGCTCCGGCAACATCCTGCTGGAAAACACCGATATGACCGGCGTCACTCCCAATTACGCCGACATTCGCAATATGAACCTCTCCGCCGGCCGCTTCCTGACCACCGGCGACGAACTCCATCACGCGCCCGTTGCCTTCATCGGCACCGACGTGGTCAAGAAATTTTTCCCCACGGTCGATCCCATCGGCAAAACCATTCGCGCCGGCACGAATACCTACGAAGTCGTGGGCGTAGCGACCGAGATCGGCTCCGCGTTTGGCCAGTCACAGGACAACTACATCCTGATTCCGTTATCCACTTATTTCAAGGATTGGCATAAACAAAACGACTGGATCACCATTTTTGTGCAGGCCCAGAACGCCGAGATCATGGACGCTTCGCAGGACGAAGCGCGCATGTTGATGCGTGCGTGGCGCCACCTCCCTTACGATAAGCCCGACAATTTTGCGGTGTTTGGCTCGGCATCCATCATGGCCTTGTGGCAGCAGATTACCGGCAACCTCTTCGCCGTGGCGGTCAGCTTGACGGCGGTATTTCTGGTGGTGGGCGGCATCGTGATCATGAACATCATGCTCGCCAGCGTCACCGAACGAACCCGCGAGATCGGCCTGCGACGCTCCCTGGGAGCCCGGAGAAAACATATCGTTCTGCAGTTCATGACCGAATCGGCGGTGCTCGCCGCGGTCGGCGGAATGATGGGTCTGGCGCTGGCCTACGGCATCGTGGCCTTGGTTCGCGCCGTCACCCCCATTCCCGTAAAGACCCCATTGAGTGCAGTGATTATTTCCCTGAGCGTTTCTACCGCTGTCGGTCTTTTCTTCGGAATTTATCCCGCTATGCGCGCTGCGAAGCTCGATCCTATCGAAGCGCTTCGCGCCGACGGTTAAGGCAAAGAATATGGCCCAATCACACGGTGAAAATCTGAAACAAGCTTTGGACACCCTTCGCGCGCACAAGATGCGCAGCGCCCTCACGGTATTTGGAGTGGTGCTGGGTGTCAGCGTCATTATGCTGGTGTCCGCTTTGATCACCGGGTTCGACGAGCAAATTCAGGAAAATATTAAGCAGTATGGCGCTGACACCGCATTCGTTTCCCGCTGGGATCAGGGCCCGCACGGCCAGAGCCGTCCGCTGGAAGAGCGTCTGCGAAAGCCGCTCACGCTGGCGGATGCGGCCGCTCTAGAAGAAGGCTGCCCGGCCATAAAAAACGTCACCGTATTCCTGACCTGGTGGGAGCAGAACCATACCGTCCGAACCAAAGCGGGCGAGGTTACGGCTATCGATTTTCGCGGGGTGCAACCGAATTTTGCGCAGGTCTATGCCAATGCCGCCGTGCTCTCCGGCAGGTTCATTGGTGAAGGCGACAATCTCCACAGCGAAAAAGTAGTGATGCTCGGCGAAAATGTCGCTCCGGTTTTATTCCCGGAAGGCTCTGCGGTCGGCAAGGATGTGCTCATCGACGGCTCGGACTTCCTGGTCATCGGCGTCGTGGAGAAACCCAAGGGCGGTTTCGGAATGGGCGATGAAGACCGCCGCGTGCTGATTCCCTACAATACTTTCCACAAAGTTTATCCCGGCGCGTACGAAAACCAGATCCGCTTTCAGGCCTATCCCAACATGCTGGATCAGGCCGTCGACCAGGCCACTGAGCTGTTGCGCCGCCGCCGCAACGTCGCCTACAACGCCAAAGACAGTTTCGCGATTCGCACCGCGCAGCAGGAAGTGGAGCAGTTTCACAGCATCGTGGGAATGGTGGCGCTCGCCGCGGTCGTG
>JBBRZT010000356.1:0-3430 GCA_038236395.1 Candidatus Acidiferrales bacterium
AAACAATTGCTCGAGTATTAAGAGCTCCTGATCCCGTCGTTACTGCGATGAAACTTTTTGCATACTTTTGACGTATTATGCTGTGAGAACTCGCCACCTGTGGAGGTGCGTCCATGATTTGTCCAAATTGCCAGAAAGAAATCGCCGACCATTCGAATTTCTGTTACAGCTGCGGTGCCCGGCTCGGGTCCACCGCCCCAGGAGTTGCGCCGCAGGTCGTACCTGTAAAACGGCTGACGCGTTCCAGCATCGACAAGAAAATCGCCGGTGTTTGCGGTGGCCTCGCCGAATATTTTGATCTCGATCCTACGTTGGTCCGTGTTGTGTGGCTGCTGCTGGTGCTCTTCGGCGGCACAGGCGTGCTCGCCTACCTGATCCTGTGGATCGCCTTGCCGGTAGCTCCCGCTCGCTTGCCGGTCGGCTCAGTTACCGTAGCGTCGTAACCTTAAGCAGCCACTCTCTTAGGTTTGGATCTCCCTCCGCGCGCGCGCGCGCCCGATTCATATAGAGCGTAGTCGATGGACGCGCGCCCCGCGCCTACCGTGGCCAACGCAAAGCATGCCACCGCCAGCATCATTGGAAATTCGTAGTTGCGAAGCGCCAGGTATCCGCCGCCGCTGTGCACTTTCCAGATCGCCACGCACATTTCGATCGCCAGCAGCAACGCCGCCGCGCGTGTAAACAACCCTAAAATCAGCAATCCGCCGCCAAAAACCTCCAGCACGCCGGAAATCCCCACAAAATAACCGGGAAGGCCGTGCTGCACAAAAAATCCCCGCATCGCGTCCGGATGAATCAGTTTCGGATATCCGTGCGCGATAAAAATAATTCCTACCGCCACTCGAAGCAGCAGCAATCCCAGCGGTTGAAGCGCGTTTAGACGAGTCATGGTGTTCCTTGTGGTTAATTTGGCGTTCGCTTCCGCCGCCGCAGTTTAGCAGAAAGCAAACGCTGGTTCGCAAGCCTCACGGTGACCCTCCGTTCAGGTACAATCTCTACAGAGAAAAATCGACGAATCATGAGTGGTCTTTCGGTCCTTACTTCCAAGAAACCCGGCGGGTTTTCGCCGGCAACTCCCAACGCCTCGCGTTCTCTTTCATTGGCTCATCGATGAAACGCAAGCTCCTGGTTGCGGTCCCTCTTCTGCTCCTCGTCGCCGTGCTCGCCTGGGTCTTCCGGCCGAAACACGAAACACTCGGCGAAGGTTTTATCAGTGAACGCAGCGTAACTCTGTGGAGCAGCGTCGCCCAGGTCCGCGAGCCGCTCGACACGCTACATTACGGCGATCGCGTGGAAGTCATTTCTCGCCGTAACGACAACGCAAAAATTCGAACCTCCGGCGGCGCGGTCGGCTGGGTCGACGCCCGCCTGTTGATGGAGCCGGCTTTGTGGCAGCGAAGCGCCCGGCTCTTGACCGAGGCCCAGGCATTGCCGGTGCAGGCCCGCGGCCGCACCAAAGTCGCCACCAATCTTCGCGTGCAGCCGGGCCGCACTCAGCCGCGCTTGTATCAATTCGGCCGCGGCATCCCGGTCGAAATTGTCGGACGCGCCGTCGCCGATTGGGTTCAGGTTAGCGATGAAAAAGAATCTTCACCCGATTCCCAGGAACCAAAAAAGGAAGAGTGGCTCTTCATTCGCGCGCTCGCCACGCGCCCGCCGGGTGAGACCAATGTTCGGATTGCCGAGACCTCGACGACCACGCGGCCAGGCGATCAAACCATTCCCATCGCCGGATGGATCGTCGGCCGCTTCGTTGAAGTCATCCTGCCCGACGCCGTACGCGAAGGCACCGCGTCCGCGAATGTTCGCGCGGTAGCATGGTTCGAACTAAACAAGGACGCTTCCGGCACCAAGCCGCAATACTTGGTTGCCGGAGCCCGCGGGCCGGAATCTCAGCCCTGTGATTTCACCAACATTCGTGTGTACACCTGGAACCCGAAAAAAACCCGCTATGAAACGGCCTTCATCGAAAATAATCTCTGCGGCCAGATGCCCATCCGCCTTGCCAAGGGCCCTAAGGGCGAGCCCGAGTTTCGCTTTCACGCCGTGACCACGGGCGCCAAAAGTTCCGCCAACGAAGAGCGCGTATACCACCTGATACAAACCGTGGTGCGACGCATACGCGAAGGCGGTCCCGTGAACGTCAAGAAGACCAAATCCAAAGCGCCGCCGCCGAAGGTCAAGAAAAAGAAACCATAGCGCTGCCATGACACTGCACATCAACGAAACCGAAGTCCGCTTCGTTCTCACCATGGCCATGGCGCTCGAGGCTGTCGAAGACAGCCTGCGCAAACAGAGTAGTGGAGAGGTAGTCGTCCAGCCGCGCCGCCGCTTCGAATTGCCCAACGGGTTTTTCCACTACATGGCTGCCGCCGATTATTCCGCCGGCTTCATCGCCGAAAAGCAATACACCTACGTTTCCGGCAAGATTCGCTTCCTCGTGTTGCTGTATGAAATTGCCACAGGCGATCTTCTCGCGCTGATCGAAGCCGATTACATGGGTCAGCAGCGCACCGGCGCCGCTTCGGGAGTAGCCACGAAGTTCCTCGCTCGTCACGACGCGCAAGTCGCGGCCATCATTGGCACCGGCGGCCAGGCTCGAACCCAATTGGAAGCGGTGGCCGGAGTTCGAAAGCTCGAATCCGCCCGCGCCTACGGCCGCGACGTCGCCCGCCGCGAGAAATTCTGCTCGGAAATGGCTCAGCGCCTCGGAATCCCGGTTTACGCCGCAGACTCGGCCGCCGAAGCCATCCATGGCGCCCCCATCGTCTGCACCGCCACTACCGCTTCGCAACCCGTGGTCACCGCGCAGGACATCGCTCCCGGAATGCACCTCAACGCCATCGGCGTGAATCACGCTCACAAGCAAGAGCTCGACGAACCAGCCGTAAACCGTGCCGATGTAATCGCCGTCGATTCCATCGAGCAATCTCAACAGGAAGCCGGCGATCTGATCATGGCCTTCGGCAAAGACGACTCGCGGTGGTCCTCGGTCAAAAAACTGGCCGACATCGTCGACGGCAAAATCCCCGGCCGTTCGAATGACGATCAAGTGACTCTCTTCAAATCAAACGGAATTGCCTCGTGGGACTTGGCCGTGGCTATAAAAGTTTTGTCGCTTGCCCGCGAAAAAAGCCTGGGCCGCGCTCTGCCTCTATGGAGCGGCACGCCCGGAGCCTGAGTTAGGAAATCGTCGCTATCCAGCCAGCAATTCCCGCGCGTGATTTGACACTACGTGGCGGCTGCGAAACACTGGGTGCTGTTTTAGCGCGAATTCCGCGCCACGGCCCGCTCGCTGAAGTAGACTGGTGTCCTGACCTGGGACCGGCGCGACTGGACGAGATGCGAACACTTCCGGACTATTTAAGAAAAGGTATGAAACTCGTAATCGTGGGATGCAATCCCAGCGAGTCTTCCGTCCGTGTCGGGC
>JBBRZT010000357.1:0-3333 GCA_038236395.1 Candidatus Acidiferrales bacterium
AGCGATACGCCCGTCGCGCAATAAGATTACCCGCTCAATTTCTGGAATAATTTCCGAAACGTGATGGGTCACCAGTAAAATCGCAATCCCGGATTGCGCCAGCCCGCGCATAGCCGTGCGCAATTGCCGCTGCGCGGCGATATCCAGCGCGTTGTTCGGTTCGTCAAACAGCAAAGCCCGCGGATCGTGCACCAACGCCCGCGCGATCAGCGTGCGTTTCGCTTCACCCGAAGACATGCGCGCCACCGAGCGGTTGGCCAGGCGCGCCACGCCCATGCGTTCCAGAGCCCGCTCTGCGACCGCCAGTTGTTGCCGATCAGGATGATGATGCGGAAAAATCCGCGTGCTGCTGAAGAATCCCGAAAGCACCACGTCGCGCCCGGTGGCTTCCGTGCTGCACGCTCCCAGTAAATCCGGCGACACGATGCCCAGCAGCGAGCGCAACTCGAAAATATTCCAACGGTCCCGGCCCCAAATGGAAATCGAAGAACCTTCGCGAATCGCCGGATAACATTCCCGCGTAACGGTCTTAATCAGCGTCGACTTCCCGCAACCATTCGGTCCCAGAATGCACACGTGCTCCCCAGCTTCTATGCGCAAGGAAATATCTTCCAGCGCCGGACGTGCCGGTTCCTCCTCCGCGGCATCCGCATGACCGCGAAAAACCGTCACATGTTTAAGGTCGAGCAGCGCTGGAGAGGAATTCATTCGCGAAAGCAAGCGCCGCACCGCGCGGCCAATTTCATTTTATCCATTTGCTGTAAACGAAGTGGGCAAAAGAAAAAGGAGGTGAAAACGTGAAGTCTTCACCTCCCGGGGTGGGGTGATGCATGACAAATACCCTGGGGTGGTGCAGTAGCCTGCCCTGCCCGGCAGGACCACAGCCTCATTCGCGTACTAAGTAAAACTTTGCGTCTGGAGACTCACCATCCAAGGCTAGTCGTTGTTGCGTTTTTAGCACCTGCCATAATCGATGTCAACTTATAAAAGGTACTAATACCGCGCTTTTCAGCATTCCCACATCTACCCGCGCCCCGGCAAATCGTCCGGCGCTCCAATTCCCGTTTTCAATGATGCCCGTCTGAAACTTTCGCTTGGTCCAGGATCTCGCGCACCAGCCGGCTCAAGGCTCCGGGACTATAAGGTTTTTGCAGGTAATGCGCGTTGGAAGCCGCCAGCGCGGCACTATCGCATTGCGGCGAATAGCCGCTGGTATACACCACCGGCAGATTCTTGAAGCGCTCCAGCAAAATGGCCGCTGTGGCCGGCCCGCCAAGTCTGGGCATAATTACATCCAGGATGGCGATTGCGGGCGTTTCCTCTTCGCATAACTGCAGAGCGTCTTCTCCGTCAACCGCGGCGAGCACGTGGTACCCCAAGCCCCCCAATGCCTGGCAGGCCATTTCGCGGATCGACTCATGATCCTCGGCGAATAGAATCGTTTCTGACCCGCGCAGGTTCGCAAACAGGGGAATCGTCGGCGTCGCCGGACTGACGCCTCCCGCATCCTCCATAACCGGCAGGTAAACCCGGAAAAGAGAACCTTGCAAAAGCTCGCTGTAAACGTGGATAAAACCGCCGTGTTGTTTGACGATACCGTAGACCGTAGCCAGCCCAAGCCCGGTTCCTTTGCCCAGTTCCTTGGTGGTGAAAAACGGCTCGAAGATGCGATCGCGGGTCGCGTTGTCCATCCCAATTCCGCTGTCGGACACCGCCAGAACCGCAAATCGGCCCGGCTTAACGTAAGAATAAAAGGTGCAGTACGTCGCATCCAAATCCACAAGCTCTGTCTCGATTACCAGGCGTCCCCCGTTAGGCATGGCATCCCGCGCGTTTAGGCACAGATTCATCAGTACCTGTTCCATCTGCGTGAGATCCGCCTTCACCGGTTCCAGGACGCCGTTACAGATTTTCAGCGTGATATTTTTCGGTATTATTGTCTCGATGAAACTCAGCAAACCGCTGATCACTGCGTTCAGGTCGACGGTCCGTGGCTGCAACACCTGTTTGCGTGCGAAGGCCAGCAATTCCCTCGTCAGTGCGGCGGCGCGTTCCGCCTGTTCGCGGATGCGCAGAAAGCGGTCCGCGGTTTGGGGATTCTTGGCGTTCTGATCGAAACCCAGTTCCGCCCAGCCCAATATCGCGCCAATCACGTTGTTGAAGTCGTGCGCGATTCCTCCCGCGAGTTGACCGATGGCCTCAAATTTCTGCGCCTGCCGCAATTCCCGCTCCATCGAGCGAAAAGCCGTTACATCTTCTACGATCACTTCGATCGCCCGGCGACGGTTGGGGGTCGTAGAGAAAACGCAAATGCAACCGCACGGTGATGTGTCGTCCGTCGCAGCGCCGCCAATCTGCCTCCACTCCGTGCAGCGCGCCCGTCTCGCGGCAACTGGTCATTATCTGCGCGTATTGCTCCGGAAACCTGAAAAGATCGTTCTCAAAATTCATTACCGGCAAATTTTGTGGTGTGCAACCGATAATCTTCAGCAGTGCCAGATTGCAGTCGGCCATTATCCCGCCGGCGTCCACGTGACAAATCCCCAGGATGGAATGCTCCACCAGTTCGCGGTTCTGCGCTTCGGAAAGTCGCAGCGCCGCCGCAGTCTTGGCGTTCTCGTCCCGCATTTTTTTTTCTGCAATGGCCCGCTGCAGGACCCGCGGCAGGCGCGACATATGATCTTTCAGGACGAAATCACTCACTCCTTGCTTTATGCATTCCACCGCCGCTTCTTCTCCCAGCGTCCCGGTCACCAGCAGGAACGGCGTGCTCCTGTCTGTGGCACGCAGTTCCCGAAGCACATCCATGCCCGTCCAGGTCGGCAACCGGTAGTCGGAAAGCACTGCATCGAATATCTGTTTGGCCAATTCGGCGCGGAACTGCTGGTTGTCTTCCACGGTCGTGGAATGAATTTCCATTCCGGCTTTATTCAACTCCAGAAGGATTAGCTCGACATCATTTGAAGAATGCTCGACGATTAGCAACCGTATCGGCACAGTGCTGACCATGGTGGCAACCTCTTCGAGCGCTAGCGGAATCACAGCGGTTCTCCCAGTCCCTGCCCTTTAAATGTCTCTTGCGGCGGCATGTGATTCACCGTCAGCCAGTAGCGCGCGAAGTGCCGAACCGTTTCTTGAAATTTCAGCAATTCGGCGGGTTTCTGGATGTAACTGTTGACCCCCAGCTTGTAACATTCGATCAAATCCCGATCCCGGTCCGATGACGTCAGCACGATCACCGGAATTGGTCGCGTGCGTTCGTCATCCTTGATGGCGCGAAGCACGTTATGGCCGCTGACACGCGGCAGTTTGAGATCCAGCAAAACCAGGTGC
>JBBRZT010000358.1:0-3283 GCA_038236395.1 Candidatus Acidiferrales bacterium
CCGCAACACCCTGCGCTTCGTGCTTAGCCGTGTTCAGCATGAACACGGTTTCTACGCCCATTTCCTGAATATCCAGAACGGCGAGCGCGTCTTCCAGTCCGAAGTTTCCTCCATCGACACCGCTATTTTTCTGTGCGGCGTGCTCACTTGCCGCGCCTATTTTGACGACGCCGAAATCTACGAGCTGGCCACCAAAATTTTCGAACGCGTCGATTGGGTCTGGATGCTCCAGAACAAAAAAACTCTCTCCATGGGCTGGACGCCCGAGCACGGCTTCCTGCGCACCCGCTGGGATTCCTACAACGAACTTATGATGATCTACCTTCTCGGCATGGGCTCCGTCAGCCACGCTCTTCCGCTGGCCACCTGGGCGGCCTGGTCCAGGCCCATTTTCGAATTCAACGGCATCCGCTACATCGGCTCGCACGCGCCGATTTTCGCCCATCAGTATTCCCACGCGTGGTTCGATTTTCGCGGCCGCCGCGACAAATTCGCCGACTATTTCTCCAATTCCGTCATCGCCACCAAGGTCCACAAATTGTGGTGCCTCGAACTGGCCCAACAGTTCCCCGATTACACCGAAGACTTGTGGGGTATCAGCGCCTCCGACTCTATTCGCGGGTACACCGCGTGGGGTGGTCCCCCCGAAATGGGCCGCATTGACGGCTCGATTGTCCCCTGCGCTACCGCGGGCTCCTTGCCTTTTCTGCCGCAGGAAACCTTGCGCGTCTTGCGCTATATCCGCCAGAACTACGGAAACAAAGCCTGGCGCACCTACGGTTTCGTCGACGCCTTCAACCCGCTCACCAACTGGTACAGCGCCGACGTTCTCGGCATCGACATCGGCATCACCATCGTGATGGCCGAAAATTCCCGCACCGGTTTTGTGTGGGAGCAATTCATGAAAAACGCGGAAGTAAAACGCGGCATGACCCGCGCCGGATTTCACGCCGTGGTTCCCACTCTGCCGCTCAACTCGTAGCTCTTACCCCGAATTTTCGAAACCCGGGCGCCCGCTGATTACTTGGCGATTTCAATCAACGCCAGCGCGTGAGGCTGCAACGTCAACGCAATCTCTCCGTTCGTCACCGCTTGCACCTTCGCCGCCGGCAGCGCCGCGCTCTTTCGCAAGGTTTCAACCTGCGCGCGGGAAGGGAATCGCGGGCTCCCCATTTTTTCAAAAGCGGGCAGTGGCGACCCGTGCTCCTCGTCCACCGTCGTAACCCGAACAGTCTTTCCGGTTCTCACTCCCGAAAAGTGCAGCGTAATTGTCTTAGGCGTTCCAGCCTCTTCGGGCAAAAACAGGTTCCACACCGCCACCGCCAGCGAGCCATCTTTCCTCCGCGTCACCAAAGCGGAATCCGACTTAACCTCCAGCCGCACATCGCCCAATCGATGCAGCAACGCGAAATCGTTAAACGACGCTTTGGGAATGCTGTCTTCCGCCAGCAATCCAAATCCTCCGTAAAACGGCGTCTTCACCACTCCTTGCTCTTCGAACACATCCGAAAACGACCAGTAGCTCATCATCTCCGTCAGCCCGTCGCACTCTCGAATCGTATTCGCCAGGTACGGCCCCATGTACGCCGCATCCGTCACCGCCGGATTGTTGTCATACGCCGCGTTATACTCCGACCAGATCAGCGGTATCCCCGGATAAGCGGACGCGCCAATCTGTTCATGTACTTTTTTCACCGCCCGGCACACCATCTCGTTGCGCGAAATCTTTTCGTGCGTGCCGAACACGTCTTCCGCCGAA
Source organism: Candidatus Acidiferrales bacterium (assembly GCA_038236395.1). GTDB lineage: Bacteria > Acidobacteriota > Terriglobia > Acidiferrales > UBA7541 > Acidiferrum. The sequence goes on from JBBRZT010000358.1 coordinate 1,760, forward strand.
TCATTCCCATACACGTGTGTCGAAACAAAATCCACCGGCACATTTTTCTCTTTGCAGTGCGCCAGAAATTTATCCGCCCAGGCCGCCTGTGCCGTAGCCGGCCCGCCCACCCGCAATCTCGCGCTCACCCGCTTCACCGCCCGCGCTGCATGATCGTACAAATCGAAATAGGTCGTATCCTTTGGATTGCCCACCCAGAAATCGATGTTGGGCTCGTTCCACACTTCGAAATACCACTGCGCCACTTCATCCTCTCCGTAGCGTTCCACCAGGTGCCGAGTAAACGCTTCCACCAGTTGTCCCCACTTGTTCCAGTCCTTCGGCGGCGCCACATTCTGCTTATACCAGAACGCATGCACCGCGTTCGGCTCCGACGTCAGCTTCTTGGGCATGAAGCTCAACTCAATAAATGGCCGCACCTTGTTCTGCAGCAGCCCGTCGTAAATCTGATCCACGTACGAAAAGTTATAGACTGGCTTGCCATCCTTATCCTCGTCATACAGTCCCACTTCATCCTGAAAAATTGCATGAAATCGAATGTATTCGAATCCGGTTATGTCCCGCACCTCCCGCAGATCGTTCCGGTAACTCTCGCGCAGCGAAAGAATCGCCCGCCCCGATCCAAACATCTCTTCCCAGAAGTGCGGGAAAGCATGCGCCGCCGCTCCTCCATCGATTTCTATCCGAACCGGCGCCGCTTGCCCGCGAACGGCCGGCTGCGTCACCAGCCCAAGCATCGCCAGAATAATTACTGGCGTTACGAAAGGCACTCGCAGCCAATTGTTACTCCCATGTGAATGCATGTTTGCCCTCGACTAGTTCGCTAAAAGTATCGTGCAGGATTGCGACCGGGTCTCTTTTACGCACCCTCAGACCCGCCTAACTTGATTAGAATATCGATTTTATAGCATAATTCGCCAAAGTTTGGCTGCTGGATTCGACCGGTGCAACCCTGCAGCGTTTGTTTCTGGAGAGGTCCATGATCAAGTCGAGGCTCCACTGTTGTTTGCTGTCTACGCTCGTTCTAATTCTCGCGCCTGCCGCGCGACCCGGCGATGATATACCAAAAGCCGCCTGGAAACGCCCTCTCGGCGCGCCGCTCGAAAATCCCGGAACTAAAAAACCCGCGCTCCCGATCATCGACGACGGCTATTGGCAGGGAGCACCCGTCGGCGGTTTCGGGGCCGGCACTTTCTCGCGCACCTATCGCGGCGACTTCGCCCGCTGGCATCTGCAGGGCGGAGTTCACAAATATCAATCGATAACCGCCAACCAATTCGCCATGTTTCAAAAATCCGAAGGCGATCAGGACGGCATTGCCCAGGTTTTGACCAATGATCACCCTAAAGGTCCGGCCCTGAGTTCCTGGAAGTGGGATTATCCCGTCGGCGCGGGAGATTATGCCGCCCTGTACCCAAAAGCCTGGTTCGATTATCGCTGGGAAAAATTCCCAGCACACGTTTACGTCGAACAGTTCTCGCCCATTCTCCCCGACAATTACAAAGAGACCAGCTATCCCATCGC
>JBBRZT010000359.1:0-3283 GCA_038236395.1 Candidatus Acidiferrales bacterium
CTCGGGCGGACCTAAAGCTTCCGGTATACAATCAAAACGTGAATGTGATCGTCAAAAACGGCGATATTCTCGGAGGAACTCCTGTCTTTCGCGGGACGCGAGTGCCGATCCGAACTCTATTCGACTACCTGGAAGGCGGAGAGACACTAGAAGACTTCCTGTTGGGCTTTCCCACCGTGACGCGCGAATCGGCGGTCGCCGCCCTCGAAGAAGCGAAGCATCTTTTGCTAGCTCGTTCCTAATGCGCATTCTGATCGACGAATGTATCGATGAAAGATTTCGGAACTATTTCCCCGGTCATGATTGCCAAACGGCACGTTACGCTGGACTGGCGGGGTTGGCGAACGGCGAGCTTCTGAAAGCCGCCGAAAGTTCCCGATTCGACGTTTTCATCACCGCAGATCAAGGCATCGAGTATCAGCAAAATTTAACAGCGCGAAATATCGCAATCATCGTCTTGCGCGCGAAATCAAACCGATTACAAGATCTCTTGCCGCACGTGCCCTCCTGCCTTGGGCAGATCCAAACCATTCAACCGGGTCAGATAATCAGGATCGAAAATTAGAGGATCTCGCTTCATACGAGGTCGCGTGGTGCCGTCCGGCGCCTAAATAAAGCTTCAAAAGAAAGATCCCACCCTCAAAAATCTGAGGGTGGGGCACCCACAAGCAACGCGTCGCGCTACGGATGGACGGGGGCGGGCGTGGGAGCTGGTGTTGGCGCTGGAGTGGCTGGCGCTGGTTTTTTGTCGTAGTTGAAGTCGACCTTGGGGACTTGGCGCGCGCCGGGCTCGGTTTTGAAATAGGCGTCGTTGCGTTGGAAGCCGGCCATGCTGGCGACCAGGCTGTTGGGGAAGAGTGCGATGTAGGTGTTGTAGTCCTGCACCACCTGATTATAGTTGCGGCGCTCGATGGCGATGCGATTTTCCGTGCCCGCCAGTTCATCCTGCAGGCGCATGAAATTTTCGTTGGATTTGAGCTGCGGATAATTTTCCACGATGACCAGCAAACGGCCCAGGGCGGAGTCCAACTGCCCGTTGGCGGCGATTTTGTCCGCAGGCGTGGTGGCGCCCAGCAACGCTGAGCGGGCCTTGGCGATTTCGCCGTAAACGACCTGCTCCTGCACGGCGTACCCTTTCACCGTTTCGACCAGGTTGGGAATCAGGTCGGCGCGGCGTTGCAACACCACATCCACCTGCGACCACGCGGCATTGACCGCTTCACGCTTGACGACCATCTGGTTTCGCCGGGTGACGAACGCGCTGCCCAGAATTAAAGCAAGAATCAGAACGATAATCAGAATCACGATGCCTATCTTCATATGCTCCTCGTTTAACTGAGATTCAAGAATGCGCCTTACGGGTGCGTTGCCATTCTTCTTTCGGTAAATGTTTGTCCAGGCCGCGAATTACAATTTCCAGCGCGGCGAGATACGCTCCGTAAACTTTGGCGACTTCCACGTGAGCGTCATCATGCTCGCGCAGGCGCAGCACGTTGTCGAATGCCGCGGCGTCCGCGTGGGTCAGCTGCGTTGCACGCGCTATGATATCGCGCGGCGCGACGGGCGGCTCTTCGCCAAACGCTATTATGACGTGGCGAAGCAGGGCCAGCACCGAAGAAAACGATTTGCGCAATACGGGAGTCATTTGCTGCGCGTCGCTTGGCGCGCTGAAATAAGAATTGCGCAGCTTTAGCAGCACGGTGCGCAGCTCGTGCTCCACCTGCACGCGATGAAGATTGACCGGCACGCGCAGGCCGGCGATCAGGTCGGCGCCGAAGAGCACGCGCCGGCTGTCCTGCATGTCGCGCAACTCGATGGAGAAAACATCTGCGGATTGCCGCAACTCTTCCGCGGTGAAAAAAAGCGGCGCGGGCTCTTCCTGCTCCACCACCCACCAGCGCACCACCGGCGCGACGCGGCTCAACTCTTCAATGGACAGAGAGCCCACCATACACAAAACGTTCAGATCGGAGTGACTGGGGTGGAAGTCGCCGCGGGCGGCTGAGCCGTAGAGAATCACGGATTCCAGATTCGCCGCCGCGACTTCTTTCAAGCGATTCACCAGTTCGAGGAGTTTCGCGTCCATCGACAACACACTCTTGTTGCTACGTTCCGCCATTACCAGCCTCCCGAGGCGCCGCCGCCTCCGCTGCTGCCACCGCCGAATCCACCGCCGCCAGAACCCCCGCCGAATCCTCCGCCACCCCAACCGCTTCCGCCGCCGCCCCAACCGCCGCGGCCTCCGCCACCCATGTTGCTGAACAACAACGGCCAGATCCACCAGCTACTGCCTCCGCCGCCGCCGCGTCCTGAGCCGGACGATCTGCTAATAAACCAAATGAACAGGAAGAAAAGGACAATGAGCCACGTGGGAAATCCGCGGGAGCCGCTATCCTGATGGCGAACCGCCGCCGCCGGCGGCTGTCCGGTCAGAGTAACGCCGCGGTCGTCGGCCACGTACTTGGCCAGCATCCACGCCGCTGTTTCGATGGCCTTGCTGTAATCGCCCTGGCGCAAAAACGGAACCATGGCGCGACCCGCATCGCCCGCGCGCGCGTCATTGATCACCGGCTCGAGGCCGTAACCAACCTCGATGCGATATTTGCGTTCGTCTGGCGAAACCAGCAGAAGTACTCCGCGATTGTCCTGCTTGCTGCCCACGCCCAGTTGCTTGTAAAGGTCCACCGCATAATTCTCGACACTCTGGCCTTCCAGCGAATGCACCGTCACGATGGCCATTTGCGCGCCGGTTTTTTGCTGCAATTCGGTGCACAGCGCTTCCAGGCGAACCTTGGTGTCCGCGGCAATCGCGCCGGCCAGATCGGTTACGTAACCGGTGGGGTGAATTTTCTTGAGGTCTTCGGCTTGCGCCACGCAGGCGAGTTGTAACAACAGGCAAAACAGCGCGAAGAGTCTAAGAGAGGAAGCGCGTTTCATGGCGGGGTCGCAGGCACAGAAACTATATGTTGCGCGCGCCAGGCTGTAAAGCGGTAGTGCGCGAAGTCGAAGCAACCCCAGAACAGGGGACGATATGATATAAGGGTAGTGCGTTCTGCGGTTCCTGCTCTCAGTATGAAAAGTGTTCCTTTTTGCACAGTCTCACCCTGCATCTAAGTGCTAATTTTCGCCCTGTCGAGCACCAGCCTCTCCCATCAGGTCGGACTCTAAGTCAGACGCGCCCGGGACAAAGAAAAGACTATGCGAATCTTGCTTTACAACCCCGATAACGGGGTTACGCGCAACTTCATGCCGCATCTGTGGATGTTCCTGCTGCAGTCGCTCA
>JBBRZT010000360.1:0-3162 GCA_038236395.1 Candidatus Acidiferrales bacterium
ACTTGCCGGGCTGCAGCGCGGCTATCGTCCTGAAGAAATTGCCGCCGCGGAAGCGCGTTATCGCCAGATGCAGGCCATGCAGGAAAAAATGGAACGCGGCAACCGTTCCGAAGACGTCGACCTGGCCAAGGCCGCCTATAACTTTGATGAAGCCCGCGCCCGCGAATCGCAGGTCGTCTCTCCTTCCGCGGCCTCCGTCGAAGTGCTGGATGTTCGCCCCGGCGATCTCATCGCGCCCAATGTTCCGGTCGCCACGCTGCTCGAGCGCGATCAGATTTACATCCGCATCTACATTCCCGAAACCGAAATTGGCCGCGTGCGCCTCGGCCAGCAGGCGGAAGTGCGCGTCGATTCTTTTCCCAAAACTGTTTTCAACGGTGTCGTGGAACAGATTAATCAGCAGGCCGAATTTCTTCCGCGCAACGTCCAGACCCGCAGCGAGCGCGTCCACGAAGTGATCGGCGTAAAAATTCGCGTCAATGACACTACCGGCGGGGTCCGCAGCGGCATGGCCGCCGATGTGAAATTGAAATCCGCAAGTTAACCTATGCCTCCAGCCAGCCAACCTCCGGAAGGCGCGTCCATCGCTGCTGAACATCTGGTGCGCCGCTTTGGCGATTTTACTGCGGTCAATGACGTCAGCTTCCGAGTGGAGAAAGGCGAAATCTTCGGCTTTCTCGGCCCTAACGGCAGCGGCAAAACCACCGTCATCAAAATGCTCACCGGATTGTTGCCGCTCAGCGAAGGCTCAGCATGGGTCGAAGGACTCGACGTGCGCACCGATGCGGAATCCGTCCGCGAGCGCATCGGCTACATGTCTCAAAAATTCAGTCTCTACGACGACCTCACCGTCGCCGAAAATCTGCAATTCTACGGGCGCATCTACGGCTTGGAGTCTGCCCGCATGAAGCGGCGCATCGACGAAATCGTTCAGCTCAACGGCCTCGCGCCCTACATGGACCGCCTCGCCGCGAAACTTTCCGGCGGCTGGAAGCAGCGCCTCGCGCTGGGCTGCGCCATGCTGCATGAACCGAAGTTGCTCTTTCTCGACGAGCCCACCGCGGGCATCGACCCGGTAGCACGTCGCGAATTGTGGGACCTGCTGTTCGAGTTGTCCGGACACGGCATCACTTTCTTCGTCACCACTCATTACATGGATGAAGCCGAGCGCTGCAGTCACGTCGCCTACATTTATTACGGCAAGCTCATCGCCGACGGCACGCCCGCGGAGCTGAAACAGATTCCCGACGTGCAACCGACCGGCACCAAGCGCGTCGAAATCAGCACGCCGGAAGTCACCCGCGCCCTGCGAGTCGCCCGTAAAATCCCCGGCATTCGCAGCGCCACCATTTTCGGCGAATCCATTCACGCCCTCGTGGAAGACACGTTCGATCTTCCCGATCTGCGCGCCCAGCTCTTGAAAAACGACATCACGGTAAACGATATCCGTCCGCTCACTCCCAGTCTGGAAGATGTCTTCGTCGAACTGACCTACAAGCACCAGGCCCAACTGGAGCAAACCCGTGGCTGACCTCTTTCGCGGCTTCGGCGCAATTTTCTACAAGGAAGTTCTGCACGTCCGCCGCGATTCCGCCACGTTGTTTTTTTCTTTATTCATACCGCTGATTCAGATGTTCGTGCTTGGCTTTGGCATCGACACCAATGTCCGAAATATCAACACCGTGGTTTTCAACGGCGATGGCCGCCGCGAAAGCCGCGAGCTGATCGACCGGCTCAAAAATTCCGACACCTTCCACATCATCGATTACGTGACCAGCGATCAAGCCCTCAACGACGCCATCATCGCCGGACGCGCCCGCGTGGGCGTCAAAATCCCCGTCGACTATTCCGACCGCCTCAGCCATGGAATGAGCTCGCAAGTCCTCGTCCTCATCGACGGCTCCGACTCTTCCGTCGCCGGCCAGGCCATCAACGTCACCACCGCCATCGGCCTCGACGAGTCGCTGCGGCGCGTTCTTAAGGACCACAGCGCCATGGCCGTCGACATGCGCCCCAAGCTACTTTTCAATCCCGACTCGCGCTCCCCAAATTTTCTGTTGCCCGGCCTCACCGCCATTCTGTTGCTGAACGTCACCACTTTCCTCACCGCTTTCGCTATCGTCCGCGAAAAAGAGCGCGGCACCCTCGAGCAACTCTTCGTTACTCCGGTGCGACCCTTCGGCTTGCTGCTGGGAAAATTGCTCCCTTATTTTTTCATTGGATTTACGGAGCTTTGCCTGATTCTTACCTGCATGCGCTTCATTTTCCAGGTGCCCATTCACGGCAGCGTGCTGCTGCTGGGGTTTCTCTCTCTGCCGTACATCTTCGTGTCGCTGTCGCTCGGAATTCTCATCTCCAGCAAAGCAGGTACCCAGGGCGAAGCCATGCAGCTCTCTTTCGTCACCATCCTGCCCAGTGTTTTCTTTTCCGGCTACATCTTCCCGCGTGAAACCATGCCGCTTTTCTTCCGCATCCTCAGCTATTTCGTCCCGGCCAGCTACTTCATCAACATCACTCGCGGCATCATCCTCCGCGGCGCCGGAATTCAGCATCTCTGGATCGACGCCCTCGCCCTTTTCACCATGGGCACCATTCTGCTCGTCCTGGCCGCCCGCCGCTTCCAGAACAAAGTCATCATGGCCTGACCCGCAAGGCCTCCTAGGAGGCGGGGGCTTCAGCCCCCGCGCTACGCTGGATATCAAAGGGCTTTAGCCCCTGAAGCCCCCCAAAAGCTATAAGCCACTAACTCGCTTTACTAAACGAGCGCGTCTTATCTGAAGCCGCCTGAACATCGCTATTCAATTTCAGCGACATCTGCGAGCAAGGCCCGCTCCGATTCCGCTCCTCCCACGGCCGCGTCGAAAATCCATACTCCTTGCGTATCCGCGCCACGCGCTCCGACACCTTGCGCCGGTACTCCTCCGGCGCATAACCGTTCTTCGAGTACCACTCCTCATACCGCTTCGCCAACCGCGGAAATTTCTCCCGCACAAACGGCAAAAACTGTTTCGCCGACGAAGGCATCAGAAACAAAGCCCCCGAAAAAAACCACTGCGCTCCCGCGCTCTTTACCGCCGCAGCCACAGCCTCCAAATCTCCCTCGCGATCGGTAATTCCCGGAATCAGCGGCGAAGCCGAAACTCCCACCGCCAGCCCCGCGTC
>JBBRZT010000361.1:0-3142 GCA_038236395.1 Candidatus Acidiferrales bacterium
CCGATTCCACCGTGCCCGTCCTTCTCCTCACCGCTTTCGGCTCCGTCGACGAAGCCGTCACCGCCATGAAAGAAGGCGCTTTCGATTTTCTCCAGAAACCCGTCGACCTCGAACACTTGAAACTCCTAGTTGGCCGCGCCGCTCGCCAGCAGGAGCTGCTCCGCGAGAACTTAATCCTCCGCGAAGAATATTCCGCGCGCTACGGCTTCCCCCGCATCCTCGGCGAAGACGCCTCCATTCGCGAAGTCAGCCAGCAGATCCAGAAAGTCGCCGCCACTTCTTCCACCGTCCTGCTGCTCGGTGAAAGCGGCACCGGCAAAGAGCTCTTCGCCCGCGCCATCCATCACTTATCTCCTCGCCGCGACCAGCCCTTCATCGCCCTCAATTGCGCCGCCATCCCCGAAGGTCTGGTAGAAAACGAACTCTTCGGCCACGAGCGCGGCGCTTTCACCGGAGCAGACGCACGCAAAGTCGGCAAAATGGATCTCGCTCATCACGGCACGCTTTTCCTCGACGAAATCGGCGAGCTGCCCATGTCCATTCAAGCCAAACTTCTCCGCGTCCTCGAAGAACGCCGCTTCGAACGCGTTGGCGGCACTCAATCCATCGACGTCGATGTCCGCATCGTGGTAGCCACCAATCGCAATCTTCAAAAACTCGCCGAAGAAAAACTCTTTCGCGAAGATTTGTACTTCCGCATCTCCGCCGTCCCGCTCACGATCCCGCCTCTGCGCAGCCGCGGCAACGACATCAATCTCCTCGCCGATCATTTTCTAGAGAAATTCAGCCGCGAATTCGCCAAGCCAGGCCTCGAGCTCTCTCCCGAAGCCCGCGAGCGCTTACTCCACTATCGCTGGCCCGGCAACGTCCGCGAACTCCAGAACACTCTCGAGCGCGCCGTCATCCTCGCCGACGGCGTCAGCATCCGCGCCGAAGACTTGCAGCTACCCGCGCCCAAGCCCAATGCCGTGGAATTACCAGAAGGAATGCTCCCCGAAGCCTTCAACTGGGAAGGCTCTCTCGAAGAAGTCACCGGTCGCGCCGCCAACCACGTCGAAAAAGTCATGCTCGAAAACACCCTCCGCGAATGCACCTGGAACAAAACCCGCGCCGCCGAAAAACTAGGCCTCTCCCCCAAAACTCTCCTAACCAAACTCCGCGCCGCCGGCCTCGAAGACTAACCTCGCAACTCAACCTAGTCGGTCTTCGCAATAACCTCCATCTCCATCCGCGCCGCGCCGCTTCTGGGTGCCCCACAGGTCGCTTTTACGTGTGGGGATTTTGTAAATGTACAAGCAACCCGCTGCAGTCTCCACTTCGATCGATGGCGCCAGCCTCCCAGGTTTCCCACTTTCTCACGCATCATTTCCGCACGTCGCCCACAAAAACAAAAAACCGGTTGGCCCGCAAAAAAACAGCGGAATCCAACCGGTCTCAAAACAAAAAACGTCAGTCGTCTACGGCTGCTCCAGTGTCCCGCCCGACCGCTGCGCCACAATCTTCCGCGCATTCTGATACAACGCCCGCGCCTGCGGCACACTATCCACCGCCTTCTGTACCTGCGGATCAGCCTCCAGCAAAACTTTGAAACCCTCCTGCTGACCAAACGCCGACATAAAAATCTCTTGCTTGATCTTCCGCTTGATCCACTCCTGATTCTCAGCAATCTCCGGCTCGGTATACCGGATGTTGTGCTTCGTCAAATAATCGCGAAACGCCTTCATCAGCGCATCGCTCACTTCAAATTGTTTGCTGATGGTCGGCTTCCCGCCCAGATAAAAGCGCGTAAACCCGCCCACCCCAGTCTCCGCCGGAAAGAAAACATCTCCGCGAAACAACGTCTCCTCAAACTTGTTCAACTTCGCAGCAGCCACCACGATGTCAGGAGTAATCCCTCCGCCACCCGTCACCTGCCGCCCGCTGTCCGTCAGCTTAACTTCCGTCGGATGCTCGGGAACTTTCCGCTCATAATGATATTCATAAAGCGAAATAGATTTGTAATCGCGCTGAATCAATCTTCCGCTCGGCGTGTAGTATCGCGCCGTCGTCAAAGCCAACCCAGTGTTCTCGCTCAAGGGAGTCACAGTTTGCACCAGCCCCTTGCCAAACGTCGTCTCACCGACAATCAACCCGCGATCGTGATCCTGCACCGCACCGGCAACAATTTCGGTAGCCGACGCCGAATTATTATTCACCAGAATCACCAGCGGCACCGTGTCACCCTGGTTCCCGCGCACCGCGTAATATCGCCGCTCCGCCGAAGCCCGCCCGTGATGCGACACGATCAGTTGGTTCTTGTCCAGGAACATATCCCCAACCGCCACCGCTTCATTCAGCAACCCGCCGGGATTCCCGCGCATATCAAAAATCAATCCATCCAGCTGCGGAGCGTTCAGCTGCTTCAGCGCTTCTGCAATTTCGCGATCGGTAGTCTCATTGAAACCGGAAAGCCGTATGTACCCGATCCCCGGCTTCAATAGAAAAGAAATGTCCACCGAGTGCCGCGGAATTTCATCGCGCGTCACCGTAAAAATCAAAGGCTCGGCATACCCTTCGCGCGCCACCGTAATTTTTACGACGGTCCCCTTCGGACCCTTCAACAAATCCGCGACTTCGCTGGTGGTCAGCCCATCCGTGGCCTTTTCATCCACCCGCATGATCATGTCGCCCGGACGCAACCCCGCGTTATACGCAGGCGCGCCAACATAAGGCGCCATCACCACCGTATGATTTTCACGCGGCGCCACCACCATGCCCACGCCGTAATATTTCCCGCGTTGGTCCTCGCGCAGCAACGCAAACTGCTTGGCATCAAAGAAATTCGAGTGCGGATCCAGCATCCGCAGCATCCCGGGAATCGCTCCCTGGTACACGGCCTTGTCCACATCGACAGTATCCGCGTAATTGTTCTGCACAATGTCCAACACCCGCGTGAAGTCGCGCACCGCGCTCTGATAGTCGTCCGACGAAGTGCTCGTCGCGCGCACATTGGGGCCGTAAATGGCTCCCAGAACTGCACATAACAGCAGTACGGTAACCACTAACATCAGGCCGCGAAACTGTGATTTCATCCTGACCTCGGGTGTGCCGGGCATCCAAGAATTATAGCACAGCGTATTCTATAGGTTAGACGCGCGCGCCA
>JBBRZT010000362.1:0-3142 GCA_038236395.1 Candidatus Acidiferrales bacterium
CATCGCGTGTCGCTGCGTTAAAATGCTCCCCACTTAGTCGGGGGAAATGTTTTTGCCTGCTATTCCTGCAAGCCGCGTCCTGCGCGAGACACATTTTGCCGGGCTCACACCGTCCGCACGCGGCAAGGTGCGCGATATTTATGACCTGAGCGATAAGCTGCTGATCGTCGCGACCGACCGGCTATCGGCGTTCGACGTAATTCTGCCCACACCGATCCCCGACAAAGGGCGAGTGCTGACGCAGCTGTCTCTGTTCTGGTTCGATTTGCTGAAAGACGTGATTCCCAATCACGTTTTGAGCGCCAGCGAATTCCCTGCCCCTTTTGATCGCTACCGCGAGGAACTGGCGGGCCGCTCCATGGTAGTTCGCAAGACCCAGCCGCTGCCGGTCGAGTGCGTAGTGCGCGGGTATCTCTCTGGATCGGGCTGGAAGGATTACAAAGCGACCGGAAAAATTTGCGGCATCACGTTGCCGGCAGGATTGCAGGAATCGGAGAAGCTACAAGTACCGATTTTTACACCCTCAACGAAGGCGGCCGCCGGCCACGATGAGAATATTCCGTTCGAAAGAATGACCGTGGAAGTCGGCAAAGAAACGGCGGAGCGGGTGCGCGCCATCAGCATCGACCTATATCAAAGGGCGGCGGCGTATGCCGAGCCGCGAGGAATATTGCTAGCCGATACGAAATTCGAGTTCGGAATGCTGGCCGGCGAGTTGATCTGGATTGACGAAGCGTTTACGCCAGACTCGTCGCGCTTCTGGCCCGCGGCGCAATACCAGCCGGGCGGACCGCAGCCGTCTTTTGATAAACAATTTGTGCGTGATTATCTCGAGAAAATTCGCTGGGGCAAAACCCCTCCGGGGCCGGAATTGCCGGCGGAAGTGGTTACGGCAACACGCGAGAAGTACCTGGAAGCGTTCCAGATTCTTACCGGGCACGACTGAACTAGCTTTTATTCCGCCGCAGCGCAGCGGGTGAAACAGATTTCTGGATGGAGAGTGGCAACGTGAAAGATCAACTCGAAGGACTTGTGAGCCAGATGGTGGAGCGCGGCATTCTATTTGACGAGGCCGTCGGCGAATTTGAGAAGCGCTTTATCAAGCGAGCCCTGGAACGCGCCGCCGGCAACCAGTCGCGGGCCGCGGAAGTGCTGGGGATCCATCGCAACACGTTGAGCCGCAAAATCGGCGAATACAAACTGGATCGCAACGGGCACCGTCGCTCGCATTAAGGCGATCCATAGCCGGAATATCCACTGGCGTTGATCGCTAAAAAAACCTCTGGTCGCGAATAAAAAAAGGCCCGCCAATGTGGCGGGCCCTGTTATTTCTTTTGAACCTTCAGCTGAAGGTTACGGCTTCTTGGCTGCGGGACGCCGAGGGGCGGGCTTTTTGGGGGCTGCTCCGGCTTTGGGCAGATCCTCTTCTTTCACCTTGGCCTTGTCCCAGTGCAGCATAAAAGCGGGGTCGGGATCGAAGGACACCAAGGTGCCGGTGAAATGAACGGCGTTGTCTTTTTCGAGCTTGGCGGCTTCGGGCTGGCCAACGACTTTCACGTCAAGATCGGGAACAGTGGCGGCATCGAATTCGGCTTCGCTGGTGACGAAGGCAACCTTGAGTTGCACGGAGTCGGTTCCCGGTGTGACCTCGATAATTTTGCCGGGCACTTCTGGGAATTCCAGGCCGCAAGCGGCGAGCCAGACAACTTTAGCTTTGTCGCCGCCGGCTTTCAGATCGGAGATGACCGAGCGCATGGTCATGTCCTTGCGCGCGGCGGTGAGATCGTCGGCACTCGGCAGCTTATAGCTGTCAGGGCGGTCCGGCGAGCTGCCGGCCAGTTGCAAGAGCTCGTTCAATTCGGCGTCGGTGAGGTTGTCGCAAGCGGCCTGCTGATAATTGACGATCAACTTGCGCAGATAATCCTTCACCTTGGCGGATTGCGCCTGGGTGGCGCCCTTGGCGGTGACTGCGCGGGCGATGGACCAGAACGCATCCATCTGTTGCGGAGGAGTCATGGCCGAATAGGCCAGGCCGAGGCGGTAACTCGTGATGGCGTCGTCGGGATTCAGAGCGAGGACAGCTTTGTAGGCTTGAATGGCGCCGGGATAATCTTTCAAAACTGAAGCGGCCTGCGCCGCCGTACCGTTGAAATAAATCTGAATCTGCTTTTTCTGAGCGGCAAAAGCGTCTTCGGTCATGGAATCGGGTTTTTTCACTTCATCAAGGGCCTTCAACCCGGCCGCCACAGCAGCTTGGGCAGATTTGGCGAGCGCGGGATCCACGGCGCCTGTCTTGGCTTGCGCGGGATCGGCAACGATCGCGTTGTAGGCAAAAGCACGCGCATACAAAGCCTGGTAACGGGCTCCGGCGTCAGCCTTTTCGCCCATGGCCACCAGCTTGTCGGCGTACTCGATTACTTTGGGGTAGTTCTTGAGCTGGCTGTAGGCTTGGTAATAGAGAGGGTAAATATAAATCATCAGCGCGGAGTTTGGATATTTGGAGACGAAATCGTCCAGCGATTTAACTTGCTGAGCCGGGCTCTTTTCAGCCGCCGCAGCCTGGTAGGAATTGTATTCCGCCATGGTGTACTGAGGCTTCGCCGCCGCGGCATCCTGACCCGCTGCAGCAGCTTGCGTGGCAGCCCTACTGCCAGCCGCCCCTGCAAAGTTCAAACAAAGCGCCGCAGCTATCGCGAGGCCCGCCATCTTTTGTGATCCACTCATTTCAGATCCTCTCCTCGGTTAAACACCATGCCTTGGAATTCTACTCGCACGCACCCGGGTCACTTCGACCTGAGTTTCCAAATGTCGTTCGGAAAACCATGGAATTATAGGTAAGACGCCAAGCCTCCGCAAGTCGTTAACGACAAGAAATCCACGTTGCGGAGATTATTTCCTGATATCCGTCCAACTCTAGGGAGTTTCGACTGTCCGGGGACCTGATAGAAGCCTCGGATGTTAAGATGAGTTTCGCACAAAAAGCGTGGCTTACACGAGGAAGAATTTTGATGCTTCAAAGTGAGATTCCGGGCGTAGCGGGTGCAGGCGAAAAACGACTTTCCGGCGCGGTGGCGCTGGTAACCGGCGGTAGCCGTGGGATTGGCCGCGCGATAGCGTTGAGGCTGGCGCGTTTAGGAGCATC
>JBBRZT010000363.1:0-3141 GCA_038236395.1 Candidatus Acidiferrales bacterium
AGCACTTTCAGTTGGTCCCGTTCGCGCTGGCTCAAGGCAATTCGCTCCGTTTCCATGGGACCCTCGGCCTTCCATGAAACCGGACATTTCTACTTTGCACAAACCGGACATTCTCATTTTGCGGCGACAGCACAAACCGAAATATTGCGCTAGAAAGCCGTAGCCGATAGCCTCCACGGCAAGCGTTTAGGGATTTGTGCCTCGCTGGATCGAAAATCAAGAGAGGGTTCATGAAAAATAAATTTAGTGGCTGGCATGCGCTGGCCGTGGCGGTGATTGGCCTGGTAGGCGTCGGAATTGGCTGCGGCAGCAAAGTGGAAGGTAACCCCTACGAGGGCAATGGAGGCATCGTGAAGATCGAGTTCAAATCCGGCGGCAAAGCTTTTCTGTCCGCTGGTCCCGCCACAACTACCTGTACCTACACCGAGGATGGAAAAACCGTTACGATGATTTGTGTAGGGGACAAGACGGTGTTTACTGTCGAAGATGATGGAGCGTTGAGCGGGCCTCCGGACGGGATGCTGACGCGATTGACGAAGAAAAAGTAGCTTCCCTGCTTGAGTAAAGGTTCTGTTTCGGGAGCCAATATGAAAATTCATGCCCTCAGCGCCGTGCTGGTGCTCACGGCTGCAACTGTTGCGTTTGCGCAGCAGGCGGCGGCGCCACAATTGGAAGCACCATATCTATGCGGTGGGATAACCGTCACCATCCACCGGTGCGGCAACGTGGGCGGGCAGGATGTTTGCATGTACCGCGTGGACATACCGGGCGGCCAGAGTGTGGAGGTGAACAAACCGCGCGAGCAGGTGATGGCGCAATTGAAAGCCTGCAAGTTGCAGCCGGCCACTGCGCCAAAACCGGGGCAACCACTAAATCCAGCTTATCTGAGTGAGATGCCGTCCGCGGACCGCGTAATGAAAGCGATGAAGGCCAGCGATCCGCGGGAGACCGTGCTGCGGCAGATGGGCGCGTTCTATCAGCTGAGCGAGATTATCAGCACGTTATCCGGGCCTCGCGAAATCCGCGGATATATGCCGGACGAACTGCGGATTCTTACTGAGTACAGCAAGGCGCAATACGAGATCGGGCTGGCCGCGGACAAAGCTTTCCCCGGGCCGTATGGGACGGAAAAAACTTTGAGTGGGAATACTCCGTATCGGTATAGCCGCAACGATCCGCGATTTGGATATAAAGGGATCCCGGTGTGGCAGACATTTTTGTCCGAGGGAATGCACAACCAATTCGCAAAAATTATCGGGGCGGATAACGCAAAATACGAGGCGAAGGTTGCGGAACAGAAGCGCGATGCTGCAGCAGCGTTGGCGGCGAATTCTGCGCCAGTAAACGCGCCGGGCGGAGGGGCGCAATCGGGCGGGATGAGGAACGATCCGGGATCGGTAGCGGCGCGGCGCTGCGTGGAAGCGGGTCGCAGCGAAATGGAATGTGTGGGAGAAGGATTGAAGACCGGGCTCAACGACATGTTTGGCGGCGTGGTGGGCGGTGCGCTGGGGAGCGAGATTCCTTCCGCGACTTCGGGCTATACCGGGTTGAGGATGAGCGGAGATTTTACGGCTGCGGGCATATGGATTTTGATCTCGGATTCGGGCGCCGTGGTGAAATGCGGGGGCTTAATGCCGGAAAGCCACCAGTACACGGTGGAGCGAGCCGGCGACCGGATGCTGGTGAAAATTGATAATGCGCCAAAGCCGATTACCGCCACTTTCCGGGCGGACGGAAAACTTGTGGGTCCCGGAGCGATCGAGGTTGCCGGGCGGGTGGTGGTTGGATCGAGCAGCGTGGGTGGCGGGAGTTCCGGCGGATACGAAGCGCACACGGAAACGACAACGCAAGAAAGACAAATCGCGGCCGCGGACGTTGCCAATCACAGCGCGGACGAGGTGCATCAGAATGGCCAAGAGTATTCGGTCTCTGAGCAGCACACATCGACGACGTACGAGCAGACTGCTCCGACGGCTCGGCGAGTGGAGGTGCGAACAGCGCCGAAAACTGAGCGCTGCAATGTGGGAGTCTTGCCTGGCACACCGCAGAAAGGTTTAGTCGCAGGGTTATCGGAAATACTCGATCCGTCAGCGCCGAAGTCCGCGGGAAAACCTTTTGGAGTGCGCATGGCGGGAAATTATGCGGGGGCGGGCGGACTGAACATTGAATTTCGCAGCGATTCGGCGACAGTGGAATGCGGTGAGGCGCACGTGGCGATGGGTTACGAGGTTGAGAATGTGAGTGGGCAGGTCCAGGTGACGATTAACAACCCTACTGGACCGTTTACGATTTTGTTGCGGCCTGACGGGAATCTTGAAGGTTCGGGAACGGTGATGGTTGCCGGGCGGGTGGTGACAGGGTCGCAAGGCGATCAGATTGCTTATGCGCCGCGGAAGGCGAGTTGCGCGGTTGGGATGTTGGCGCCGAAGCGCTAGAACAGTGTTGTGATGTGTGGTTGGTCTAGAAGTGAGTTGCCTTTCATTATGCAAGACCCCCACACGCAAAATCGGCGTGTGAGGAACCCAGCGCCGCGTGGGTCACCCTTAAGTGATACGAACAATCCAACCAAGGAAACAATTATTTGGGCGGTGGCGCGGCGCCGGGCTGGGCGGAGTTGCGGTCGGAGATGATACGGCCATACGGCGAAGAGCGAGCGAGTCGGTCGAACATGGAGTAAGCGGCAGCGGAGACTTTAGCGATGGCATCTTCTCCGTCGCGCTCGCGGGCGAGATAGGTGGTCATGAGGCAGAGAATGTAGGGGCGATTGCGGAGGAAAACGATGCCGGAATCGTTGCGGACGGCTTCGAGTTCGCCGGGCTTATTGGCGATTTGCAGGTCGTCGGGTAAATCGCGCGGGATGAAGCTGCTTTTGTGAGTGCTGAGTACTTTGAAGAAATCCGCGGTCATTCCCTCATCCAAAACTTTTTCTTGATAGAGCTTTTCGAACAGGGTGAGCATTTCTTCGGGCGTGGAGACGTTTTCGCGGCCTTCTGCGGCCGCTTTGATGTCCATCATTTTGCGGCGGAGGCGGGTGTGGTGGAGGCCCAGGCTGTCGAGGAGCGCGTTGACGTTTTCCATCCCAAGCCGGTCGATAAGCACGTTGGTGGCGGAATTGTCGCTGACGGCGACCATCATGATGGC
>JBBRZT010000364.1:0-3096 GCA_038236395.1 Candidatus Acidiferrales bacterium
GGCATCGCCTGCCCTGGCACGGGCGATTGCCTCCGTCGGTTCCGCTATTCCCGGCGAACTCATTCGGCCTGGTCTCAGAGCTTCCATAGGGTAGTACGCAGCAAAGGCGAAAAACTTACATGGTGCATTGGCGGGGGTTAGCCAAGGTTTAGACCTGGCCATCCCGAAACAGCCAGCAATCTATCAGAAAAACGAACGGCCCGGCATATGGCCGGGCCGTCGTGCAGGTAAATGGGACGTGCAGCCTAAGGTGAGGCAGCGGAGCTAGAAACTAATCTTGGCGGCGATTTGCAGCCCTCGGGGGCCGCCGCTGCCGAGGAACGGGTAGCCGATGCCTACGTCGCCAGTGGCGGTAAGTCCCAAAGTACCGATATGACGGCCGTCAGGGCCAACGCCATTGGGCGCAGCATCAGCAATGAAGGAAGGCAGCAAGGGGCTGATGAAATTGGGATGATTGAGGATGTTGTAGGCCTCAAACCGCAGCTCCAGCTTCACGTGTTCGGTGATGGCGGTGTCTTTAAAGATAGAGAAATCAAACTGGCGGAAACTCGGCCCAAGCAAGGAGTTGCGACCTTCGTTGCCAAAATGGCGAGTGCCCGGCTCGCAGGCATCAGCAAGACCATCGCCACCAGGCTTAAACGTGCAAGGTGCCGCGAAGGACGTCAGGTCGAGGAAATTTCGCGGATCGCTGCGATTGTAGTGGATAGGACCGACCACATCGGGCCGGCCATAAAATTCGCCGCTACCGTCAAAGTCATCGAGGAAATTGTAGTTGACGGAGAACGGCTGGCCGGACTGCACGGTCACGATGCCGTTCACTCCCCAGCCATCGGTGATGCGCTGCCAACTTCCCTTATGATTCGGAAATTGATAGACGAAATTCCAGGTCAAGCGGTTGCGAATGTCGAAGTTGGAATTGCCGCGGTTCTGGCCAATGGGCGCGGTGCTGTCATTGGGCTGAGAGGCGTTGGGCACATACTCTTCGCCGTCGCTGGCGTCGTCAAGCGAATGCGACCACACGTAATTCAGGGTGGAAGTAAATCCATGCCAATCGGTCACCCGCAGACTGGTTTGCAGGGAGTTGTAACTGGAGTTGGCGGAAGTTTCCTGATAATTGATGTAGTAAAAGGGAGAAAATCCCGTGAGCGTTTCGTAGCGGCGCGGCACAGTGCCGTCGTTGATGCAATCGCAAGCGAGATCGGCGGCGGTGATTTGCGCCTGGCTAGGCTGATTGATGTCCCGGAAGCGCAACAATTTGTGGCCATTCGAACCGACATAGGCGACTTGCAGCACAACTTTGCGGGAAAGTTCCTGCTGCAGATTCAAATTGAAGTTCTGCATGTACGGGGTGCGCAGGTGTTGGTCAACGCCGAATGCGTCACTGATGGCGCTGGAGAAGCCGTACACCGGAACAGTGGGGTCCAGCGGGCCTGAATTGGCATCTGCGGAGGAGATGGGATTGGGGCCGAATCCGGAGTATGCCGCACCCGGGTCGAAGCCACTGTTGAAGGGCAGGTGGCCCAGAAACATGTCCTGCGAGAGGCCGTCGTAGAAGATTCCATATCCAGCGCGAAGAACGGTCTTGCCCTTACCGGTGACGTCCCAGGCGACGCTGACGCGCGGCCCCCAGTTGTTGTAGTCGGGCTCGTACAGTCGGCGCTGGCCGAGCACCACGCCCAGGCCGGTGGTGGTGTCTATGTTGGTGAAGTTTCCGTGCTTCTCCTGCACGATGCCGAAATAGTCGTAGCGCAACCCCAGGTTGATAGTTACGTTTTTCTTCCAGTGGAAACTATCCTGCACATAGGCAGCATGGGAATTCTCAAAAGTGTTGCGATTAGTGTTGCCCTGGCGCTGGCTACCACCAGTGGGCGTGCCAGCGAGAAATTCCTGGAGGCCGGATTCAGTGAGCGCACCGGTAGCGGAATCAAATTGATCAGAGAAGGAGAGGTTTCCGCGAAAAGCACGATTGAAAATCTGCGAGATGGAAGTGCGGCGGAATTCGTAGCCGAACTTGATGTCGTGCCTGCCGGCTTTCCAGGAAATGTTGTCGATGTAATGCCAGTTGGTATCCACGCGCTGGCGGGCGTCGCCGTTGTCGGCGCCAATGGGAGCAAAGCCGGAGACGCTGATTTTTGGCAGGCCGAAATCGTACGGCGTGGCGCCGGTATTCAAACCGATGGAGGCTGGATCGAAGCCGCGGTCTTGCGGGAAAAAACCTTCGGCAAAGCGGTTCCAACCGAGGCGTGCTTCACTGACGATGGAGGGAGAAATCGTGGAAACGTAGGAAAGTGAAACGAGCTGCACACGCGTGGGCGTCATGGTGTTGTAGCCGGGCACCAGACCTCCGCCTACGAGGGCCAGAGGAAAGAGCTGCGTGCTGTCGCCGATGTAGTAGCGGCCGGTAAGAAGATTATTGGTATTGAAGTTGTGATCGATCTTTACGATGGCGCTGTCCACGCGATTGGAAAACGGCGTGGCTAGTGAAATATTGCTGGAAACAGGATCGCCTTGGCCGTCCGCACCGTCGGTGATGCAGGAGCCTCCCAAGTTGGGCGAGGGCCAGGGATTCAGGGCCAGGAGATTGGCGATGACGGGATTCACGACACCGCCATTTTCGGCGGTCGCGGTGGCGATGTCCTGCGCGGTGGGCACGCATGCGGTGCTGGCTTCGGCGCCTTTTTCGCGCATGGCTTCGTAATCGATGAAGAAAAATGTTTTGTCTTTGCGAATCGGTCCGCCGAGCGCGCCGCCGAATTGATTATTGTGGAAGGGATTTTGCGGCGAGCCTACTTCATTGAAATAGTTACGGGCATCGAGAGCGTTATTGCGGAGAAATTCGAAGCCGGTGCCGTGGAAGCTATTGGTGCCGCTCTTGGTGACGATGTTGATGACGCCGCCGGCGCTGCGGCCGTATTCGGCTTCGAAATTGGAGAGCACGCGAAGCTCGGCGATGGCTTCGATGGGCAGAATGGTCGCCGGGGTGCCGAACACGCCGGCCTCATTGATGGCCGGGTCGTTGCGATAGCCGTCGTTCATGTCCGTGCCATCCAGCAGGAAATTGTTAGAGCGGCCGCGCGCGCCATTCACGGAAAATAC
>JBBRZT010000365.1:0-3094 GCA_038236395.1 Candidatus Acidiferrales bacterium
CCCAATGGTAGTGGTGAGGGTCTACGCTGAAGATCCAGTAGTGTCGTTGCGGGGTCGGAATTGCCATCGAGAGCTTCGAGTCGGCCAGCAATATACACGCCGCTGGGCAAAAAGCGAAACAAAATATGAGGGTTAGCTGAACTACGAGAGGTCAAATCGCCAGCCGTGATGCTCCGAAAGCAGAACTACACCGAGTACAGTTACTTATGGTACTTGTTTTCTATAAGATGCGCCATCTACGCCGCACCGCCGATATCCACAAACACTTCTTCTCCGCGCACCTCCACCGGATAACACGCCACCCCCGCGGCCTGGTTATGGCTGGCTTTGCCCGTCGAAACGTCATATCTCCAGCCATGCCACGGGCAAGTCACCAGGTTTCCCGCCAGCGACCCTTGCCCCAACGGCCCTCCGCGATGGATGCAGGTGTTGTTGATCGCGTAGAATTTTCCATCCACATTGGCCACCGCCAGCGTCTTTCCCTCCGCCTGAACTTCGCGGATCGCCCCGGGAACAATTTCAGTGCTATTCGCAACGCGGACAAATCCCATTCTCACTCCTTTGGTAATGCCATCACGCCGGGGATATCTCGGGACGTGCTGTCAGTAATGATTGATTTATTCGCTGGAAGGGATTCTAACGGAGTTTCGTCAAAACTCTAAACATCGCCGGCATGTTCCGGCGCGATCTTTACTTTATTACGGCCCGAGCGCTTCGCCGCATACAATGCCTTGTCCGCCCGCCGTATCAGCGTATCGAAATCCACAATTTCCTTGCCGTGAAAACCAGCAATTCCAAAGCTAGCCGTGATGGAGACTTTTTCGTCCCCGATCTGAAACTGCTGTGCCGCGAGCTTTTCGCAAAAGCGCTGCACAGTCCTTTGTATGGCGTCCGCTTCTACATGCGTGATGACCAGCAGAAACTCGTCGCCGCCCAGGCGCCCGCAGATGTCCGATGCACGGATCACCGTCTTCAGAATCTCACCGAATTTTTGCAGCAACGCATCGCCGCCAGCGTGCCCATGCGTGTCATTGATGCTCTTGAAAGAATCCAGGTCGGCCAGCACCACCCAGTAAGGAAATCCGTGCCGCGCCGCTCCCCGCAGCTGCCGCGCTGCCCACTCTTCGATGGCTCGCCGGTTCGGCAACCCGGTCAAAGGATCGCTGTGCGCCATTTCTTCCAGCAGCTTGTTCTTGGCGTCAATCTGCCGGTGCAGGTCGATAATCCGGCGCCCCACCCCGATGCGCGCCATCAACTCCGCCGGATCGAATGGTTTTGTTAAATAATCGTCCGCGCCCGCGGCCAAACCCTTCACTACGTTGTCTTTTTCCGCGATGCTGGTCAGCAAAATAATGTAGGTGTATCCGCGGTGTACATCCGCGCGCAGTCGCTGGCACAGGTCCAGCCCGGACAGATCGGGCATCATCCAGTCGGTTATGACGATGGCCGGCAGATATCGCGCGAATAGTTCCAACGCTTCGCGTCCGCTTTTGGCGAACAGCACCGAATACGGCCCGTCTTCCAGCGCATGCTCCACCAGCTTGCGGTACACGGGAGAATCGTCCACCACCAGCAGCTGCAACGCCTGCGGGGCAGTGACATCAGTCATACACGACTCGCGTTCCATCAATTCGGGTCTGGGCATGCGTATCCGGCCTGCGGTACGAGGGAAACCGTCTATTTATCTTATCAGTGGCTAACGAGCAGATTTTTGGCGCCGGGCAACGTGTTCGCAATGGTAACCAGCGGGATGACCATCTCGGTTACGTCGGTGCAGTATTATATTTGAGTAATTGCTTGGGATTCCAACCAAGCTGACGACGCCGGCTGTGCCCGGGCGATCCGCGAGACTTTAGCCCGCGGCCTGCACTTTCGCCAGCAACTCCACGAATTTCTGCTTCCGCTGGGACTGGTCGTGACCGCCCTCGGCGTCTGCCAGCTGCGTGATGTTCATGGAGCAGAATTTCGGCCCGCACATGGAGCAGAATTTCGCTTCCTTGTAGAAATCGTCCGGCAAAGCCTCGTCATGCATGGCCCGCGCCGTCGGGGGATCCAGCGACAGCTCGAACTGCTTGTTCCAGTCAAACAGGAATCTCGCGTAGCTCAGCGCATCGTCGCGATCGCGCGCTCCAGGACGGTGGCGCGCCACGTCCGCCGCATGCGCCGCGATTTTATACGCGATCACGCCCTGCTTCACGTCTTCCGGATTCGGCAGCCCCAGGTGCTCCTTGGGCGTCACGTAGCAAAGCATCGACGCTCCATGCCACCCGATCATCGCCGCGCCAATCGCGCTGGTAATGTGGTCATAGCCCGGCGCGATGTCGATTACCAACGGCCCCAGCGTATAGAACGGCGCCTCATGGCACCATTCCATCTCCTTATCCACCTGCTCCTTGATCTTGTCCAGCGGCACGTGCCCGGGCCCCTCGATCATCACCTGCACATCGTGCTCCCAGGCTTTGGTGGTCAGCTCGCCCAGCACTTTCAATTCGGCGAATTGCGCTTCGTCGCTGGCGTCCGCTATGCACCCCGGACGCAATCCGTCGCCAAACGAAAAGCTCACATCGTGTTTCTTGAAAATCTTGCAGATATCATCAAGATTTTCGTACAGGAAATTCTGTTTTTTATGGTGCTCCATCCAGTGCGCCATCAGCGACCCGCCGCGGCTCACGATTCCCGTAATTCTCTTGCGCACCAGCGGCACATGCTCGCGCAAAACTCCGGCATGGATGGTCATGTAGTCCACGCCTTGCTCGGCTTGCTCTTCGATCACTTCCAGCATCAACCCGATGGTCAGGTCTTCGGGACGCCGTACCCTTGAAATCGCCTCATACACCGGCACAGTCCCTACCGGCACCGGAGAGGCGTCGATAATCGCTTTGCGGATGGTCGGAATGTCGCCGCCGGTGGAAAGATCCATCACCGTGTCCGCGCCATAGTGCACCGCGTGATGCAGCTTCTTCAATTCCTCATCAATGTTGGAAGTCGTCGCGGAATTTCCAATGTTCGCGTTGATCTTGCATTTCGTGGCAATACCAATCCCCATCGGCTCCAGGTTGCGATGATTCACGTTCGCCGGAATAATCAGCCGCCC
>JBBRZT010000366.1:0-3087 GCA_038236395.1 Candidatus Acidiferrales bacterium
ACCTGCTTCATGTTGTAGGTGTGGCCTTTGAAAAACACGCGCGCCAGCTTGGCGTGAAGATTTACGACGACTTTGGCGTCGCCATCGCAGGTGTAGGTGAGACGGCGCCAAGTCCGCATCAGGTGCGAAGACGGTGAGGCGTCGGCTGGGGGAGCAGACGGAGTCACCGGCGCGGTGGGAGCGTTAGGAGTTTCGGGCGCGGGTTGCGACGGCGGAGGGATGGGATTGGGGTTGGGCTGCTGCGCGCGGAGAGGCGGGGAAATGAGCAGTGCGGCGGCGAACGCGGCGCATGCGAGGGAATTTCTTACACCGAAAGTGCTCCAACGATTTTTGATGATGGCCATGATTTTTCTCCCGTTCTGCTATTGACCTCTACTGGCCCCTATTGGCCGACGACCAGGTCGGTTCCGTCCAGATACTTGCGGACGCCGCTCCCGTCCCAGAAAACGCGGTAGGTGAGCGACGCAGTGGCCGAGATGCGGCGCGTATAAAAGACTTGGATGCCGTCGCGAGACCATTCGCCATGGGCGGCCCACTGTTCGGGCGGGGTGAGCGTGACGCGGCGCTTGGACTTTGTTTCATAGAGAAAGACGCCGGACGCGTCGGCTGGAGCGTTGGCCGGCGGCACTACATATTTCGCGGAGACCAGCAGCAGATCTCCGTTTACGGGATTGACGCGAATCGTGTCGGTGTCTGAAACGCGGAAGGCGGTGCCGTAGATTTCCCGGAGAGGCACTGATTGCTGCGGGCGATCGTCGCCGACCCAGTAGAGATTTTGCGCGTCGGCGGCGAGCAGAGTGTGGCCGTCGAGCCAGCCGTCGAGCGAATCGACGCTGCCGGTATAGAGCGGGGCGGCGGTTTCCGGCACGCTGGGCGCGAAGGATAGGATTCGCCACTTCTGATCCTGGGATTGCAGATAGGCGACGCGGGAATCGTCGGGAGACCAGAACGCTTCGCGTACCGTGCCGTGGACCAGGTCTTTGCCGCGGCCGGAATCGAATTCATAAAGGACGATGGTGCGTTCGGAACCCATTTTGGCGTCGTTGCGGGTGAAGAGAAGTTTTTTGCCGTCGTGAGAGAGGGCGAGCTCGGTGCCGGTGGTTGGCACGATTTTTTTGGCGGCGCCGCGACTGACAACAATTTTGCCCGCGGGATTCAGGTAGGCGACGGCTGTGGGCGTTTTGAAATTGGTGACGGTGGCGACGGGAGGTTTTTTCTTGTCGGCATCGTCGTCATCCGCGCTTTGATTCACGATTTTTGGGAAGAGTTCGGCGGCGATGCGGGCGCAGCCGCGGAAGGTTCCGGCTTGGGCATGTTCCAGGACCATGCGGAAGGAATTTTTGAGTGGCGGCGAAGAAGACGAAGCGGCTTTGGCGGAAGCGGACTGCGGCTTGGACGCGAGGTCAAGAGCGGTGCTGCCGGGGGCGTCGATGCAAGCTTCGCGGGTGAGGTGGATGGTGACGTCGGCGCCGGTCGCGGAATCTTTGGCGTGATAAGCCCAGGCTTCGGCGCTGCCTTCGCCGGCGACGTTCACCACTTCGAGAGCGATGGGCGGATAGTTGAGGCGATCAAAACGCTCTGGGCCTTTCTGGCCGATGAGCACGCTCCAGCTGAGAGGGTCGGCGCCGTGTCCGAGCAGCAGGATGGGGTAATGCGTTGATTGGGGAGATGGCGGCGCGGCGGGAGTTTTGGATGACTGAGCCTGGGGCGCGGATTTTTGTGCGGGCTTACCCGCTGTTTGACCGAGCGCTGGCCTGGGTGTGGCTGCTACAAAAAGAAGGAACCAGCAGACTAGCAACAACGAACGCTTGGACATACGCGGTTTGAGGCTCCCGATGTAACACTGCCGCAAAAAACGTAACTTGGGCTAGGGCAGGATACTCTTCGAAGGCGAGGGAGGCAATGCGGTCGGGAAGGTATAGAAGCCGAGGCAGCTGGGATTTAGCGAGATCCGCGAGGCTACGAACAAAAAGCGAAAATAAGTGTTGACCTAGCGAAGAAAAAGCGAAATACTCGGGGCGTGCTTCGAGGTGGGTTATGTCCCCAGTGCTGTTCCCCTCGCCGGCGAGATTTTCCGCTCGCAGGCGCATCGCACCACCAACTGCTCCATCACTCTTTCCTGATTGCCCTGACACGCATAGCCCAAAGAATGGGGTCGCGGACCTTGCCCCGGTCGACAGCGATCCACGCAGCAGCAACACGGGTACGAACGTGGCGGATTGCCCCCCGTCACACGCGGTTTCGCCGGGCCCCCAAAGCCCGGCAGAAACCGGTACCCGTGCTGCTGTTGCGCTACCGGCCAAGGGCGTTCACGCGCCACTGGTCGGGATAGCCCGCCTCGCAGCAAAATCTTCGCCGGCGGAGACGCGCCGGACTTCGGCGGAGCGGCCGGAATATTTTTTGTTGCCGGTGAAGTCGATCCTGAATCGCTGCGATTCGCGGCGTGTCCCGTTTGAGTGGACGATTAATCCGTATAGAGGATGCGAATTCGGCTGCCACTACTGCTATGCGCGGTATACGCACGAGTACATGGAGCTGGACGGCAGCGAATTCGATAAAAAGATTTTTGTGAAAAAAGACGCGGCGGCGCTGCTGGCCTGGGACGTGTCGCGCAAGTATTCGTATCAATCGCAGGCTTCCGGCGGACAGAGTCCCGACCACATCGCCATCGGGACGGCGACGGATCCTTACCAGCCGGCGGAAAAGGAACACGGAGTGACGCGCGCGTGCCTGGAAGAGCTGGCCAAGCGTAGCGGGCTGAGCATTTCGGTGATTACCAAGTCCAACCAGATTGTGCGCGATATCGATGTGTTTAAACGCATCGCGGAGCGGTCATCGCTTTCGCTGAATATTACGATCACCACATTGCGGCCGCGGCTGGCGCGATTGCTGGAGCCGCGAGCGCCGCGTCCGGACTTGCGAGTGGCGGCGGTGAAGGAATTGAGAGACGCGGGGCTGGCGGTGGGAGTTTCGGCTTCGCCGCTGATTCCGGGAATTACCGATCGCGAGGGAGATTTGGAGGCTGTGGCTGCGGCGGTAAAGAGCGCGGGAGCGCAGTGGTTTTTTTCGGGGGCTTTGTTTCTGATG
>JBBRZT010000367.1:0-3080 GCA_038236395.1 Candidatus Acidiferrales bacterium
CATTGGAAAAGTTTGTTCAAACACTTGAAACGCCTCAGCAGGCGGCGCGTCATCGGCCGCCAAAGTTGCCGGAGCCAAAGCCGCTGTTGCGCACAAAGCCAGAACCCATAACCGCATCATTTGTCTCTCCGCTTGCTTGTCAGAGCTAAGAGTTCCTGCGGCAATACCAAAGTAAAGCGTCAGAACTCACAATTCGAGAGTGCCCGTGATCACTGCACGTTTATTTCGCCCAACTCATACCAGCCGTCGGGTTGGCGTCCTTCGATCGCCAGCAATATTGCGGGTTTCTCCGTTCGCGCATCCAGCAGCGCGATCCGCACGCTATATTTTCCGGGCTTCAGACCTTCTGAAACGTACAACGGTCCATCAAACACCGCGTCCCCGGGCAGCCACTTCCTCACATCTACGGGGACGGTCGCGGTTCCGCTGCGATTCGAAGAACGTAGTTCAACAACCAAGCGGTATTCTCGATAGACAGGCGCAACTCCCGCGTTCAACCACCACATGTGCACTGGCATAGTGTGACCAGGTCGGACCGTTCGCGGATATTCGAAACGGCGCAGTATCAGGCGGTACCCCATTTTTTTCTGAAAATCGTCGAACTGCGTGTTCCACTCCGGCGGAATCGGAGTGCTTTTGACATTCACAGTGCTGACATGCCAGCGCAACGCCTGAGCCAGAATATAGGCCACGTCGAACCCGTCTCTTTTCCATTCTGCGGGTGTGCCGCAGGTTTCCAGCGAGACCGGACTTCGCTGCCAAACCTCCTGGATGCCCGCGCGCACGATCTGCTGCGGATACACGTCCAACATTTCCGGCTGAAAATTAGGGTTGTCTGAAAAATGCCGCAAATCTCCCAGGCAGTCCAGGCGCCACCCGGCGCCGTGTTGCGTGCCGTAGGTTAGAGCGCGTTCTTCGTCGAAATTCATCAACAAAATAGTGTTGGGGAAAGCCGTGAACCAAATGTCTGTCAAATCTTTCTGATAGGAGAAAGCCGGCATGTACGGACTCCAGCCTTCGCCCCAATACCCGATGGAGGAAATGTCTACGCTATCGAGGAAGGGATTCCCGTCGTATCTCTTCCCAGCTTCAGCAACCAGTTCGCCCCAATATTTTAGAAACAACGGATCGGCGTAATCCGGCTGCCAAATGCTTCCGTCTTTGTCACCCGGTTGGTTGGCACGCCGCGCGCCGGAGTTGCGATACCAATCCGGAAGCGGATGTTTGTCGGTGTATGGCATCAGACGAATCGCCAGGGTTTGCCCGTGTTCGCGCGCCTCGCGGAGGGCTAGGTCAACAATTTCCCAGTGGAATTCTCCGCGTTTCGGTTCGATCACGTCCCATACCCACCGGCAATAGGAAACCGAAGTGGGTGGAAATTCCGGCTTTCGTTCGGGATCGACCAGTTTCTCTGTCGGACCTTCTTCGGACCACGTCAACGGCGGATTGAGCGCCTGGCCGTTGAAGCGTTGGAACGTTGTAATCCCCATTCCGGGATTCACCCGCACGTCCTGGATTTCTTTCGGGCGAACGACCACCGAATCGGATTGTGCACTCGCATATCCCGCTCCCAGTAAATAGAAAACCAGACCAACCTGGAAGTTCAAGTATCTGAAGCTAGTCCTTCGTGATTGCCAACTGGCCATTCTTAGTCAACCTCACCATATAAGCCGAAAGGTCTTCGATTCGGTGGAAACAGCGCTCCGAGAAAATAAAGCATTGAAAAGGAAAATGAAAGCAAATAAAAGCAATCAATGGCATCATATCGTCTCTCACACAATGAAAATGTCTTCGAAATGCTTTTTGGTCGCCTCGCTGGTCTCCACGGCCGTTTCGTCGGGTGCTTCTGCGCAGGATTGGCGGTCCTATGGCGGCGACCCGGGCGGCACAAGGTCGTCCTCCCTGGTACAAATTACGCCCCGAAATGTCGCCCAGTTAAAACCCGCGTGGACTTTTCACACCGGCGAAGTGCGGCGAAAACAGCGCAGCACAACCAGACACCGCGTGCCGCCTTTCGAATCCACTCCGCTGGTTATTGATGACGTGCTCTACTTTTCTACCCCTTCCAACCGCATCATTGCGCTCGATGCTGGAACTGGCCGCGAGCTTTGGCAGTTTGACCCACAAGAAGGCCAGCCGGGTCCACGCCATTTTCATCAACATCGAGGCGTGGCCTATTGGCAAAATGCGAGCGGCGATGATCGGCGCATTCTTTTTGGCACCTACGATGGACGTTTGATCGCTCTAGACGCTGCCACCGGCAAGACCCGCTCTGATTTCGGAAATCACGGCGTTATTAATCTGCGTGAGGGAATTGAAGATCGTCCCTCCCACAAGCTTTACGCCGTCACGTCGCCTCCGGCCATCTACCGCGACCTGGTTATTACTGGAGCCGAAGTTCCGGAGTATCCTTCCGTCGGTCCAAGTGGCATGGTGCGAGCATTCAATGTACGCACCGGGGAGTTGGCCTGGACATTTCACACGATTCCTCAGCCGGGAGAAGCTGGTCACGACACGTGGCAGGGTGACGACTGGAAGAATCGCACGGGCGCAAACGTGTGGTCGGTGATGAGCGTCGACACCGAACGCGGAATGGTTTTTCTTCCCATTGGATCGCCGTCCTACGATTTTTATGGCGCGGACCGCAAGGGCCAAAATCTGTTCGGCAATTCTTTGGTGGCGCTCGATGCTTTGACCGGGAAGCTCATCTGGTATTACCAGGTGGTGCATCATGATGTTTGGGATTATGACCTGCCGGCCCAACCGGTGCTCATCACCGTGCAACACGACGGCGTTGCTGTTCCGGCGGTCGCGCAGGTAACCAAGATGGGCTTCGTCTTTATTCTCGATCGTCTTACCGGCCATCCATTGTTCCCGGTCGAGGAGCGGCCAGTTCCGCAAAGTTCGGTCCCGGGAGAAGCGACCTGGCCGACTCAACTGGTACCAACGAAACCTCCTCCGCTCGTCAGGCAATTTTTTACTGCCGCCGATATCAGCACCGTGACGCCGGAGTCGAATCGCTATTGCACCGCGTTGTTCCATTCACTGGAAAATCACGGCATGTACACTCCGTTCAGCCG
>JBBRZT010000368.1:0-3075 GCA_038236395.1 Candidatus Acidiferrales bacterium
ATCGGCGGTTTCGCCGGCTCCATCGCGGTAGCCTTCGCGTTCACACATTGGCTTGCCGTGCCGTTTACGCTTCTGCTTGGTGCCGCAGCAATCGGAAATATTGCAGGCCAGGTTGGCGACCTTCTCGAGTCCGCCTATAAGCGCAGCGCGGGCGTGAAAGATTCCGGCGCGCTCCTGCCCGGCCATGGCGGCGTCCTCGATCGCATCGACGCACTCATCCTCGCCATTCCCGTTGTCTGGTATTATTTCATTTTGCTGTATTCGCCCGCGGCGTAGCCCCCAATACGGCGCCGCCCATGAGCCGTCCATCAGAAAGAGACTGCGTGAATCATCTATCCATTCTGGGTTCCACCGGCTCCATCGGACGCCAGTGCCTCTCCGTCGTCGAATCCCTCCCGGGACAATTCGTGGTCAGCGGCCTGGCCGCCGGTAACAATCTCGACGAGTTGGTCACCCAAATTGAGCGCCATCGCCCTAATGTCGTCTCCGTCGCCGACGGGAAAAAAGCCGATGAGCTAGCCGAGCGCCTGCGCGCAAAAAAGATTGCTCCCCTCCCGGACATTCATCACGGGCGCGAAGGCATGCTCACCGTGGCCACTCTTTCCCGAGTTGAGGTCGTCGTCTCCGCCGCCGTAGGCGTTGTCGGCCTGGAAGCCACCTACGAAGCCATAAAACTTGGCAAGACCGTCGCGCTCTCCAACAAAGAAGTCCTCGTCGCCGCCGGCGAGTTGGTCATGGCCGCCGCGAAAAAAGCCGGCCGCGAAATTCTTCCCGTCGACAGCGAACACAACGCCGTTCATCAGTGCTTGCGTGCCGGAAAAACCGCGGAAGTCCGGCGCCTGGTGCTCACCGCCTCCGGCGGCCCATTTCGCAAAACGCCGCTCTCCGCCTTCGATTCCATCACGCCCGAACAGGCCCTCGCCCATCCCAACTGGCGCATGGGCAATCGCATCACCATCGATTCCGCCACCATGATGAACAAAGGTTTCGAGATCATCGAAGCCCGCTGGCTTTTTGGCATGCGTCCCGACCAGATCGAAGTCGTCATTCACCCGCAATCCACGGTTCACTCTTTCGTGGAGTATGTCGACGGCAGCATCCTCGCACAGCTCGGCCCCACCGACATGCGCATGCCCATCCAATACGCGTTAACCTATCCACAACGGGCCGCATCCAACCAGATAGCGCTCGATTGGAAGAAACTCAAACGGCTTGATTTTGCCGCGGCTTCCACCCGACGCTTCCCGTGCCTGCGCCTGGCCCGCGAAGCGATGAAAAAAGGTGGCGCTTTACCCTGCGCCTTAAACGCCGCCGATGAAGTCGCGGTCGCGGCTTTCCTTGCGCGGCGGCTTCCTTTTACCGGCATCGCGGAAGTCATCGAGAGCGTGCTGGTGCGCACACCGCGAATGAAGTTTGAAAACATGTCCGATGTGCTGGCCGCCGACGCCGAGTCTCGTCGTATCGCCCAAGAAGAAGTCGCCCGGCTCGCAGTAACCGCCGTGGCATCCTGAAACCGAATTTAGCGGCGCAACAAAATCCGTCGTCGTAGAATTGACGTAGATTAAAGAAGCACCACCAGGCACTCCGGGAGAGGAAGTCGTATGAATTTGCTGCTGGGCGTCGCGCTCGTTCTGGGTTTGATGATCATGATTCACGAGTGGGGTCATTTCATTGCGGCCCGGTTCTTTGGCGTGCGCGTGGACGTCTTCTCCATCGGCTTTGGTCCGCGCCTGTTTGGATGGAAGCGCGGCGCGACCGACTGGCGCATTAGCGCTCTGCCGTTCGGGGGCTATGTGCGCATGGCCGGGCAGGACATGTCCGACGTGGACGCTGGCGAAAAGCCGCCCACCGGTTCCTCGGATGAATTAATGAGCAAGCCCCGCTGGCAACGAGCAGTGATTTCGTTTGCAGGCCCCGCCGTCAATTTGATCTTTCCCGTGATCGCTTCCTTCGTGCTTTTCGTCGCTGTCGGCATGCCCCATCCCGGATATCTCGATCAGCCCGTGCAAGTTGTCGCGCTCAGCTCCAAGGCCGATGCGCAACCGAGCCCTTTCCAACCAGGCGACAAGGTTCTTTCGCTGAACGCGATCGCCAATCCTACGTGGGAGCAAGCCTCCAAGGTAATCAGAGAGTCTGCCCCTGGATCGACCATTACCGGTGAGGTGGAAAATAACGGCGTACGCCGCGCCGTCCAGGCCAAGATTACCAATCCGCTGACCGCCGATCCGCTGGGCTACGCTCCGGTGCTACCGGTACTCGACGAAGTCGCCTCCAGCAGCCCCGCGTCTCAGGCCGGCTTGAAAGAAAGCGACGTGATCCAAGCCGTCGACGGCCAGAAAATTCAGTATTGGGGACAATTTGTCGATCGCGTACGCGGCTCCGACGGCAAGTCGATTCAATTGGATTTACAACGCAACGGGCAGACGGTGCACACCGAAGTAAAACCCATCGCGGGCGTGACCGAATCCGGGGAGAAAATTTATCAGGTGGGAGTCGCCGTTCGCGACCACACCAAGTATCGCCGCGAAGGAATCGGAGAAGGCCTCCACGACGCTTTCGTGAACACCGGCGAACGCATTTCTGAAATCGGTGGTGTAATGGGCAAATTATTCAGCGGCCGAGTTTCCGCCAAACAATTACAGGGTGTAGTTGGCATTTCCCGCTTGGCCGGTGAAGCCGTACGCAAGGGGCCACTTGCTGTCCTTTCGTTGATGGTTTTGATCAGCGTGAACCTCGGCATCCTGAATCTTCTGCCCATTCCCATTCTTGACGGTGGCAACATCTTGCTGCTCGCTATCGAAGGGGTCATGCGCCGGGACCTGAGCATGGCGTTCAAGGAGCGCTTCGTTCAGATCGGCTTCGTGTTTCTCCTGGCGATAATGGCTTATGCTGTGTACAACGACGTAATGCGCATGTTGCCCACTCACTCCTGACCTTTTTGCCCTGGCCCGCAACGTTATGTACAATGGCGCTTGATACGTTTATAAGTTGATACGCACGCGCGCTCTTTAGTGGATCCGCTCCGCCGTACCCGAGGGCTTAGCATGGCAGCAACTCCGTCCCATCGCGTCTCCA
>JBBRZT010000369.1:0-3022 GCA_038236395.1 Candidatus Acidiferrales bacterium
CTTCTTCGACGAATTCCGGGAGGCGTTCTTCCGCACCGATACGTGGGCGCAAGCTTTGCGTTGAACCAGGGCGCTGAATTTCTATGCTTTCGAGCGATGCCAGGGCCTGGTGGATAGCGGCGTAGCAGCGTTTGGCGGCAGCCTCCTGGCTCAGGCGGGTGAAGGTGGCGCCGACGAGCATCTGCAATTCCGGTTCGCGCTCGATAGCCAGCTGGTTGCCGGTGCGGCGGATGGCGTCCATCAAGGCGCTGCCGTCACCGCTGCCGTAGAGTTCGGCGAGGTCGGAGAGGCCGAGCGCGGTGGTGCGGCGAGCTTCAGGCGCTTCCATGCCGATGCAGGTGGCGTATTTGAGGAGGACTTCGTTAACGGTTTTCAGTTCGCCGCGACGCAACTGGTCTTCGAGATAAATGCGGATGTTGCGGGGAGGCACGCACCAAGCTTCATCAGAGGTCAAAACCTCTTTCTTGTTTTCTTCCGGGACCTGCTCCCAGAATTCCTGGTCGAGTAGCTCGGTGTGGGACTGTACGGAAAGGCCGGCGCTGGCCATCATCTCTTCCTGAGTGCCGAGAATCTTGCGCAGGGCTTCAATTTCGGAATTCATGCGATCGAGAAGCTGTTTCACGGCATTCACGCGTAGTTCGCCGCGCTCGTAGCTGTCGAGGGCGAAGCGAATGGCCACGTGCTCGGCGAGTTTGAGCAACATGGGCTTGTCAGGCGCTTCCGTAGGCGCCTGGGCGGCCAAGCCGGCCAGGGCCTGCTGCAGGGTGTACTGGGCGCGAACGGGCATGGCGCTGAGCCGGGATTGGAACGTAGGGGCATCCATGCGGGCATCCGGGCTCTTTCGGGATTTACCCAGTTGCGAAAACAAACTCAAGACGGAGCGAATCTCTTCCTCGGCCACGGTGTAGACGGGCGCAGCGGGGTCAGCGAGGGCAGCAGAACCTGTTAACAAAATCTCGGGCGGTGCGGACTGTACGCCAGCCCGAAGTAATGCCGAGGCAGCCAGCCATTTGCTGGGCTTCGGCGCGATTTCGACTCCGGAGACGCCGAGGCTGAATGGAGAGCCTGGTCCTCCGGTTCCAGCGC
The DNA here is from genome assembly GCA_038236395.1 of Candidatus Acidiferrales bacterium. Lineage (GTDB taxonomy): Bacteria > Acidobacteriota > Terriglobia > Acidiferrales > UBA7541 > Acidiferrum. The sequence continues at coordinate 1,087 of JBBRZT010000369.1, forward strand.
CCCCACCGGGACCGCTTCCGGAGCCTAGACCGCCACCAGGGCCACTTCCGGGACCTGATCCGCCACCGGGGCCGCTTCCAAAGCCTGATCCGCCACCGACGCCGCCAGAACCTGAGCCTGATCCGCCTCCCGCGCCAGTGCCGCCGGAGCCACCACCAGCGCCCGGGCCCGATCCGCCGCCCAAGCCAGGAGTCCCGCCGGAGTCCCACAGACTGCCACCGCGGCCGCCAGCGCCACCGTCGCCGCCACCAGGACCCGTGCCTGGGCCTCCTGAGCCGCCCCCTGCTGAACCTCCGCCTCCGCGGGAGCTTTCCGCTGCAAGGATCATCTGCAGGAGGCGATTGGGATCATCGAACAAGCCTTGAAAGCTATCGCCGGTGGCTCCTAGAACCTTAGCAGCCAGGTTCGCCGCGGTCTTGATTCCAGCAACGGAGGAATCTTCGGCGACGTAGCGGATTTCATTAATCTTGATGCCGGTTTCACCAGCGAGCGCGCCCTTGAGCTGCTCGGCGAGAGAGGAAGGCTTGGCGTTGCCGCTTGGGAAGGCGCGGACGAAGCGCGCAAATTGCGGTTGAGTGAGCGCGGGAGAAAAATGGATGCTGGCGATACCGGAGGAAATCAACAGCTGCGCAAAACTTTTTTCACCGGCGGCGGCGCCGAGGGGCACACCGTCCAGTAAAATCTGATTGCCGGAAGCGCCGAGGAGCAAACCGCTGCCGCCGCTTTCATCCAGAGCGGAACGCAGTTCTTTCCAGGTGCTTTCAAACTGTGCGGCAGTGCGCACGTGCCCGAACTCGTAGAGGCGAGCGAATTTCAGCAAAATATTGAGGCTGCGAACGAAAGTGCGCGCGCGGCCATGGGTTTCAACGCTCATACGTTAGGGGGGGCCCGGCCCCAAGGTGCTTACAACAATAAATTTTTGGCACGCGGTAAGACAAGCACCGCAGCCGCTGTTGTAGCTATCTAACTAACACCTGACGCGAATTACTTTTTCAGATACTTGATGACAGCTTGGACACCGCGCCGTCCGACGCGAATATCCTGGAATACACTGGCACCAGGCACTGCAAGACGAATTTAACGCGATTTGAAGCGAGTGATCGATGGCAGTCTACTATAGTTGCGCGGCGCAATAATATGACGGAGCAAAAGCCAACGGCCCGTTTTAAGGCGGAGATGCCGAGCATCCCCGGGTTAGCCGGCGGAGCGCGTCCGGCATCGCGAACGATTCCGGGGGGATATATCGCTGCCGGAGTGTTCGTGGTATTGGCGGGGATGCTGGCGATCGGGTTGACGATGCGCCCGAGACACATCCAAGCGGTGGCCGCAACGGCGCCCGCGCAGATCGAAGTGCCATCGGCCGCGACTACTTTAGCGGTTGGAACTGAGCCGGCAGCCGCTGTTGCGGGACCGGCCGATGAAGAACAGGTGATCGCCACGACCGTGGAAATGTCCAAGGCTTGGACCGCGAAGGATTTTTTGTACCGCAACCCGCTGTCGGCCTGGTCCACTCCAGCGATGCTCCTTCGCCTTCCAGGGGGCTCGGCGACGCAAGCGTCGGGGTATTGGGCGTTCGCCATGAGCGGCTTATGGGAACTGCAAGCTTGACTACGTAACGGAGCTGAAGAGATTGAGTGATGAATTTGGATACCGGAGAGCAAGGCATCCGATGCTGGTTAATCCCTGCAACCGCGCGGTGATTGATCCACTGAAATTATCGAGCTTGCCTGGGGGCGCGTGGGTGCGTGGTGAGATTGTGCAGGGAGCGGATATGCGGCCTCCGCTGGCTATTGAGGTGAAGATCAAAGGGAAAAAGATACTGGCCAATAGAATGGAGTGAGTGGAAAGAAATGTTCGGTGGCTGAAGACCTCCTTTTATCGCGTGCGTAACACCGTGCTGAAGCACTGCTTCTTAAGAATTATAGCGATTTGCGAC
>JBBRZT010000370.1:0-2995 GCA_038236395.1 Candidatus Acidiferrales bacterium
GTAATGGTATGCGGCGGCAAAGCCGTCGCACTCGCGGCAATCACGCTATGCCCCGATGAAGCCCGCTTTTCTGTCCCGTTGTCGCTCAAAAGGTCCCCTGTAGGCCTGTAACGTCTAGTGTGGCACGTTTTGTGACACTTTCCCCGTGCCCATCGAACGCAGTTCTGTCAAATGCACTATTTCACTGGTGTAGGTTGCAAGCGGTAGACTCTACCGCATTCTGCCCAAAAATGGCTCCATTTTCTGCTTTTTCTACGGTAGGCGTTCGCCGAACGTTGGGCGGCCCGCAACCATCTCAGCAAAACTCGCTCAATCGTGGCATTCCGAACCGCCGCGTAGCGGCGCGTGAGGAATCTGCTGTTCAATTGATATTGGCAACCATCCCAACCAAACCGTACCGACGGGAGATCTTCGCGCTCTCAGCTTTCCTGGCTAGCCCGAATCTCCTGCCATCGCCGTGGCCTGCGATTCTGCTGCAACACTTTCTTCCGCAACCGGATCGACTTGGGCGTCACTTCTACAAACTCATCGTCCGCAATAAACTCAATCGCCTGCTCCAGACTCAGCTCCCGGTGCGGAATCAAACGAATCGCTTCATCCGCGCTGGATGACCGCATGTTCGTCTGCTTCTTTTCCTTGGTAACGTTCACATCCATATCCTGCTCGCGCGAATTCTCGCCCACGATCATGCCTTCGTACACATCGATCGCCGGCCCGATAAACAATTCCCCGCGCTCCTGAATATTCCACAGCGCAAACGCCGTCGATGGACCACTGCGATCCGCCACCAGCGCTCCCGTCGGCCGCAGCGCCATCTCGCCCGCATAATCCGTCCAGCCTTCAAAAATGGAATGAATCAGCGCCGTCCCGCGCGTATCCGTCAAAAGCTGGCTGCGCAATCCAATCAATCCTCGCGAAGGAATCTTGAAATCCATGCGCACGCGCCCGGAACCGTGATTGCTCATCTTCAACATTTCGCCGCGCCGGCTGCCGATCGTTTCCATGATGATGCCGATAAAATTCTCCGGAACGTCGATCACCAGCCGCTCCAGCGGCTCCATCTTCTTGCCGTTGTCGTTGCGCACCACGATTTCCGGCTTGCCCACCATCAACTCAAAGCCCTCGCGCCGCATCGTCTCGATCAAAATCGCCAGTTGCAGTTCCCCGCGCCCCAGCACTCGGAAAGATTCCGGCGTCTCGGTGTCTTCCACGCGAATCGAAACGTTGGTCAGCAGTTCCTTCTGCAGCCGGTCGCGCAAATCGCGCGAAGTCAGATAACTCCCGTCCTTGCCGGAAAGCGGGCTGCTGTTCACCGTGAAAATCATCGCCAGCGTGGGCTCATCAATCAGCAGCGGCTCCAAAGGAGCGGGCGATAACAGGTCCGTAATGCTCTCGCCAATCTGAATGCCTTCCACTCCCGCAATGGCCACCAGGTCGCCCGCGCCGACGCTGTCCGCTTCATCACGCTCCAGCCCGCGAAACGTATACAGCTTGGTGATGCGCGTGGAGATCAGTTTCCCGTCCAGCTTGAAAATTCCCACATCTTCGCCGCGTTTGAGCGTCCCGTTAAAAACCCGCCCAATCGCAATCCGCCCCAGAAACTCGCTGTAATCCAGGTTCATCACCTGAATTTGCAAATTGCCGTTCGGATCGCCCGGCGGCGGCGGGATCGATTTCACGATGGTGTCAAACAGCGGCAGCAAATCTTTGGAATCGTCGCCGATCTTGCGGTGCGCCACCCCGTCCCGTGCGTTGGTGTAAATCACCGGAAAATCCAGCTGGTCCTCGGTGGCGTCCAGGTCGATAAACAGGTCGTAAATTTCGTCCAGCACTTCTTTGGCCCGCGCATCCACGCGATCGATCTTGTTCAGCACGATCACCGGCGGCAGCTTGGCGGCCAGCGCCTTCTGCAAAACGTAGCGCGTTTGCGGTAAGGGACCTTCGCTGGCATCCACCAGCAGCAGCACGCCGTCCACCATGCGCAGCGCGCGCTCCACTTCCCCGCCAAAGTCGCTGTGGCCCGGCGTGTCCACAATGTTGATTTTGGTGTCGTGAAAAAAAAGCGCGGTATTCTTCGCCAGGATGGTGATCCCGCGTTCCCGTTCCAGGTCGTTGGAATCCATTACTCGTTCGACCAGCGCCTCGTTGGCGCGAAAAATTCCGCTCTGCCTCAGCATGGCGTCCACCAGCGTGGTTTTGCCATGGTCTACGTGCGCGATGATCGCGATATTGCGAATATTCTGACTCATAAATTTTTAGCGTCGATTGCCCGTGGCGCGGCCAGGCAGTAAAGACAAAAATAGCTGCTGTAACAACCAGCAGCCCGGACGGTTCTCCAATTCTCAGGTGTGGTCGAGCAACTCCAGTTTAGCAGACCCCACCCAATGTAACCAGCACTCCCGCGGTAATAAGTCCCTGAAACAGGCTTTTTGGTCGTCCCAGCCCTACCCGCCCGAGGCATTCGGACGCACCATCTTCGCCCCGACCAAATGTCGCCGCGCCGACAAATGATGATATCCAGCGGCCTCCGGCTAAGTCTGTTTCACGTGAAACAAACAACCTAATTCATTCGAACGCAAACAGATTCCATATCCGCATACGGAAATCGGTATTAGAATATCGCGTTCGGACAATAAGTGGTATTCGAATGCTAACTCATGTACTAATCAGTATACAAAGTTAAAGTAATACTTTAATTGTCGGCGCGTCGACATTTTCCCATCCCCCAGAATCGCGCCCCTTACGTGCTAAAATCTGCCGCCACTCATGCGCATCATTTCCACTCGCCAACCAGGAGCCTCCATGCCATCGGTACGCGCCTTTTTCGCCGCAACTACCTTGCTGGGCCTCGGCATGCTCTCCGCCGCGGTCTCTGCGAGGGCCCAGGAGGCCAAGCCAGCCGGCTTCGAAAATGTTTTCGACAAGAACGAAGTAATGATCGCCGCACGTGACGGGATCAAACTGCACACTGAGATTTATTCGCCCAAGAAGTCGA
>JBBRZT010000371.1:0-2973 GCA_038236395.1 Candidatus Acidiferrales bacterium
CGCCCGGTATGCGGTCCGAGCCTCCCAAAGTAACGATTTGCCCGAAGTCGTCGTAATCGCCTTCCGGATCGATGACGCACACCTGGTATTGCTTTTGAATCAATCGCTCCACAATCGCGGTAACCACGGTGGATTTTCCGCCACCCGACGGACCAGCAACCGCCACTCGCGTCCCATATGGCCCCAGGCAAAATTCTTCGCCGTTTTCCACGCGGCCCAGCAGAATGTCGTGCCGCCTCAAGCGCGGTTGCAGGCTGCGCAAATCGTCGGCCAGTAATTGCTCGATGATTTCTTCCACTCCCTCGCCGCGAGCTTTTGCCGTGACTACATCGGCGCGCTCTTTCAATACCGGCAGCGCGTTCGCTACCGCAACGCTGCACTCGCAAATTCCCAGGAATGCGTGATCGTTCTCCGCATCGCCCACGCCCAGAGCATTGTGCGTGGAAAGCCCCAGCTCCTCCAAAGCCACGCGCACGCCAGTGCCTTTGTTGACGCCGGAAGGCAGAATCATCACCGCTTCCTTATTAAAGATCACCTGCATCTCCAGCCCCAGCATACGAATCACTTCCAGCACGGTCGTTTCATGCGGATGCCACGTTGCCACGATGGACTCGCCCACGGAAAGCGGCACCACACCGCGGCGGCGCAATTCCTCCACGAAAGCAGCGGGAGGCGGTTCGGCCAGCAAACGTTTCTCGCCGGTCGCGGGGTTGTAAAGCAGCGCGCCATTTTCCACCACCGCCAGATCGAAGAGCGATGTCTCCGGAAAAACGCGCAACAGTTCCGGCAATTCGCGCCCGGTGGCCAGCACCAGTTTGCGACCGGAAGCCTTGACGCGCTTCAGCGCCTCCAGTGTGCTGGGCAACACCTGGCCGTCACGAGCCAGCGTTCCGTCATAATCCGAAATCAAACAGAAATACCGCAAGTTTCAAAATTCCTTTCGCAACAGCAGACACAACGTCGGCGTAACAATCGTTGAGGTAACGACCCGCCCAACGCGCGTCATCCCGAACTCGCGTTTTTTCAGCGGGTGAGGGATCTGCTGTTCGCGCCTCACGCCAACTCGAGAATTGCGCACCTATTATGATTTTGCGCTAGAATCGCCGTACCTGTTCGCGGGATTTTGCTGTAGTTCCCCGAGGATTAAACTAAATTAACACCCTAGTTAACGAAACTGTTCATTTTTGAACAGATGCGAAGCTATACCGCCAGAGATAATGGTATGGTGTATAAGTCTGACGACCGACTTTACACCTCAACAATTTCGCTTGGATTTACCAAGCTCATCCGGAGAGTACATGAGTCAAGTTGCAACTGCACAAGCCCGGCCATGGGACCGCCCATTCTGGAAACCGGTGCGCCGCAAAGAAGGCGTCTTCGCTTTTCTGGTTTTGATTCATACCCTGGCAATTATCGGTTTGATTTTATTTCCGCTACCCAGCCTGAAAGTCTTCGGTCTCGCGGCGCTCTTTGTCGCTTTCGGCGGTTTAGGCACCACCGTCTGCTATCACCGCATGCTCGCGCATAAAACTCTCAAGACCAATCGCTTCATCGAGCAGATTCTCATTTTCTGGGCGGTCTTCAACGCTTCCGGCCACCCGGCCAGCTGGGTTGCCTATCATCGCCAACACCACTCCACCACCGACACCCCCAACGATATTTCCAGTCCGCAGCAGGGCGGATTCTGGTGGGCCCATCTTCGCTGGCTGTATCAAACGCCGCCCGCCGACCGCAATCGCTGGGCTCCCGAAGTGAATCGCGGCGTCTACAAAGTCTGGGGCTACCTTGAAACTCCGGTCATTATTCTCTCTATCTTTATCGGCCCGATTCTCGGCCTCGGATGGATGGGCTTTTTCTGGCTCGGCGCGATCCGCCTGGTCTACACCCTGCACATGCAGTGCTTCGTGAACAGCCTCACGCATCTCGATCACGTGACCGATGGTGACGCCAGCAAGAATGTCTGGTGGCTCGGCCCCTTCCAGCTCACCGCCTGGGGCGAAAACTGGCACAAGAATCACCACACTCACGCCGGTTCGGCGCGCCTGGGGCTGCGTTGGTGGCAACCCGACATCGGCTGGTATTTCATCTGGATGCTCGAAGCCATGGGCCTGGCCCACTCGGTCAAACGCCCGCGCGCATCGTAACGTTTTCGTAGCCTGTGAATTGGCCGTCGGCTTCGTTTTCTACAGGAAAGAGCGAAGCGAGCTGTTACCGATTGTTTCGAACTTCAACTTCGCGCTTCTAATTCCATGTACGCGCAAAAATTCAACGTGAATGTCGTGATTCGCGGCCAGGAAAAACCGTGCCCGCTCGAGTGGCTCGATCAATTCTGCATGCGCAATTTCACCAACGCTGCCGAATTCGATGACACCCTGCCGATCGCCGACGGCAAAATCGAAACGAGCTTCCGCCTCACTCCTGAAAAATTTGCAGAAGGCCTCACTGCCTGGCTCACCCAACGCGGCAAAGGCGAAGGCCAACCCGTGGTAGTAGAAGTAACCGCAGATTCAACCGCAGGAAGGAAAACCTAATCGCATTAAATTTTTTTCGATTGATCTTGGCAACTATCTCAGCCAAACCACCCAGGCGCGTCATCCCGAAATCGCGTTTTTTAAGCGGGTGAGGGATCTGCTTTTCAATTGACCTTGGCAACTATCTCAGCCAAACCGCGCAGAACAATCCGTCGCGCACGCAAAAAACTACCTCTTCACCGCGGTATCCGGCTGCCCCACCAACTCCCGAATCCTCGGCAACACCGCCAGCGCCGCCGCTTCTCCCGCCGCCACCAACTCCGGCGTCCTCGTAAAATCGTCCCACACGAACGACTTCATGTCCGGCTCGATCACCACGTCCGCCTGCTGCCGCCACGCCAGGTCCGAGTGCCGCTGAATAATATTGAATGACCGGCTCAACACGTCGGTAAACGTCCGCGGCTGCTGCGTATTCGCCGCTTCCAGATATACCGCGATCACA
>JBBRZT010000372.1:0-2920 GCA_038236395.1 Candidatus Acidiferrales bacterium
CATCTCACTAATTGGTTGCAGCCCGACGGAGAGATCGAGGCCAACAATGGTTACCGTAAAAGCGAGTCAAAAAATCTTCACCGATTCTGAGGTCGCGACCTTAACCGGGATTTGCATGGACCACCTGCACAACTTCGCAAAAAGCCGCCATCTGGGTTTCATCGCGCGCGCTGCCGAAGCGGCCAGCATGACCGCGGACCAGTGGCTGTTTACCCTCTCCGACCTGATGGTGCTGGTAACCCTGTTTCCCAGGTGCACGCACTAAACTTTTGACGAAGTGAATTCGTGTCTGCAGGCTCCCGGTTTGCCGGGAGCCTTTTTGTTTTTAACGGAGTGCTCTGCGGCACTTTGTTTGCCTTCCGCTAGAGTTGCCTGCGTAAAGGTCAGGCGCTATGCTGGCGTCAGGGGCAAACCCGCGGCGTGGCCGCGCATCGCAGTTCCAAGAACAACATGTCCTTTGCACGAAAAATAAAAATAGGAGTAGTGTCCTGCGCGGCTATTTCGCTAAGCTGCGTGTATGCAGTAAGTTACGGGCAATCTCCAGTGAGCCCATCGGCCAAGCCGACGGCTGGCACCACGACGGGGCCAAAGGAAGATCCCTCGGCGGCACGGTTCTCACGCGGCAAAAAGCTGGTGCTCAAAGACGGCACATTTCAACTGGTCAGAAATTATGAGCGGAACGGCGAGCGCGTGCGCTATTTCAGCATCGAGCGCAATGCGTGGGAAGAAATTCCCTCGGCGATGATTGACTGGAGCGCTACCGAGAAAGCCCGCGTCGAGGACGAAAAAACGGACGAGGCCTTGGTCAAACGGGTTCAGGCTCAAGAGCAGGCCAAAAATGTTATCGCCGTGCTGGATGTCGACGCCAGCTTGCCGGTCGCGCAGGGAGTTTTTCTGCCATCGGGCGAGGGCATGTTCGTCGTGGCGGGCCAAACCGTAACCAAGCTCGATCAGGTCGGATCGCAAACCAAAGTCGATAAGAAGCGCGCCCTGGAACAGGTCATTTCGCCCGTTCCCATCATACCCAGCAAGCACAACGTGGAGATACCCGGTGCCAGAGCTACGATTCGCGTGACGCCCTCCAGCGGGCCTCCGGAATTTTATCTTCGAGAAGTCGCGCCTGATCCCGACAACCCCACCGCAATCTGGCAGAGCAGCCGTCAGGGTGTATCGGGCCCCGACGTCGAGCTGGTTCGCGCCACCGTGAAAGGCAATAAACGGAGAATAAAAACCATCCGCAGCATGATGGGACAGCAACTCTCCTCCGACATCGATACGATTTCCATCCAGCGCTGGGAAGTTGCGCCCAGCGTCTATCGCTTCACCGTCAGCGAGCCGCTGCCCCCGGGCGAATATGCCCTTGCGGAAATATTGCCGGACGGCATGAATGTATTCGTGTGGGATTTCGGCGTGGAAGCCGCTCCGCCAAAACACTAAGCAAGAAATATCGGAAAGTTGCTCTTACGATTTCAAAATCTTGGCCAGGCACACTTCCTGAACGAGCATGAGCACGTCTGAAATCCTGAACGGTTTTTGTAACAGGCGCGGCTCATTCGATCCCGGCGGATGATCTACCGGATCAACCAGCTCCCCGGTCATGAACACTACGGACGGTTTATCCAAACCCGTGGCAGCCAGAATGCGGTCGGCGACTTCCCGGCCGCTGACCTTGCCGCCACCGGCACGAGACAGATTCAAATCGCAAAGCACCACGTCGTAAGAGCGATTTTCAGCAAAGGCGATCGCGGCCTCCACGTTTTCCGCGCAATCCACATGCAGCTGGTGAGCCGACAGCCCTTCTTCCAGAAGGCTTCGAATGCTTTCCTCGTCGTCCACCACCAGGACAGACCGGCCTTGAAGAGCGTTCGGGTTAGCTTGACCCAAGGTTGAGCCCGTGGGGGCCGTGCCCGCGGCTGGAGCAAGGTCAGCTGCACCCAGACCCGTCAGCGACAAAACCGGAAGCTCAACGGTAAACACCGAGCCGCCCCCAGGCAGCGCTTTGGCGTCCAGGTTGCCGCCATGTTCACGAATGATCGACATGCAGATACTCAATCCCAGTCCAGTGCCGCCGCCGGGCCGCTTGGTGGTGTAGAAGGGATCGAAAATTCGCGGCATCGCTTCCGGCTGGATCCCTACGCCATCGTCCTCCACGCTCACTAAGATGCGCGACGCCTGCCTGACCGAGCGGATGCGAATGTGCCCTGTTTCACGAACTTCCTTGATTGCTTGTTCGGCGTTGGTCACCAGGTTCAACAGCACCTGGATCAACTGATTGCCGTCCCCCAACACCGCCGGCAAATCTTCCTGCGGCTGAAAATCGACCACAATCTGGTTGCGCCGCAGTGAATGATCCTGTAATTGGAGCGTCCGCTCGATGAGTACGTTGACGTCCAGCGGCTTTTTCTGTGGCGAAGCCGGCCGCGAAAATTCCAGCAGGTTCTGCACGATGCGCGCCGCCCGCCGCGCCTGCCGGTGGGTCAATTCCAACTGCCGTAACGTACCGTCCTCCAGCCCTTTGCGCTCGCGTAGTAGTTCGGTCACGCCCAGTATCGCGGTCAACGGATTGTTCAGCTCGTGCGCGACGCCCGCCAGCATTTGCCCCATGGCCGCAAGTTTCTCCGCCTGAATCAACTGTTCTTCCAGGCGCTTCACGTCGGTAACATCATGCGCGGAGATGATCACTCCGTCGATTTTGTCCATCTCATCGAATAACGGGCTCAGATGGCAACGCAGCCGCCGCCAGTCCCCTTTTTTAGTGCTCACCCGCACTTCCAGCGAGCCGAAGCTCTTGCGCCCCGCAAGAATCTCCTGATACATGTTGCGCAACGCCACACGATCTTCTGCATTGCTACGTTCGCCGAGCTCCAACTCAAGTATTTCTTCCGGCTCGAATCCCAGCACTTCCACCACGCGCGGGCTC
>JBBRZT010000373.1:0-2918 GCA_038236395.1 Candidatus Acidiferrales bacterium
CGAGGTTTGGACTCGCGGAATGAATGCGACACACCTCCGAAACATATTCATGCCCGCTCCACAGGGCGAAGAGATGACTGGGGAAAACCCCTTCGGATTTTGTTCGGAGTCGTAGTTGACAGTCGCGCTTTCAGAGATGACACCGGACCGTAGTCGATCTCCAGATGATCTCGCGCCAATTCAAGTTCTGAGATTGGCTCTCGCAGATCCGTCTCGATATGCAATATCTCGTAGGTGGTGGCAGCTACCCACACTCGTCCTTTCAAGGGAACCTCTACAGTCTTCTTTTGCGTCTCCCACAACCGGAGATAGGACCGCTGGTTCGGACGTTGGGTAAAATGCATAACCCATGCTGCCTTTCCTCTCCACTGTCCCAGGCCCTCGCACTTAAATTCCAATGCGCTTGCGAATCCCGGATGGAACACGTCAACGCCTAATCCCAGCAGTCCAAGGGTGGCAAGCGAAGTCGGAAAAGAATCAATTCCCGTTCCTCCATCACGGCTCTCGTTCAGGAATATTTGTCCGCTCTTGTCATGATCGATGAAAACCAGGTAGGAAAAATCGCGTGTTCGAATATGCCCGGAGTTCCCATTGCGATCTATGTCTTCATGTTCAATATGCTCTGAGGCTATGAACTTTTCAAAATTGTCGAGCTGTCCCGTGGAAGCCTGGCTCGCGCGCTTGACGATCTCTGCCGCGGAACACGCCACGTCAGTGGCGACCCCTGGCTTGCTGCTGTCCACATCCGCGGGCGCCCACGGTCTTATCGGCCCCGCTGGCGCAGCCGGTAAGAAAGCTTCTCCTTTCGACGGGCTGATGACCGCCACGTTGGAATGTTCAGCCCCGGTCACGCCCGCGGGTTTGTCAAGATCATCCAATCCTTGTTTTGCCACCCACGCGGCCGTATCCTTCGGAAAGTCGTGAAGCACGCCCTCGAATTCTTTGCGGGCCGCATCGCGATTTCCTTCGCCCGCCAGAATTTGCCCCAGCAGCACGTTAGCCATGGGAAGTTTCTCCGCTGCCAATTCCACGGCCTTTTGAGCATGGGGCTTCGCGCTGGGGTAATTCCGCTGAAGCAAATAAGCCGCGCCCAGATAGAACTGCGCGCGATACGACATGGTATTGGCCTGGACCGCCCGCTCCAGAGTTGCGGTGGCCTCGGGCAGATGATTTTCGTGAAGTTGCAGTTCGCCCAGCGCCAGTAAGGCGTGCTCGTGCGTGGGATACAGCGCCACGGCTTTCTCAAATCGCGATTTCGCCGCATCAGAATTGTTTTGCTTACTTTCCAGCATTCCCAGCAGGTACTGCACGTCCGGGTTTTGCGGCGCGCTCTCTGACGCCTTAAGCAAATGCTTGCGGGCTTCGTCTGGACGGTTCTTGCGAATCGCCTCCGTGCCTTTATCCATCTCTCTCAGAACATTTAGCGAAACCGGGGCCTTAGCGGCGTTGGCGCTTTCCGATGCGAGATGCAGATAAACGTAAAAATATTGATTTCGTTCCGAAAGGGAATCCACTACGGCAGCTCGCTCCCGGGTCGCCTTATATCCGGGCGCACTGACTTCGATGAAACAATCTCCGGCTGGAATGTTGGAAAATTGCACGACGGCTACCCCTTTCGTGGAGCCGCCGAGATTCACATTCATGATTGGACAGCTGAGCTTAATCGTCGCGGGTTCCGTCAGTACCAAGCCGTTCGGTTCGCGAACGCTGACGTATACGTTCGTAGCGGAACTCTGTTTTAGGGAGTCGCCTGGGTGGGAGTCGATTTTTCCCAGTTGGATAGGTTCATCCCCCTGGCCGGCACGCAGCATCTAGGGAAACAGTGCCAGAATCGCGAAGGTAATCAGAAGTTGATCCGGTAATCGAGTTATGCGGCTCATCGCGGCCCTTGAGATGTCAGAAAATATTAAGAATAATCGCCTTGGTCACGTAACTGCGCATTAAACGGTCATATAGAATACTGCGAGCCTGGTGCGAAAACTAGTCCGGGATTGGCCTGTTTCGCGTAAGCCAGACGTGCGGGAGGCCAGCCCGTATCTTGCATTTACATTGCTGCGGGAATATACTCTATTTTCGCTCTGAAGCGGGTCGCACGAATAGGTGGGCGCAAGCCCACTTTTTTGTTGCTCGCGGTCGCAGCTTAAGCTGGACTGCCATGCCCGGGGAGTCTTCGCTTGGATCTGGAAAAAGTCCGCCAGGCAGCCGAGCGGGTGGCGCGCTCGGAAGGCCTGGAAATCGCCGACGTCGAATGGAAAGTTGGAAAACAGCGATTCCTTCGGGTGTATATCGACCGTCTTCCCGAGAGGGCCGCGGCACCGGCTACAGCTGAATCGGCGGTCGCGGAAAGTGGGCATGCTTCAAATGGAACGGATTCGATGGAGTTGCCGGCCATTGATCCCTATCCAAAGATCACTCATCGCGATTGCGAGCGAGTGAGCCAGCAGTTGAGCGTAATCCTCGATGTTGAGGATTTGATCCCCGGGCCAGGATATGTTTTGGAAGTGAGCTCGCCGGGAATGGACCGGGCGCTGAAAACGGCCGCTGATTTTGAGCGTTTCCAGGGAAGGCTGGCGAAGATTGTAACCACTGAGCCGGTGGAGAACGCCAAGTTTTTCGAAGGCCGCCTGGCGGGTCAGGCGGCTGGAAAAGTTCGCATGGTTTTGCAAGGCAAGCAGGCGAGAACCGTCGAGATTCCGCTCGATGCCATCCGCAAGGCGAACCTGGTCGTAGAATTCTGAAACACGCAGTTGTGGATTTTTGAATTTTTGACGCGGAAGTCTTCATCGCCCGCGTCGCAAAGGACTTTTAGGACAAGAAATGGCGAGTCTGCTCTACCAACAGATCGAAATGCTCAGTCGCGAGAAGCACATTGAGCCTGAGGTGGTGGTGTCTGCGATCGAAGACGCCATGGTCGTGGC
>JBBRZT010000374.1:0-2792 GCA_038236395.1 Candidatus Acidiferrales bacterium
CCGGGATAAAACGTCTGCACCTGGATGGTCGGGTAATCGACCTGCGGAAGAGCGGAGACCGGAAGTTGGCGATAGGCGACGAAGCCCACCAGCAGAATGGCGACCATGAGGAGCGTGGTCGCCACCGGCCGTAAAATAAACGGCCGCGAAAGATTCATCGCGAATTTCCTTTTGACGCGGCTTTTGCTGGCGAGCCTTGTTGCTGCGACGGCGGAGCGTTGCTGTTATTTGCGGCGTTGGCTGCGGCTGCGCCGCGCGCCTTGTTGTCTCCGCTGTTGGGAGTGACCTTGCTGCCGTCCTGCAACTTGTCTTGCCCGTCGATGACTACCACCTCGCCGGGGTTCAATCCCGCAGTCAAGCCAGCGCTGGTGTCAGTGGTCTGCCCGATGGTGATGTTGTGAATTTTGACCACGTTGTTGCTGTCCACCGCGTAGACGTAGGTGCCTTGCGGGCCGCGCTGGATGGCCGCGACGGGGACGATAGTCAGGCCGCGTTTGGTGTCGACCAGCAGATGGACGTTGACGAATTGATTAGGGAAAAGTTTGTTGTCGTCGTTGGAAAACAGCGCTTTCAATTTGTAGGTGCCGGTGGTGATGTCGATCTGGTTGTCGACACTGGCCAGAGTTCCTGAGGTGATTTTCGCGGTATTGTCGCGATCGAAGGCGTCCACCGGAAGAGTGCCGCCGGCGTGCAGCTTGGTGATGACCGGTGGCAACTGATCCTGCGGCAAACTGAAAATCACGGAGATGGGTTGCAGCTGAGTGATCACCAGCAGACCGCCGGGATCGCTGGCATGCACGATGTTGCCTGAGTCGACCAGCCGGAGCCCGACGCGGCCGCTGATCGGAGCGGTCACGCGCGTAAACGAAAGCTGCAACTTGGCGCTATCGATGGTGCCCTGGTCGCTTTTGATCGAGCCGTCGAACTGTCCCACCTGCGCTTGCTGCGTATCCATCTGTTGCTTGGGGATTACCCCTTCGCCGTAGAGCAACTTGTAACGCTGCAGATTGACTTCGGCGTCTTTGCGCTGAGCCTCGTCTTTAGCCAGCGTGCCTTGAGCCTGTTCGAGAACCACTTGAAAGGGGCGCGGGTCGATTTCGGCGAGCACATCGCCCTTGTGCACGAACTGGCCTTCCTTGAAATTCACGCTGATCAGTTGGCCGTCCACCCGGCTATGTACGGTGACAGTGTTGAATGCGGTGACTGTGCCGAGTCCGGTGAAATAAACAGGCAAATCTCCTTTTTGTGCGGTGGCAACTACGACGGGCACGAGCGGGGCTCCGCCCCCGCCTGCCGCGCCGCCTCGACCCTTGCCGCCGCCGGCGGCAGCATTGGTACCGCCAGCCGGATTATCGGCCTCCGCTTTGGAATGCGAGCCCCGGTAATACCAAATGCCGATGGCCACGACCACGAGCGCCAGCAGCCAGATCCACCAGCGACGTTTCGCCGGCGGTTCTCCAACGTAGTCTGAGGCCGTGGGTTTGGTCACGACGGGCTTGGTCAGGTCCACGGATTCTGAATGGGCCATTCAATTACTCCTAAGGGGCCACTCATAAGTGGCGCTACGATTCGAGACGTTGTAAAACGCGCGAGACGCTCACGTAGGCCGCAGGGCCGTCGGGACGATAACGCAGCGTACCGGAAAAGAGGTTCTTCGCCTATATAGGACGGTTTTTTGAGGAAAAAGGTTACGGAGTTAATCTTGGAAGGGGGCATACCTGGGGCAACACGCGGTACAGATCTTCGATTCACAAATTGTTGATTTCTGGAGTGCCAAAATGAAGGCGAAAATCGTAGACTAGCGCGAACATGCGGCGGTTTAGGTATCCGAGCGGTACCGCGCTGCGGGTACGTTAGAATTTGGTACCGAAAACGGAGAGAAAATGTTCAGAGCTCTGGTGCTGGGAATCCTGCTGGGCATCCTGCTGGTTGCCGCGGGCGTGTATCTTTATTTTTCGACCGGGCACGCGCCGGTCGCGACTACCGATCCGCCCATGCCGTTCGAACGAAAATTCGCCCACATGGGCCTGAACGCCTATCTCGACAAGTTGCCGCATCCCGAGCCGCAGGTGCCGGCGGACGAAACCAACTTTCTGGCTGGGGCGCAGGTGTACAAGCACGATTGCGCGGTTTGTCACGGATTGCCGGACCAACCCAAGACGAATATTGCGGCTGGAATGGCGCCCAGTCCGCCGCAACTTTTTCACGGAACTGGCGTGACGGATGATGAGCCGTGGGAAACGTACTGGAAGGTGGAGGGTGGCATTCGCATGACGGGCATGCCTGGATTTAAAGCCAAGCTGAGCGAAGCGCAGATCTGGCAGGTGACCGTGCTACTGAAGAACGCGGATAAAATTTCTTCCGCGGTGAAGGCCGCGCTGCTGAGCGTGGACACGCCGGCGTTGACCATCCCGTTGACTGGTGGCCTGAAGACGGGAAGTGAATCCACGACAGCGGGCAAACCGGCTCCGCAGTAGATCGGTTTGGAGCCGTTCTTTGACCAAAATCCCCATGCGCGAAACCGGCGTATGGGGATTTTGGTCTGCGCATCCGGATTGTCGGCGATGCAAGTCAGCAGTGCAAGTCGGCGATGCGATGATCAGAGATCGAAAAATCAGCGGCGCAGATCGGTTAAGCGGTCGGCGTTGCGCAATTCTGGAAATGCCCAAGCCCACACTACGGTAACGACCAGGGTTCCGATTCCTCCGAGGACCACGGCGGGGACGGTGCCGAACCAGTGGGCTGTGAGGCCGGATTCGAATTGGCCAAACTCGTTGGACGCGCCGATGAAA
>JBBRZT010000375.1:0-2757 GCA_038236395.1 Candidatus Acidiferrales bacterium
CCGGGTGAATTATCCGGAATACGAAATAATTTTCGCGGTTGCTGACCCTGGGGACCCGGTTATTCCGGTGATCGAGAAGTTGCAACGGGATTTTCCTGCGAGGCAGATACGACTGGTCACTGCGGTCGAAAGGCTGGGGGAGAATAACAAGGTCAGCAATCTGTACCGGCTGGTGAAAGAAGCGCGCTATGAATTGTTGGTGATGAGCGACAGCGATGTGCGGGTGGGCAGCGATTATTTGCGAGAGCTGGTAGCGCCGTTCGCCGACCCTTCAGTGGGAGCGGTCACTTCGTTCTATCGTTGCGCCGGAGGAGGCACGCTGGCTGCGGATATTGCGATGCTGGGGATGTGCGCGGATTCGCTGCCGTCGGCATTGATCGCGCGGCGGCTGGAAGGCGGATTGCAGTTTGCGTTTGGGTGGTCGATGGCGACGACCAAGGAACGGCTGGCGGAAATCGGCGGGTGGGAAGCCATGGCTGATTATCATTCCGACGACTTTGAATTGGGGAACCGCATTGCGCGCAAGGGGCACCGCGTGGAACTTATGCGGGAAGAGGTGTGGGTGGTGTTTCCCGAGGAAACATTTCATGAGTTGTATCGTGATGAATTGCGGTGGGCCATTGGATTGCGCAACGTGCGGCCTGCGGCATACGCGGGAATGATTTTTACGCTTGGGCTGCCGTGGGCAGTGCTGGCCGCGATCGTTGCGGCGGCAGCGGGTTGGATGGGGATTGCGGCCGCGTATGTGGCGGCTTACCTGATTTTGCGGATTGGCATGGCGTGGGCTGCAGGAGTGTGGGGGCTGCGGGATCGAATCATCGGCGGAAAACTGTGGCTGCTGCCGCTGCGAGACGCGATCAGCGCGGTGGTTTGGTTTATGGGATTTTTTTCGGATCGGATCCGTTGGAGAGGATCGGAATTCCGTGTGAAGAATGGGCTATTGACGGCGGTTGGGGAACATAGCCAGAAAAATTGACGATGCGTCGTGACTAAGTTAGTGATTTGGCAATGGCGGCCACGACTGCGCGCTGCTGTTCTTCTGGCAGTTCGGGATAAATTGGAAGAGAGAGTACTTCCCTGCTGGCGCTTTCCGATTCGGGAAAATCTCCCTGTTTGTATTTCAGATATTCGAACGCTTTCTGCAAGTGCAGCGGGATGGGGTAATAAATTTCGGACGGAATGCCCTGGGCGCGAAGTTTTTCGCGAACAGCGTCGCGGTTTTGTACGCGGATCGTGAATTGATTGTAGACGTGGGTAAAGTTGGCGGGCTCTTCCGGGGCGACTACTTTCCCGGCCAGATGAACTTCTTCGAAAAGGCTGCGGCAGCGTGCCGCGTTTCGGCGGCGGGCTTCGTTCCACTCGTTCAAGTGACGGAGTTTCACGCGGAGGATGGCGGCCTGCAAGGCGTCGAGGCGGCTGTTCATTCCGACGATTTCGTAGACGTATCTGTCACGGGCTCCGTGAAGGTGGAGCAGTTTGAGGCGCTCGGCAACTGCGGCATCGTTGGTGGTGATCATACCGCCGTCGCCAGCGCCACCAAGATTTTTTGACGGGAAAAAGCTGAAACAACCCATGGCGCTGAGGCTGCCTGCGGGGCGGCCACCTATCTGTGCGCCGATGGCCTGAGCCGCGTCTTCGATGACAGTGATTTTACGCACGGCGGCGATGGCGTTGATTTCGTCCATGGCGGCACAGAGACCAAACAAATGCACCGGCATAATGGCTTTGGTGCGCGGAGTAATCGCTTTTTCAATTTTGCGTGGATCGATATTGAAGGTGCGGGGTTCGATGTCGACAAATACGGGCCTCGCGCCTACGCGGGCGATAGATCCGGCGCTGGCGACAAACGTGAAGGGCGTGGTGATGACTTCGTCGCCGGGTCCAATATCGAGAGCGAGAAGCGCGAGGATGAGCGCGTCGGTGCCGGAGGCGCAGGCGATGGCGTGGGCGCATCCTGTCAGTGCGCTGATTTCTTTTTCGAAAGCGTCGACTTCGGGACCAAGAATAAATTGCTGACTTTCGAGATTCTTGTGGACGGCCTCGAGTATTTCCTCACGGATGGAGGCGTATTGGGCTTTGAGATCGAGGAATGGGATCGGTTTGGTCATCGTTATCAAATGTCAGTAGACGCCGTGGTCTGAGCCAGAGGCTTTTACCTGGCCGTCCATCACGGATAATTCGTAATTGTCTCCGCTCTCGCCCTTCCAGGTTTTGACGTTGAAGGACGAGCTTGCCGGGGCGCGATGCACGGAAATTCCGGAGAAGCGCAGCGGGATTTTTCGCCGGCAAACTTCGGGAGGCTTTTTGGCTTCCAGGAAATAGGCCGCTCCGGCGCCGACGATGCTGGCGGAGCCGTCGGGTTCGAGCAGCACCGAGGCATTTTCATCTACGGCAATGGCACGGACCTGGTTGGCCCAGCCGTCCTGCAGAATGCGCGCCATGAAAACGAGCAGGCGGCCGAGGCGGGCGCGTTTGGAGAAATGAGTGTCGGTGATCGTGGCGGCCAGCAGAGGAATGCGCAGAAAATCCCGGGAGAGAGTGACTTTGTTGCCGTAGCGATCGGCCAAGGCGTCGGGCGAATGAATGGTGTCGATGATCGGGGCGAAGGAAAATTCGCCGAGGATGGCGAGGCCGGCGCTGGAGCCGCCGATAGGCTTACCGGCGGCGATGTGGCGATTGAGCGCGTCCTGCACCGGAGTGTCCTGCCAGAAGCGCACGTAGTTGGACTGGTCGCCGCCGGCGAAGAAAATCGCTTCG
>JBBRZT010000376.1:0-2750 GCA_038236395.1 Candidatus Acidiferrales bacterium
ACGCCGCGGATGCGAAACTCCCGGAGCGCGCGGTCCATGCGCTGGCAGGCCTCGGGCAGATTCGCTCCCCAGGCCGTCACCTTGACCAGCAGAGAATCGTAATAAGCCGCCAGAATTGCGCCTGCATAAGCGGTTCCGCCGTCGAGTCGAATGCCAAAACCCGCCGGCGATCGATAGGTGGAGATTTTGCCGTAGTCGGGCGCGAAATTATTCGCCGGATCTTCGGTGGTGACGCGGCACTGCAGCGCGGAGCCGTAAAGCGGAATTTTGTCCTGCGCGGGCAACGATAGCGGTACTTCGTACAAGTGGTGGCCTTGGGCCACCAGGATTTGTGAGCGCACCAGGTCGATGCCGGTGACCATCTCCGTTACGGTGTGCTCCACCTGAATGCGCGGATTCACTTCGATGAAATAAAATTTGGCGGCGTCCACGTCATACAGAAACTCTACCGTTCCGGCGTTGCGGTATCCGGCCTTGCGGGCCAGCTTCACCGCGGCGGCGCACAATTCTTCGCGCACTCCGGCCGGAAGATTCGCGGCCGGCGCGACTTCAACCACTTTTTGATGGCGACGCTGCACTGAGCAGTCGCGTTCGTACAGATGGACCAGCTCGCCGTGCTCGTCGCCTAGAATTTGCACTTCGAGGTGGCGCGCGCGGGCGAGATATTTCTCCAGGAAGACCGACCCATCGCCGAACGCCGAGCGCGCTTCCCCTTGCGCTTCCTCCAACAGGCGGTCCAGCTCGCCGGCGTCGTGAACGACGCGCATCCCGCGTCCCCCGCCGCCCATAGCGGCCTTTACCATCACCGGGTAACCAATTTCGCTGGCAGCTTTGTGCGCCGCGGCCGCGGTTTTCACCGGCTCAGGAGTACCGGGCAGTACCGGCACGCCCGCCGAGGCAGCCAGCCGGCGCGCGGCAGTTTTGTCGCCCAGCAATTCCAGAAGCTCCGGCGTCGGGCCGACAAATTTTATGCCCGCCGCTTCGCAAGCTCGCGCGAATGCCGGATTTTCAGATAGAAATCCGTAACCCGGGTGGATGGCGTCAACTTCCCTTTCCTTGGCCAGCGCCACAATGCCGGGAATGTCGAGGTAGGCCTCCACCGGGCCCTTGCCTGCTCCAATTTGATAGGCCTCGTCGGCTTTGAAGCGGTGCAGCGCCAGGCGATCTTCTTGCGAGTAGATGGCCACGGTGCGCAGGCCCAGCTCATTGGCAGCGCGGAAAATCCGAATAGCGATTTCGCTGCGGTTGGCCGCCAGAAGTTTGCGGATAGGTTGAGTAGTTTTCATTCCGTGCGCAGGAGAAGCATGCGCGGAATTCTACATTGTTTCGTGGACGGAGCGCGACTCATCGCCGCGGATTTTTTCATGCGGCAAACGCAAATAATTTCTGGGCGACAGCGCAACTCGAAAAACGAAGGGATGCGTAAACGCGAGAATTCAGGGTTTCGAGGCGGAAGGTTTGGCGCTGTCCCCAACAGGTTTGGGGGGCGGAGCTTCGTAGGGCGGCGCGGCTTTCAGCTGTCCCAGTTCAGTCTGCACCTTGGCCCAGGCTTTCGGATCTTTCTTCGTTGAATAGGCGCCGTTCGGGTCGCCATAGAATTTCAGCAGGTTGGCGCGCAACTCCGGCGGAGCTCCGGCAAATTTTTCTTCAGCCAGCTTGTCGAGAAGCTTCGCAAAGGTGTCGTCATTCATGAAATACACGCCGGGGCCGGTAGCCTCACCCGTATCAAAATTATCATTCGGCAATTCCAGATGACCGGTTCCGACCTGGGCAAGCAGGCCGCGGTAACGGGTCAATGTGGCATTAAAGCTGTCTTCAAACATTTTTTCCGTTTGCGGCGTGGGAGGCACGAACTTCAAGACCCTCAGCGGACCGATCTTGGGAAGCAACCTGAGCACAAATGCGATAAATTTTTCCTTAAAGGTGGGCTGCACATATGTCTTGCCCCATTCTTTCTCGTAGCTGGCGCGAGAGAGGTTGTACAGGAATTTCCGCTTGGTCATTCCCGGAGCGTCTTTTTCTATATCTTTCTCCTTCAGGCTCCACGCGATACGTGTGGCTTTCGGTAATAGTTGGCTCACGTCGTGCCGGTAGGAACTCAATACCTGCTCTTCGTTGACGAGCACGGTCTTGAGATCGAGACCGTATGTTTCCTGAAAGGCCTGTTCCAACAGGGGAGCCGCAACCTGAAAGCCGATGAAGTCGTGGTAACTGTCCGGCGCATAACGGTTGTGCGCTACTTCCAGGACGTCAAAGGCAAACTCGGTTTTCACGTGGGCCAACGGATCCTGTTCGTAGGTCACCACATTCCCAAATTTCTGTTGCAGCTTAGGGTACAGCAGCGCCACAGATGGATTCGTTCCGATGCGGTGGCCATCGTTGTCCGCGGCATAATGGGCCAGCGCGCCCAGAGCAAATGCGTAATCGTTCAGATCCTTGGAGTCGCGAATCAGCGCGAGGATGAAGTCTCCACTACGCACGTAGTGGGCCAGGTCACTGAAAAAATGGCTGCCGTGCGGGTAATAGCCCATGTCTTGGATGATGGCTCCGCCGTAAGAGTAGCCATGCGCCTTGTGAAGCTCATCCGCCGTGGAGTGGGGGAAACGCTTCAGCAGCAGCGGCTTGATGTTGGTGTCCCAGACCGTGTCGATGATGGCTTCGTGGGCCAGCACGGCATATGCGAGGCAGCGCAGCGGCAGGCCCAGCGACAACACCAATGCCAGCGCGATCCCCACTAACGGCCACTTCCG
>JBBRZT010000377.1:0-2694 GCA_038236395.1 Candidatus Acidiferrales bacterium
CTGGCTAGAATCCACTCGGATTGCTACACTCGGCCGGCCTGCGCGATATTTCCCAGAGATGCGGTGCAGAATGCTAACGGCCGGGGAGCAGAAGATGGGACCTATATGTTTTTAGCCCTCTGGGAGTTCGAAGTCAAGCCGGGTTGTGAGGAGCGCTTTCAAACGGTCTACGGGGCGGGTGGGGAGTGGGTGCGGCTGTTTCGCAGCGATCCTGGTTTTATTGAGACGCGTTTGCTGAAGGATCCGGCGGCTGAGAATAAATTTGTGACGGTGGATTTCTGGAGTTCGCGCGAGGCGTATGAATCGTTCAAGGAGTTGAATCATGCGGCGTATGTGGCGATTGATAAGCTGTGCGAGAGTTTGATGGAGTCGGAGAGGTGTTTGGGGAATTTTGAAGAGTGAATGAGCGGGTTGCCGGAGTTTGATTGGCGCGAATCAGGTTTTTTCTTCTGCGGGCTGCGTCCCTATCCACATTGAGACGAGGCCGCTCGGCGGCAGATCGGGTTGCAGAAATTTTTGCGGTGTTCCGGCGGCGCCTAGGACGGCTTCGGCGGCGAGATAGCCGCTGCGCACTGCGCCTTCCATGGTGGCGGGCCAGCCAGTGGCGGTCCAATCTCCGGCAAAAAACAGTTTGGGGATTTTAGTGTCCTGCTTGGGGCGCCAGCGATCGACTCCCGGTTGCGGGGAGAAGGTGGCGGCGACTTCCTTGATGACCGTGGCTTTCATCAGCTGGGCTTCCTGCGCGCGTGGAAGGGCCTGGCGGACTTCGCGAAGGCAGAGGTCGATAATTTCCTGACGCGATTTTTTCAGGAGATCGTAGGAGGCGCTGATGACCATCTGCAGATACTGTTCCTGGTTCTTTGCTGAACTGTTGAGAGAGGGAGAGGCGTAGAGCTGCGACTTATTGAAAATCCACTGGGTGTTGGTGTCGAGCAGGGTGACGAAGGGTTCGTCCATCACCTGACGGTCAAACCAGAAATGGACGCCGGTGATGGGGGCGACTTTAATCTTGTGCAGGTTTCCCAACGAGGATTCCGCTCGGCGGACGGAGTCGGGCATCAGATCGACGATGGCGTCGTGGGGGACGGCGAAGATGTAGGCGTCGGCGGATTCTTCGCGGGCGTTGTCGAACTGCACGCTAGTGATAGAGGTACCGTCGGCGACGAGCGCTCGCACCGGCGTTCGCAAGTTCACTTCCCCGCCCCGCCCTTCAATCGCCACCTGGCAACCTGCATACAATTCGGCCAGGGGCACGATGGGCACGCCCATGCGGTAGCCGGTGCTGTTCATGAGGAAAGCTTTCCAGAAAACGTCGACGCCGTAGCGCGCGTCGGTGTGCTCGAGTTCGTCGTCGAGGGCGCTGACCAGCACGACGCGCCAGAAGCGCTCGATGGCGCCCTGAGTCTGGGCGCGACGGTGCAGCCATTCGAGCATAGAGATGCCGCCGGCTTCTTCGAGGTCGCGAGTATTACCTTTGGCGGCGAGGATTTCGAGCATGGCGCGGGCGATGGAAAGTTTGTCGCCGATTTTGAGCGGCGCGAAGGTGAGGAACGAGCCCGTCATATGGAATGGAGCAGGAAGAATTCCTGCTTTCATGGTGCCGCGGCGGCCCTGGGGATCGAGAAAAACGAGGCGGTCGAAAAACTTAATTTTGTCCGCGGAACCGACCCGGCGGTAGAAATCGGCGAGGTTGGTGCAGCACCCGAGAGTTACGTGCTGGCAATTATCGACGTGCTCTCCCCCGGGGAGTACATAGGAGGTGGCGCGGCCGCCCAGGAACGGTTTCTGTTCGAACAGCCGTACGCGCCAGCCGGCTTCAGCCAGCGCGACGCCGCTGGCCAGTCCCGCCAGCCCGCCGCCGATCACGATCGCACTTTTCAATAATATTCTCTTCCGTCAGGCGCCCGAATCGCGCCCTGGCTATGAACACCATTTTTTCGGCGCGCGAGATGCGCACGCGTTCCCTGAACACGCCAAAATCCAGCGACTCGATCCGCGCGAGGAGGGCGCTGTAGGTGTGCGCCAGCAGCCAGAGCGTGCCGCGGCTGTCCTCGTCGATGAGACTGAGCAGCTCGGCGCCTTCCTCGTAGAATTGCCAGGCGCGCTGGGCCTCGAAGCGCAGCAGCTCGCGCATGCCGAGAGTTGCTGTGGGTAAACCGAAATCCGCAGCGGAAACACCGTAACGCGCCATGTCTTCCTGGGGAAGATAAATGCGGCCCAATTTATAGTCTTCGTGGACGTCGCGAATAATGTTGGTGAGCTGAAAGGCCAGGCCGAGTTTTTCGGCGAGTTCCAGCGCGCGCGAATCGCGAAAACCAAAGACATGGGTACAGGTGAGGCCTACCGTGCCTGCCACGCGATAACAATACTCCTTCAGGCGTTCAAAGGTGGGATAGGTGTCCACGGTGAGGTCCATCTCTGCGCCGGAAATTAGGTCGTGGAGATAGCGGGAGGGCATTTGATAGCGGCGCATCGTGTCGACGAGCGCGGGGAGGACGGTGGTGCCGGCTGGCGGCTGTGTGTCTTGCAATTCTAGGGACCGGGTGACTGCTGCGTCGAAGGCCGCGCGCCATTTCGCCAGACCGCGCTGCTTGTCGGAGACGTTGTCGCCTTCGTCGGCGACGTCGTCGACGAGGCGCATGAAGGCGTAGAGAGCAGTGAGACCGTTTCGCTTGGGCTTGGGAAGCAGGTAAA
>JBBRZT010000378.1:0-2521 GCA_038236395.1 Candidatus Acidiferrales bacterium
CCAATTCGCCAGCACCGACGATCCGCCCTTCACGTTCTGCCCCACCTTCACCAGAATCTCCGCGTCGCGCGGCACCCACAGATCGACACGCGAACCAAAGCGCACCAGCCCGATGCGTTCGCCGCGCGCCACATAGTCGCCGGCCTTTTTCCAGCTGACCACCCGGCGCGCAATCAATCCCGCGATCTGCTTAAAAACCACTTCTCCCGCATCGGTGGACAACGTGAAAATATTTTGTTCGTTTTCCGTGGAAGCGGCGGCCAGCATCGCAGCCAGGAATTTCCCCGGCCGGTACTTCATCTCGGTAATCGTTCCGGCCGCAGGCGAGCGGTTCACGTGCACGTTCCAGACCGCCAGAAAAATGCTGACGCGCTTGCCGGGCCTGCCCGCGTACTCCTCGTCCTGCACCACCACCACGCGCCCATCCCCAGGAGAAACTATGGCGCCCGGATCAGCCGGAATCACCCGATCAGGATTGCGAAAAAACGAAAAAACAAACAACGCCAGAAAAATCAGCAGGTAGCCCGGCACGCTCCAACGGAAAAATAAAGCCGCGCCCCCGGCCAGGAGCAGCGGCAACCCGAAATAATATCCTTCTTTTACCATGCTGGGAGTAGACCCCGCCGCCAACACGGGGTGCATGGTCATTCTACGACAGTTTCTATCGACAGGTTTTAACTGAATATCCGGGCTATTGCGTTTGTTTTGGAGGTGCGTGCAGGCGCGCGGCCAGCATCTCCATCTCATCTTTCACGTGTAGCTTTAATTTCTTAAGTCTGATTTCTTCCAGGAGGTCTTCTGAACTGAGGTAGCTAGAGGTGGAAATTCGATTTAGTTCCGTTTGATATTTCGAGTGCTGCTCTGCCAGACGCTGATACTCGGCGTCTGTATCGAGCAGTATGTCCCGAGGGTTCCGCGCCATGCTTGCCATGCGTTCCTCCTCAACACTGCTTTTCCGGATTTTGTGTGAACACTACATGAACGAAAGATAGCACTAAGATTTTCCACGTCAAGGGGGAACCACTGGAACTTCAGTCCTAGCCTGTGAGTTTCTCCATGACTAAGGCATTCTCTGTAGGGTTTTGATAGTAGTTCACACGCTGCCCATTTTTGCGAAAGCCGTGCCGCTCGTAGAAAGAAATCGCGGCCTGGTTCGATTCGCGAACCTCCAGGTACATGCGTTTCGCTTGTTGGGTGCCCACCTCTCTTACGGCGGCCGCAAGTAGCTTACTTCCCAAGCCTTTCCGCCGATCTTTCGCATCCACTGCCATGTTCAGCAGCTCCGCTTCCCCGGCAATTACTCGCGCCACCAAGAAACCGCAAATCTGCGCCGCCGCGCCTACCGCGGTTTCACCCACCAGCACCACATGGTCGGACGAAACCGCCTGCTCAAAGCCAGCTTTGGTCCATTGCGCTGCCTCGGGTGCGTTCCGACAAATGGACAAAACCGCTTGGAGATCCGTAGATGCATATTTCCGGATCACTGCGGTCCTGGCTTCGGATCCGGGTTCGCGTCCGGCGTCGTTCCAGAGCCAGGCGACCCTTTCCAGTTCACTTCCACGTAGGGCCGCCGGACATAATTGGCGCCCAGTTCCAGGGCATTAACCACAATGCCCTCCTCTGCTTTGCGATAACCCAGCCTTCCAATCATCGGCGCCAGTACACAAGCCACTGTTACAATTTCTTCGCCTCGTCCCGCTCTTTCAAACCATGCCGGGCTTCGCGCCAGAAGAGTCGGATCGGTCGAGACCCACTGTACCCTCCGCCTAACGGCTCGTTCATCGACGCGAGCCAGGAATTCCTCGGGCTCGGTGGCCGTCTCTTCACCTTGTAAGGTCAGCTCCCCTTCTACCCGTTTGTAGATAGCGCCGAATAGCTGGTCCCGCTGCGAAGCCACAAATGAGGCGACAAACCTGGCGTCCTGCATTCCGCCGCGCCGGGTGGCTTCACCCGCCAGAACCTCTAAACGCGAAACCGCTGCGATGGGCTTCCCAAACACTTCCGCCCATGCTTTCACAGTGGTCAGCCCAATGCGCACACCCGTAAACGAACCCGGGCCGGTCGAAACCGCGTAAACGTCCACATCGCGCAGGGCCTTCCCAGCGGCCAGCAGCGCCCTCTCCACGGCCGGAAGCAGCCACGAAGAATATTCCCCGACGTCTTCATGAATTTCGGTATGAAGCACGGCCGCGTCCTCAAGTATCGAGACGCTGCCCCGCACATCGCACGTATCTATCGCCAGTACAATCATATAGGAGCCAAACTGCAGGACCGTCCATCATACCCGTTCAGCGGAATCTGTCCTACGCGTCTGCCATTCGAACCGCTGGAACTCCGTTCGAACGCTCCAGAACGTTCGAATCGTTCCGCCGCACCGTCAAGCAATCCGAGTGCCAAATTGGTAACTAATTTTCCCTAACCCCTTCATTCCTAAGCATATATCTTGACTCTTCCGACACATACGCGTACATTCTTTACTGTACCTCGAGGGGGGCAACCGCATCCATGGATTATAAAATCG
>JBBRZT010000379.1:0-2233 GCA_038236395.1 Candidatus Acidiferrales bacterium
ATCTCATTGGTCGCGGTATCTTTGTGTACTGGTTAGCGGCTTTCTGGAGAATTCCGTTCGAATAACTCTCACAGAATATGCGCGCGCACGAGCGGATATGTCTGTAGCTAACTTTGTGGAAAGTCGACTGCGCCAATTTCAGAACCCAAAGATGGGAAGCATTCTAGACCTGGCCGGGGGATTCAGCCAAGAATTGAGAAAACGGTTAGACAGCAACACCAAAGGGCAGCTTGGCGAGTCGGTGAATAGCATCGTAGACAACCGGCACAAGATCGCGCACGGCGAGTCGGTTGGCATCACTCTGCATCACTGCTGTCCTAAATAAAATAAACGACTGACAGCCCGCGTTGAAAACAGGTGCTTTGAGTCATCGGGAGTAGGATTAAAAATGGGGAGGTCTACCGCTTCGACTTACACCCTCCTGTCCAAGACCCGCGCCGTCCCACTTAGGACAGAGTTGATGTCCACTTCATTCGCAGCCAAAGCCGCGGTGCTTACCCACTCAATATAGCTGTCGTTCCCCACCGCCTTGAGATTGCTCATCGCCTGTCCAAATTAACCCAGGTTCAGCCCTAACTGCTGGCTGGGCGGCACGATAGGCGGCGTTCCGTATGGAGTATCCAGCCACAAGCGCAGATCGCGGTAGGTAAAAAGGTTCATCCGCAGTAGGGACACCAGATTGGATAGCGACCATTTGGCCTTCGACAGGTAGTGCAGCCACTTCAGCAGAAGGATAGCGATCAACGCCGTCCAAATCTGAATCAGGAGCGCGTTCTGGCTGGTCCCCACAAAACTCTTCACTTTGAGGTTTTGTTTGAGCGCCTTAAAAAACAATTCGATCTCCCAGCGGTCTTTGTAGATGGCGGCAATCGTGGAAGCCGCCAATTTCATGAGGTTGGTGAGCAATACGATCTCACGTTCGTTGACCTCGTCGTAAACCACTACGCGCCGCAGCAGGTGCGGGCAATCCTTGGCGGCCTTCACTCCGGTGAAGCGGATGGTTTCGTCCGCCAGGATGTTGCGCGCCAGGGGGCCAGTGGCGGATGATACAACCTCGTAGGCGGCGTCTTCTTTGAGCCGCGTGACGAAGAACACTCCCTGTAAGGTCCATTTCCCGAACAACCCGTAATCGTTATAGCCTCGGTCCATGGCCACGATCGATCCGGGTTTCAGTTCGAGCGTCTGGGCGACCCGGACATCGCTTTTCTTGGCTTCGGTGATCAGGACGTAGCTCGGCAAGTAATCGTCGTGATCCAACAGCACATGCGCTTTGACGCCGCCCTTGTGCCGTCGGTACTCGGCCCAGGGGAACAGGTCCAAGCACAGCGTAATAGTGGTCGAGTCCAGCGAGAGAAGCTTGTTCTTGAAGCGGAACTTGGCTTTGCGAATGCCCAGCCCGATTTGTCCGCGGAAACGATTCATGGCGGTGTAGAACAAATCCTCGAACAGGGCCGCGGGCCGGTGCTCGTTGGCATAGGACAGAGTAGATTTGTTGGGAGCGGTGGCGATGCCCAGATGCGCCAATTTGCCTTCGCAGCAAGCCAGACCATTGCAGATCTCGCGCAACGAATCGGCACGCGCCAGTTGACAGAACGTCATGGCGACGAACTGAGTCCAGCAGGTGAATCCTTTGGCGCCCTTCTCGGCGAGGTGCTTTTTCACCAGCGAAGCGAATTCCAGGCGCGGAAAATGTTGCAGCAGTTGATTGAAGAGGCTCGAAGCCTGTACCATGAGAACGCCCTCCTTGAGCGTGTGGATGAACCGGCACTTGGCAAGCACACGATTCGTTCCTCACAATGACAGGAGGGCATACCCTGACGCAAGCGAGCGAGAGGATGACCCATGCCGAGAGCGGACCTATTCGGCGTTCAAAGCTCGCACCTACAACCTATAAGTGGTTCGTAAGTGGAAATCAGATTTATTTAGGACAGGAGTGAGACCATTTCGAAAGCGAAAAGGTCGCTCAAGCTTGAACCAACAGGGTGCCATCGCGGCCCTTGGAAGCTGATCCAGAACCACCGCGAACGGTTGGGCGACGATCTCAAGAAGGAGACATGGCTCTCGAATCTCGACTCGGATTCGGGCGAGAAACGGAATCTCGAGGAGCGTACGGACGTCCAAGGTGGATAGGTTGAAGAGCTTGGAGAAGTGGCGGCAGTCGCTTTGATTTCACTGGAAGCGGAATGTTTAGTGCAAAGCCCCACGACGTTTAGCAAGAGACTGCTACAGGCTG
>JBBRZT010000380.1:0-2147 GCA_038236395.1 Candidatus Acidiferrales bacterium
CGAAGGCATCAACCCCGTCGGCGGCTGCTTCCAGATGTTTTTACAGATGCCCATCTGGTTCGGTTTGAATAACGCGTTGCGCTTCGCCATCGAAATGCGCCACGCCCGCTGGTTCGGCTGGATCACCGATCTTTCCGCGCGCGATCCTTACTACATCCTGCCCATCATGATGGGCGCGTCCATGTATCTCGTTTCAAAAATGACCCCGGTTACTTCCACCGACCCGCAGCAGCAGATGATGATGAAGGTCATGCCCGTGGCCATGGCAGGCATTTTCATGATTTCGCCTATTTCCAGCGGCCTGGCGGTGTATATTCTCACCAGCAGCGTCGTCGGCATTGGCCAGCAGTGGTATTTAAACCGCCACCATCCCGTGATTCCGGCAGCTGTTACGACAAAACCTGTTCGTGGTAAAAAATCCTGATTGCCCAGATAAACAATGACCGGCTAGTAGGCCTGGTCGGAAAGGAAAGTTAACGAAAGCACGCGCACCGCTTCGTTCCAGCTGCTTATGATCCCCAACCTCATTCGCGACGGCAAACTCGACCGCACCGCCACGGCGGAAGCCCTGCAGAAATTTCTCGACGACAGCGTGCGCGCCGCAGGCCTCGAGCTCAAAGTCGACGTCCGCGCCGTCCCGCCAGAAAACGCTGGTATGGAAGGCCACGCCGAAGTCATCGCCGACCTCGACGGCCGCGACAAGGAACTCCTGCTCGAACGAAACGCCGAAGTCCTCAAAGCCATCGAGCATCTCGCTTTCCGCGCCCTCCGTCTCGAACCCGCCTTCCACGAAAAAATTCACGTCGATTGCGGCGGCTACCGCGCGCTCCGTTTCGAAGAACTCCGCATGACTGCCAAAGTTGCCGCCGAACGCGTCGAAAGCTCCCGTCAACCGTTCCGCCTCAATCCCATGTCCTCGCGCGAGCGCCGCATCGTCCACCTCGCCCTAAAAGACATCCCCGGCATCCGCACCGAAAGCATCGGCATGGGCGAAGAACGCCAGGTCGTAATCCACCCCGCAGATAAAGCCGCGAAATCCCCCGCGTAATTTCCCTCAAGCTACAGCTATGCGGCTAGCTCTCTTGTTCAGATTTTCACTCTTGATTTGGCAACCAACTCAGCCGACAAACTCTCGGGTTGATTTCTCCAACTAGAAAAAAAAGGCTAAGTTGTCATCCCGAATCCCGCCGCCTTTCCAGGCGGGTGAGGGACCTGCTGTTCATCTGATCTTGGCAACCACCACTTAGCGGTGAGGAACCCATTGTTCATCTGATCTTGACAACCACCTCAGCAACGCACCCAAAAACTGTCATTCCAACCAAAGCAGCGCGGCCCTTTCTTTTCTCGTTCGCTCCTGTTTACCCTGAGCCCGCTCAAGCGGGAGAAGGGCGAACGATCCGCGCTGCGCAGTTACCTGCCGTGGCAGGTGTAGGAACCTCTCTTCGATTTATCGCGTGAGCCTAGACTCTTCCTGTTTTTCCAAGAGTGGCTACACCCTCACTTCTTCTGCACTCGCTCCGGCACCACGAACTTCACCACCTGACTGGTAATCACCTTGTGCGTCGGATCAGCCAATTCAATCAACACCCGATGCGCCCCAGGCTCCAACCCCACCAGAATAATCGTCTCCCCGCTGGCATCCACAAAATGCCACGGCAAATCATCCACAGTAATGTGAATATGCCCGATGCGCGGCGACACATCCAGCGCCCCCTTCCCAAACACCGGCACCACCCGCAAATTCTCCGTCCGGTATTGAATAAACACATGCCCCATCGCCAGCGATTCCGGAATCGGCGGATCCACAATCAACTTAGCCGGAGCCTCATTCTCAATAGCATTCAACGCCGAAGCCCCGCGCACCTCCTTCGCACTCTGCCCCGCAGCCACCGTAGCCAGCAAAGTACAAGCCCCAATCGCAGCCACCCACATCAAGATGCTATGCATCGAATTTTCTCCTCCTCTTCGTTCCGTATTCTCTCGGCAGCTTGGGCAACCATCAAACAACGCGTCATCTCTGAAAGCGCGACTGTCAACTACGACTCCGAACAAAATCCGAAGGGGTTTTCCCCAGTCATCTCTTCGCCCTGTGGAGCGGGCATGAATATGTTTCGGAGGTGTGTCGCATTCATTCCGCGAGTCCAAAC
>JBBRZT010000381.1:0-1934 GCA_038236395.1 Candidatus Acidiferrales bacterium
CGGGCATTCCATTTGCGTGGTGGCCACCGAACTTACCGAACTGGTGGAGACCAATGAAGCGCTGCGCGTCAGCGAGCTTTCGCTGCGGCAGCTTTCCGCGCGGTTGCTGAAGCTGCAGGATGAAGAGCGCCGGCGCATCGCACGCGACCTGCACGACACCACCGGGCAGAAAATTGCGGTGCTGTCGATGGCGCTGGACCGGCTGACCAATCTGGTGGACACTCGAAAAACCGACGTCAAGGAAACATTGCAGGAATCGCGCGAGGTTGTTGGCAAAATCGGCGAGGAGATTCGGACTCTGTCTTACTTGCTGCACCCGCCGCTGCTGGACGAATGCGGATTGGCGTCGGCGGTATTGTGGTACGCCGAAGGATTCAAGAAACGCAGCGGGATACAGTTGAATGTAACCGTTGACGAGGAATTGGTGCGGCTGTCCATCGACGCGGAAACCGCGCTGTTTCGCGTGGTGCAGGAAAGCCTGACGAACGTGCATCGCTATTCGGGCAGCGCCAGCGCGGACATTCGAATTTTTAACGCGGGCGGCAGCGTGCACCTGGAAATTGTCGATTATGGCAAAGGGATTCGCGTGGCGACCGAGCGCGTTCCTTTTGAGGGCGGTCCTGCGTTGGGGGTCGGAATTCCTGGAATGCGCGAACGCCTTCGCCAACTGGGCGGCGAACTGGAAGTAAAATTTGGAACCGAGGGCACGCGGGTGACCGCCTCGTTGCCGTTGGCGGCGGCTCCGGATTTGGCTGGAGAGTCCAGCACCGCCAACCTTTTGGCCAAAGCCGCAGAGGATCAGCGGTAAGCGCCCAAGATCGCCGCGGCGTCCTGAGGCGGTCGAGTTTTCCTTCGCGAAGTCCAGTAAGTTTTTCGCAAACCTTTTTTCTACAGCCTTCCCCCGATTGCCGCATTTGGCGCGGAAGCGAAACATAAGAGTGGAGCAAGTTTTGAATGCGGCAGAAGCCGCGCTCCTAATCCAAACAAGTCGAGGCAAGCCATGAGTGAAAAAAAATTGAATGGACTCCGGGTAGCGATTCTGGCTACCAACGGATTTGAAGAAGCAGAATTATTGGAGCCGCGTAAGGCGCTGGACGAGGCTGGCGCACGCACTACGGTGATCGCGCCGAAGAGCGGGAAGATTCAAGGCATGAAGCATGATGAAAAGTCGCAAAGCGTCGCGGTGGATACGACGCTGGGCAATGCGAATCCTGCCGATTTCGACGCTGTACTATTGCCCGGGGGCGCGCTGAACGCCGACGCGCTGCGGGTGGAACAGGCGGCGCAAAAATTCGTGCAGGAGATGGATCGCGCGAAGAAGCCGATTGCGTTTATCTGCCACGCGCCGTGGCTGCTGGTTTCGGCGGGGATCGCCAAGGGGCGCACACTAACCAGCTATCACACGATTCAGGACGACCTGCGCAACGCGGGCGCCAAGTGGGTGGATAAGGAAGTGGTGCGCGACGGCAATTTTGTGAGCAGCCGCCAGCCTACAGATATTCCGGCGTTTAATCGCGAAGTGATTGCACTATTCGCGGAACCTAAAGCTCGGGCGCGTTCGGCGTCGTAGATTCCCCGCGTGGGTTGTTTCCCCGCGCAACTCGGTCCCGGGGACCCCCGGCCTTCAATGGCCGGGGGTTTTCTTTTTGGGGGGAACATTATTGTGACTGTGATGAGGTGGATGCGAACAGCAGATTCCTCACCCGCCTGGAAAGGCGGCGGGATTCGGAATGACGGCGGCTTGGTGGTTGCCAAGATCACAAGAATGCAGTGAGGTTTACGCGAGAGATTGAGGAGAGATTCCTGCGCTGTGTGGCGGGTGCTCACTTCGCGAGCAAAGAAACTGCGAGCCGCGATTTTTTCCTTGGCGCTGCTTGTAACTCCGCGGCGCTATCGCATAAAATTCAGGTTCTTCACGCCGGGTCATTCTTGAA